>NZ_JAPEMC010000001.1:5725000-6025000 GCF_026343115.1 Streptomyces sp. NBC_00102
CCGCTTCACCACCCTGCTGGTCCAGGCTCTCGCCGACCCCGATCAGGCCTTGGGCGACCTCGACCTGTTCCTCGAAGGCGAGCGGCAGCGGGAACTCGCGACTGCCGACGCCACCGTGACCGGACTGCCTGCCGCCGGCCTCCCCGAGCTGCTGCACGCGCAGGCCGCCCGCACGCCCGGCGCACTCGCGGTCAGCGCCCCCGACGGCCGGCTGACCTACGCGGAACTCGACGAGCGTTCCAACCGGCTGGCCAGGCTGCTGCTCGCCCGTGGCGCCGGTCCGGGCTCGTACGTCGGGGTGCTGCTTCCCCGCGGCGCCCGGCTGACCGTCGCCTTCACCGCCGTCCTCAAGGCAGGTGCCGCCTATCTGCCGCTCGACCCGCAGTACCCGCGGGAGCGTACCGAGTTCGTCCTTCAGGACGCCCGCCCCGCAGTGTGCCTGACCGACCGGGCGGGCACGGACCGGCTCACCGGGCCTCTGCTCGACCTCGACGACGCCGAGGTCCAGACGGAGCTCGCCGCGCTGGGCGCTGACCTGCCCACAGACGCCGACCGCCCCGCCCCGCTGACCCACGAGACCCCCGGCTACGTCGTCTACACCTCGGGCTCCACCGGCCGCCCCAAGGGCGTCGTCCTGCCCGCCAGAGTTCTGATCAACCTGCTCGCCTGGAACGCCACCGTCTTCCCGTACCGGCCCGGAGCCCGGGTCTCGCAGTTTTCGGCGGTCGGTTTCGACGTCTTCGAGCACGAGATCCTCATGACCTTGCTCAACGGCAAGACGCTGTGCGTCCCGGACGAGGAGACCCGGCTCGACGCGGGCCGACTCGCGGCCTGGCTGGAAGAGGAGCGCGTCACCGAGTTCTTCGCCCCCGACCTCGTGATCACGGCGGTCTACGAGGCTGCCACCGAGCAGGGCCTTCCGCTGGCGGCACTGCGGCACGTCGCCCAGGCCGGCGAAGCCCTGCAACTGAGCGGGCCTGTCCGCGCCTTCCACGAGGCCCGCCCCGAGCTGCGGCTCCACAACCACTACGGGCCGTCCGAGACCCATCTGGTCACCAGCGCCACCCTGCCTGCCACAGTTGCCGACTGGCCGCTCACCGCACCTCTCGGCGAGGCGATCTGGAACACCCGGCTGCACATCCTCGACGAGCGGCTGCGCCCGGTGCCGACGGGCGTTCCCGGCGAACTGTATCTGTCCGGCGGTGTCCTCGCCCACGGCTATCTGGGCCGACCCGGCCTGACCGCCGAGCGTTTCGTGGCGAACCGGTTCGGCGCGCCGGGCGAGCGCATGTACCGCACCGGCGACCTGGTGCGACGGCGTTCCGACGGCGAACTGGCCTTCCTCGGCCGCGCCGACGACCAGGTCAAGATCCGCGGAGTCCGTGTCGAACTCGGCGAACTCAACGCGCTGGTCGGCGCGGTGCCGGGAGTGGCGCACGCCGCCACCGTCCTGCGCGAGGACACCCCGGGCGACAAACGTCTGGTGTCCTACGTCGTCCCCGGTCCCGGTGACCACGTCCCGTCCGCGGACGCACTGCGCCGCGCGGTCGCCGCGGCCGTACCGCCCGCCGTCGTGCCCTCGGCGTTCGTCGTGGTGGACTC
This sequence comes from Streptomyces sp. NBC_00102, assembly GCF_026343115.1. Lineage (GTDB taxonomy): Bacteria > Actinomycetota > Actinomycetes > Streptomycetales > Streptomycetaceae > Streptomyces. Next base: position 5,726,603 of record NZ_JAPEMC010000001.1, read on the forward strand.
CCTCCCGCTGACCGCCAACGGCAAACTCGACCGCAGGGCCCTGCCCGCGCCGGCCTACGCCGGTACCTCGGACCGTCTTCCCGCCACCGCCGAGGAGCGGATGCTGTGCGAGCTGTTCGCCGAGGTCCTGGGAGCAGATTCGGTGGGCGTCGACGACGACTTCTTCGCCCTCGGCGGCCACTCGCTGCTCGCCACCCGTCTGGTCAACCGGGTGCGCGGTGCCCTCGACTTCGAACTGGGGGTGCGCGCCGTGTTCGAGGCGCCGACGCCCGGAGGTCTGGCCGCGCTGTTGCCGGCCGCGGACGCCGCCCGTCCCGCACTGACCGCCGCGGAGCGCCCGTTGGCGTTGCCCGCCTCGGCGGCTCAACAGCGCCTGTGGTTCCTGGACCGCTTCGAGGAGGGCAGCACCGCCTACAACCTGCTCCTCACCTACCGCGTCCCCGGCCCGCTGGACACCAACGCCCTGGAGGGCGCGCTCGGCGACCTCGTCTCCCGGCACGAGACCCTGCGCACGGTGTTCCGTGAGACGGACGGAGAGGTCCTCCAGCTGGTCCTCCCCGATGCACACCTCGCGCTGCACCACGTCAACTGCACCGAGGACGAACTGGAGACCGTCCTCGACGGCCTCGGCCACCATGCCTTCGACCTGAGCCGGGACCTCCCGCTGCGTGCGTCGCTCGTCCGGATCGCCGACGACGACCACGTGCTGGTGCTGCTGCTGCACCACATAGCCGCCGACGCCGCGTCGATGGCGCCGCTGGGGGCCGACCTGTCTGCTGCCTACCGCGCACGGATGGCGGGCGGGGCTCCCACGTGGCACCCCCTGGCCGTCCAGTACGCCGACTACGCCCTCTGGCAGCGCCGACTCCTGGACGCGGTCGAGGGCCCGCAGCTGGATCACTGGCGCGAAGCTCTGGCCGGTCTGCCGGAAGAACTCGACCTGCCCACCGACCGGCCCCGTCCCGCTCTCCCCTCGTACCGGGGCGAAGCCTTCGAGACCGAGCTGAGTGCCGGACTCCACGCAGATCTGGCCGAGTTGGCACGCACGACGGGTACGACGCTCACCATGGTCGCGCACGCCGCGCTCGCCGCTGTCCTCACCCGTCTCGGCGCCGGGACCGACATCCCGATCGGCACCCCTGTCGCCGGCCGCACCGACGAAGCCCTCGACGGCTTGATCGGTTTCTTCGTCAACACGCTGGTGCTGCGCACGGACACCTCGGGAGACCCCTCTTTCCACGACCTCCTCAACCGTGCCCGCGAGACCGGTCTGGCCGCCTACGAGAACCAGGACGTTCCCTTCGAACGGGTCGTCGAGGCCCTCAATCCGAACCGCTCCCCAGCGCGCCACCCCCTCTTCCAGATCATGCTCCAGGTCACCGGAGAAACCGGTGCCACCCTGGACCTGTGCGGCAGGCCGGTGGAGGGCCACACGGCCAACCGTGACGGTTCCAAGTTCGACCTGTCGCTGAACCTGCGCGCCGGCACGGCACCGGACGGCCGTCCGGGACCGATGCGAGTCGCCGTCGGCTACTCCGCCGACCTGTTCGACCGGATCACCGTGGTGCGCCTCGTCGAGCGCCTCATCCGCGTCCTGGAAGTGGCGGCCGCCGATCCGGCCGTCCGTATCGGTTCCCTGGACATCCTCGGCGCCGAGGAGCACGCTGCCCTGCTGACTGCGCCCGTCGCCCACGACGAGGCGGACGCGACCCTTCCCGAGCTGTTCGCCGCGCAGGCCGCCCGTACCCCCGACGCCGTCGCCGCGTCCTTCGACGGCGAACACCTCACGTACGCCGAACTCGACGCGCGCGCCAACCGTCTGGCTCGTCTGCTGGCCGAGCGGGGGGCCGGACCCGACCGCCTCGTCGCTGTCGCCCTGCCCCGATCCACCGCCCTGGTCGTCACTCTGCTCGCCGTACTCAAGGCGGGAGCCGCCTATCTGCCGGTCGATCCCGACTACCCGGCGGACCGCATCGCGTACATGCTGGAGGACGCCGCCCCCGTCCTCCTGGTGACCGCGGGAGACCTCGCGGCGCGGCTGCCCGGCGATACGCCCGTCCTGCCGCTCGATACACCGGACACTGCCCGGCGCTTGGCGGAGACGGCCGCGACCGCCCCGGCCACCGGAGTGCTGCTGCCCGACCACACGGCCTACGTCATCTACACCTCGGGCTCCACCGGCCGCCCCAAGGGCGTCGTCGTGCCGCACCGGAACGTCACGCGTCTCTTCGCCTCCACCCGTCACTGGTTCGGTTTCGGCGCGGACGACGTGTGGACGCTCTTCCACTCGTACGCCTTCGACTTCTCCGTCTGGGAGCTGTGGGGCCCGCTGCTCCACGGCGGTCGGCTCGTGGTCGTCCCGCACTCCGTCAGCCGCAGCCCGGTGGACTTCCTCCGGCTGCTCGCCGATGAGCGTGTCACCGTGCTCAACCAGACGCCGTCCGCCTTCTACCAGCTGGTCCAAGCGGACGCCGAGAACCCCGAGGTCGGCGACCGGCTTGCGCTGCGGACCGTCGTGTTCGGCGGTGAAGCACTCGACCTGCGCCGACTCGCCGACTGGTACCTACGGCACCGCGACGATGCTCCCGTCCTGATGAACATGTACGGCATCACCGAGACCACGGTGCATGTCACCCACCAGGCTCTCGATCGCGAGAAGGCGGCCACGCTCCCGGGCAGCGTCATCGGCGAGGCCATTCCCGATCTCGGCCTGTACGTCCTGGACGACCTGCTGCGCCCGGTCCCCACCGGAGTGCCGGGAGAGCTGTACGTCTCGGGAGACGGCCTCGCGCGAGGCTATCTGGGCCGGCCCGGCCTGTCTGCGGCCCGCTTCGTCGCCTGCCCCTACGGTGGGCCCGGCGCTCGGATGTACCGCACCGGGGACATCGTCCGCCGGACTTCACGGGATCGCCTGGAGTACCTGGGCAGGGCTGACGACCAGGTGAAGGTCCGCGGCTTCCGCATCGAACTCGGCGAGATCGAGTCCGCTCAGAGCACCTTCCCGGCCGTCGCCCAGTCCGCCGTCGTGGTCCGCGAGGACGTCCCCGGCGACCGGCGGCTCGTCGGCTACGCCGTGCCCCGCGCCGGTGAGCGGATCGATACCGGCGCCCTCCGTGCGCACCTGACCGGCGTCCTCCCCTCGCACATGGTCCCCTCGGCCTTCGTCGAGGTGTCCGTGCTGCCGCTGACCGCGAACGGCAAGCTGGACCGCAAGGCGTTGCCCGCACCGGTGTACGCCGGCAGCGGTACGGCCGGTCTTCCGGTCACCGCGGACGAGCGGGTGCTGTGCGAGTTGTTCGCCGAGGTCTTGGGCGCCGATTCGGTGGGCGTCGAGGACGACTTCTTCGCTCTTGGCGGGCACTCTCTTCTCGCCACGCGCCTCATCAGCCGTATCCGTACCACGTTCGAGAGTGAGCTCTCGGTCCGGGCGGTCTTCGAATCGCCCAGCCCCGGTGCCCTGGCCGCGCGTCTCACTCGGACCGGGACGACACGCCCCGCTCTGACGGCCACCGGGCGACCGGAGATCGTGCCCGCTTCCGCCGCCCAGCAGCGCCTGTGGTTCCTCGACCAGTTGGAGGGCCCGGGCACCACCTACAACGCTCCCGTCGGTTTCCGTATCCGGGGCACCCTCGACGCCACCGCCCTCGAACAGGCACTCGCTGATGTCGTCTCGCGGCACGAGACCCTGCGCACTGTGTTCCACCAGCATGCCGGCGAGATCATCCAGACGGTCCGGGAGGAAGCCGATCTCCGGCTCCACCGGGTGCCTTGCGCCGAACACGAGCTGGACACGGTCCTGGAGGACCTCGGCTGCCATGTCTTCGACCTGGGTCACGACCTGCCGCTGCGGGCTTCGCTCATCCGGATCACCGAACACGACCACGTCCTGCACCTGTTGTTCCACCACATCGCGAGCGACGGCGCTTCCATGCGCCCGCTCGGCAGTGACCTCTCCGCGGCCTACCGGGCCCGGCTCACCGGCGGCACTCCTGACTGGCAGCCCCTGGCCGTTCAGTACGCCGACTACACCCTCTGGCAGCGTCGGCTCCTCCGCACCATCGAAGAGCCGCAACTGGCCTTTTGGAAGGAGACGCTCACCGGTCTGCCGGTCGAACTCGACCTCCCTGCCGACCGGCCCCGCCCCACCGTGCCCACGCACCGGGGCGAGGTCTTCGAGACCGAGCTCAGCAGTGAACTCCACGCCAGGCTCACCGAGCTGACACGCACCACCGGCACCACCCTCACCATGGTCGTCCACGCCGCTCTCGCGGCCCTCCTCACCCGCCTCGGCGCAGGCACCGACATTCCCCTCGGCACCCCTGTCGCCGGCCGCACCGACGAAGCCCTCGACCACCTCGTCGGCTTCTTCATCAACACCCTGGTCCTGCGGACCGACACCTCAGGAGATCCCTCCTTCCACGAGCTCCTCCACCGCGTCCGCGAAACCAGCCTGGCCGCCTACCACCATCAGGACGTCCCCTTCGAACGCGTCGTCGAGACCCTCAACCCGCCTCGCTCCACCACCCGACACCCCCTCTTCCAGATCATGCTCCAGGTCGACATGGGCAACGGTTCGGCCCTCGACCTGCCGGGTGCGGAGGTCGAAGGTGTCGAAGGCGTCCTGGACCAGGCGAAGTTCGACCTCAACATCAACTTCCGGGCACTGACCGACGCCGACGGGCGCCCCGGCCCGCTGCGCGCCACCATCGGCTACGCCACCGACCTCTACGACGAGAACACCGTCCGACAGCTCTTCACGCGCCTCGTCCGCGTCCTCGACAACGCCGCCCACGCCCCCGCCACCCGCATCGGCGCCATCGACATCCTCGGCACCGACGAACGACGGCGCATGCTGGAGGACTGGAACGAGACCTCGGCTCCGATGCCCGACAAAACCGTGCTGGAGCTCTTCGAGGACCAATGCGCACGCACCCCCGCAGCGCCCGCGGTCGTCAACGGGGTCAGTGGCCTCACCTACGCCGAACTCGACGCACGCGCCAACCGCCTGGCACACCTGCTGCGGGACCACGGGGTCGGCCCCGAGTCCATGGTCGGGCTGCGGCTGGAGCGCGGCACCGAGGCCGTGGTCTCCGTTCTCGCCGTCTGGAAGGCGGGTGCGGCCTACCTGCCGCTCGATCCGGACTACCCGGCCGACCGCGCCGCTTTCATGCTGGACAACGCCGAGGCCGGGTTGTTGCTGACGGACGAGAGGCTTCGGGCGGACCTTCCGGAGTGCGGCGTCCCCGTCCTCAGCCTCGACGACCCCGCCCTGCTCGACCGGCTCGCCGCCCTTCCGGACGGGTCTCCCGGGGTGCGGGCCAGCGGCGACGCGTTGGCTTACGTCATCTACACCTCGGGCTCCACCGGTCGCCCCAAGGGCGTCGCCGTCCACCACGGTGGCCTGGTCAACTACGTGGTCTGGTCCTCCCGGGCGTACGGAGTGGCCGGCGGCGCCGGTGCCGCCCTGCATTCCTCACTGGCCTTCGACCTGACCGTCACCAGCCTGATGGTGCCGCTGATCTCGGGTTCCCCCGTCGTCGTAAGTGTCGAGGGCGGGGCCGAAGGGCTCGCGGACACGGTCCGGGCCACCGGCGGCTTCGAGGTGATCAAGGTGGTGCCCGCGCACGTTCCGCTGCTCAACGAGCTGCTCGCGGACGAGGACGCCGCACGGGCCACGCGGCGTCTGGTCGTCGGTGGCGAGACCCTGACCGTCTCGGACGTCCGATCCTGGCTGCGGCGCGCTCCCGATTCGATGGTGACCAACGAGTACGGGCCGACCGAGACGGTGGTCGGCTGCTGTGTCTTCGACGTCGTCGCGGGCCAGGACCTCGGCGACGCGGTACCCATCGGAAAGCCGATCGCCAATACCCGGCTGTACGTGCTGGACGAACGGCTCCAACCGGTAGCCCCCGGTGTACCCGGTGAGCTGTACATCGCCGGGACCGTGGTGGCCCGCGGCTACGTGTCACGCCCCGACCTGACCGCCGAGCGCTTCGTGGCGGACCCGTTCGCGGCGGACGGCACTCGGATGTACCGCTCCGGCGACCGTGTCAAGTGGTCCGCCGACGGACTGCTCTGGTTCATCGGCCGTTCGGACGACCAGGTGAAGATCCGCGGCCATCGCATCGAACCCGGTGAGGTCCGGGCGATCGTGACCGCCCACCCCGAGGTGCACCAAGCCGCGGTCGTCGCCCGGGAGGACGTCCCCGGTGACCGGCGGCTCGTCGCCTACGTCGTCCCGGCCGACGGTGCCGACGCCGATGCGTTGCCCTCCTCCGTACGAGAGTTCATGGTGGGCCGGCTGCCTGAGTACATGGTGGCGGACGCGGTGGTCTGCCTGGGGTGCCTGCCGCTGACCGCCAACGGAAAGCTGGACACCACCGCGCTGCCGGCTCCCGTCAGGGAGGGGGCGTCGGCCGGTCTTCCGGTCACCGCGGACGAGCGGGTGCTGTGCGAGTTGTTCGCCGAGGTCTTGGGCGCCGATTCGGTGGGCGTCGAGGACGACTTCTTCGCTCTCGGCGGGCACTCTCTTCTCGCCACGCGCCTCATCAGCCGTATCCGCACCACGTTCGAGAGTGAGCTCTCGGTCCGGGCGGTCTTCGAATCGCCCAGCCCCGGTGCCCTGGCCGCGCGTCTCACTCGGACCGGGACGACACGCCCCGCTCTGACGGCCACCGGGCGACCGGAGATCGTGCCCGCTTCCGCCGCCCAGCAGCGCCTGTGGTTCCTCGACCAGTTGGAGGGCCCGGGCACCACCTACAACGCTCCCCTCAGTTTCCGTATCCGGGGCACCCTCGACGCCACCGCCCTCGAACAGGCACTCGCTGATGTCGTCTCGCGGCACGAGACCCTGCGCACTGTGTTCCACCAGCATGCCGGCGAGATCATCCAGACGGTCCGGGAGGAAGCCGATCTCCGGCTCCACCGGGTGCCTTGCGCCGAACACGAGCTGGACACGGTCCTGGAGGACCTCGGCTGCCATGTCTTCGACCTGGGTCACGACCTGCCGCTGCGGGCTTCGCTCATCCGGATCACCGAACACGACCACGTCCTGCACCTGTTGTTCCACCACATCGCGAGCGACGGCGCTTCCATGCGCCCGCTCGGCAGTGACCTCTCCGCGGCCTACCGGGCCCGGCTCACCGGCGGCACTCCTGACTGGCAGCCCCTGGCTGTTCAGTACGCCGACTACACCCTCTGGCAGCGTCGGCTCCTCCGCACCATCGAAGAGCCGCAACTGGCCTTTTGGAAGGAGACGCTCACCGGTCTGCCGGTCGAACTCGACCTCCCTGCCGACCGGCCCCGCCCCACCGTGCCCACGCACCGGGGCGAGGTCTTCGAGACCGAGCTCAGCAGTGAACTCCACGCCAGGCTGACCGAGCTGACACGCACCACCGGCACCACCCTCACCATGGTCGTCCACGCCGCTCTCGCGGCCCTCCTCACCCGTCTCGGCGCAGGCACCGACATTCCCCTCGGCACCCCTGTCGCCGGCCGCACCGACGAAGCCCTCGACCACCTCGTCGGCTTCTTCATCAACACCCTGGTCCTGCGGACCGACACCTCAGGAGATCCCTCCTTCCACGAGCTCCTCCACCGCGTCCGCGAAACCAGCCTGGCCGCCTACCACCATCAGGACGTCCCCTTCGAACGCGTCGTCGAGACCCTCAACCCGCCTCGCTCCACCACCCGACACCCCCTCTTCCAGATCATGCTGGAGGTGGCCAGCGGTTCCGGACCGACGATGGAATTGCCGGGTGCGGAGGTCGAGGGTGTCGAAGGCGTCCTGGACCAGGCGAAGTTCGACCTCAACATCAACTTCCGGGCACTGACCGACGGCGACGGGCGCCCCGGCCCGCTGCGCGCCACCATCGGCTACGCCACCGACCTCTACGACGAGAACACCGTCCGACAGCTCTTCACGCGCCTCGTCCGCGTCCTCGACAACGCCGCCCACGCCCCCGCCACCCGCATCGGCGCCATCGACATCCTCGGCACCGACGAACGACACGAACTGGCCGTCCTCGCGGCCGGCCCCGACCCGGTCGACCGCTTTCCGGAGAGTTCGCTCCAGGAGGCGTTCCGGAACCAAGTGCTCCGGACGCCGGATGCCGTGGCGGTGCGCTGCGCTGGCGACAGCCTCACGTACGCGGAACTCGACGCGCGCGCCAACCGCCTGGCACACCTGCTGATCGCTGCGGGAGCCGGTCCCGAGCGGCCTGTCGCCATCCTGATGAGCCGCACGGTGGACCTCGTGGTCGCCCTGACCGCGATCCTCAAGTCCGGTTCCTACTATGTGCCGTTGCACCACGCGTCGCCGCTCGACCGGATGCAGGTCGTGCTCTCGGAATGCGGTGCCGAGGTCCTGCTCACCGACCGGGTTATGCGGGAGCGCGGACTGCCCGATGCGGCTGCGGTGGTCCTGGTCGAGGACGGCGCGGACGCGTCCGTGCCGTCGGCCGAGCCCGCGGTGCGCGGCCTCCGCCAGCAGCTGGCGTACGTGATGTACACCTCAGGTTCGACCGGCAAGCCCAAGGGCGTCGCCGTCACCCACCAGGACGTGTTCGAGCTGGTCAACGACTCGATCCTCGTCCCGGGCGACCACGACCGAGTGCTGTTGCTCACCCCGTACGAGTTCGACCCGTCCACGTACTCCTTCTGGTATCCACTGCTGCACGGCGGTACCAGCGTCATCGCGCCCGAGGAGGACCTGACCGTAGAACGGCTCGCGAGGCTGCTGCGGACGGAGCGGATTACCGGTGTCGACGTCACCGCAGGTCTCTTCCGTGTCATGGCCGAGGAGCAGCCCGAGTGCTTCGCGGGGGTCAAGGTGGTCATCACCGGTGGCGACATCGTGTCGCCGGTGGCGGTCCGCAGAGTTCTGGAGCACTGCCCGGACCTGCTGGTACGCAGTAACTACGGGCCCACCGAGACCACGTTGTTCGCGACCTCGGCGCCTTGGCGCAAGGCTTCGGAGGTGCCGGCGCCCGTGCCCATCGGACGGCCTCTGGACGGTATGGCAGCCCACGTCCTCGATGCTTCGCTGACCCCGGTCCCGGTCGGGGTGACCGGCGAACTGTACTTGTCGGGCACCGGTCTGGCCCGGGGCTATCTGAACCGGCCCGATCTGACGGCCGAGCGCTTCGTGGCCGATCCGTTCGGTCCCGCCGGCTCCAGGATGTACCGCACGGGCGACCGGGTGCGCTGGACGGCCGACGGTCTGATCGACTTCGTCGGCCGGGCCGACGAACAGGTCAAGATCCGCGGTTTCCGCATCGAGCTCCCGGAGATCGAGTCGGTCCTTGCCGCCTTCCCCGGTGTCCGTCAGGTCTCCGTCATAGCCCGTGAGGACCGACCGGGCGACAAGCGGCTCGTCGGCTACGTGGTCGGCGACACCGAGATCGACCTGGACGCGCTGGACCGGCACGCCCGCCGGGCCCTCCCCGACTACATGGTCCCGGGTGCCGTCCTCGTCCTGGAGCGGCTGCCGCTGACCCCGAACAACAAGGTCGACTACCGTGCGCTGCCGGCCCCGGCGCTGCCGTCGCGCGAGGGACGTCCGCCGCGTACCCGCAGCGAGGCCGTGTTGTGCGATCTGTTCGCGGACGTCCTCGGCACCGACGGCATCGGCGTCGACGACGACTTCTTCATCCTCGGCGGCCACTCCCTGCTCGCCACCCGTCTGATCAGCCGCATCCGCGACCGGTTCGGCTGCGAGCTGTCGGTGCGCGCCCTGTTCGAGGCGCCGACCGTGGCCCTTCTCGCCGAACGGCTCGGCCGGGACGGCCGGGGCAGGACCGGAGACGGCCTCGGTGTGCTGCTGCCGCTGCGCGCGGAGGGCACCCGCCGCCCGCTGTTCTGCGTCCACCCGGCCATCGGCCTGGGCTGGTGCTACAGCGGACTGCCCAGCCGACTGGACAGACGGCAGCCCGTGTACGGTCTGCAGGCCCCGGGCTTCTCCGACCCGGACGAAGGCCCGTCGTCCTTCGAGGCGATGCTCGACCGGTACGTGGCGGAGATCCGTTCCGTACAGCACGAGGGGCCCTACGCCCTGCTCGGCTGGTCCTTCGGCGGGGCCGCAGCGCATGCGCTCGCGGTGCGGCTGCGGGAGCTCGGCGAGAAGGTCGAGTTCCTCGGACTGCTCGACGCCTTCCCCGGGCGGGCCGACCTCGTGTCCCCACCCGTCGGGTACGACGACCCCGAGGTCTGGCCGGCGATCAGGGACTCGGTGGGGCACGACCCCGCCCACCCGGACAGCCCGCTCGCCGAGCTGGGACCGGACGGGCTCGACGCCCTGGCCCGGGTGTTCGTGGACGTCACCAACCTGCGCGGCACGTTCGACTCGGGCGTGTTCGACGGGGAGCTGGTCCTCTTCACCGCCACGGAGGGCGCGACGGTGAGCGAGCCGGACCGGGTGTGGGCACCACACGTCACGGGGCGGATCGAGGTCCATCCCGTCGACTGCTCCCACGGCGCGATGACCGCGCCGGGCCCCCTCAAGGTCATCGGCCGGGTCGTCGCCCGGCACCTCGACGACCTGGCCGAAGCCCATGAGCCGGACGCCTGAACGGGCCCGCCCCAGACGCCCGTCTCCCCGCAAGACCCGCGCGAACCCCTCAAAGGAACCGAGGCAGTCCCATGTCATCCGACGCCCCCCAGGAACGCGTCGTCATCAAGATCGGAACGTCGTCACTCGTCTCCGACGGGCGGCCCGATCCCGGCAAGCTCGCCGCTCTGGCCGACGCGGTCGTACGACTGCGTGGCGAGGGCATCCAGCCGGTCGTCATCGGCTCGGGCGCGATCGCCGTCGGCAACGCCCGACTCGCCGCGTCCGGTACCGCAGTCGTCGGACCCGCTGCCCGCCAGGTCGCAGCGGCCGTCGGCCAAGGGCTGCTCTACGCCGCCTTCCACGATGCGTTGGCAGCCCGCGGCCTGGTCACGGCACAGATCCTGCTCACCCCGCCCGACCTCACCGGACCCGAGCACCGCGACAGCGTCAGAGCGATCCTCGAGAGTGCCCTCGCCGCTGGTCTCGTGCCCGTGGTGAACGAGAACGACGCGGTCATGGTGCGCAACAACGACGTTCTCGCCGCACTGCTCGCAGGCGTCCTGGGGGCCGACCGGCTACTCCTCCTGACCGACGTGCCCGGCTTGTACGAGAGCGACCCACGTCGTGACCGAAGCGCCCGTCGCATTCCGGAGATCGCCGTCATGACACCCGGGGTCGAGCGTCTGGCCGGGGCCGCGGCCGGGGGGCTCGGTACCGGCGGCATGGCCGCCAAACTGTGCGCGGCTTGGATCGCTACTCTCGCCGGGGTCCCGGTGGTCATCGCCGGGGCCGACACCGAGGACGGTGTCGTACGGGCGATGGCCGGGGCCGACATCGGAACTCTCGTCCACCCCCGGGCCCCGGAGCGGGACCCGGACCTCGGGCGGGTATGGCGGGCGCTGTCCGAGCCGCCGGCAGGCAGGCTGCTTTGCACCCCCGAGGGCGTCGCCGCCCTCGCCGGCGGCGGTGTGCTGACGGCGCGGTACATCGAAAGCCACGAGGGCGTTTTCGAGGCTGGTTCGACCGTCGACGCGGTCGATGGCGACCGGCGGATCATCGTCCGCGGACGGGCCAGGCTCGGTTCCTTCGAACTCCACGACTTCACCGACCCGGGTCAAGGCCCGGCCGTACTCCACCCCACCGATTACGTCACCCTTCCGGAGGCCTGACATGACCACCGTCCAGCACCCCACCGCCCTGTCCGTCACCGACGTCTGCCGCCGTGCACGCGAGGCCTCCTACACGGTTCGGGAGCTGACCACCGAGGTCAAGGACCGTGTGATCGCGGAGATGGCCGACGCCATCGACGCCGCCCACGAGTACCTGAAGGAAGCCAACGCCCTGGACGTGGCAGCCGCGCGCACGAGTGGCGCCTCCGCCACCCTCGTCGACCGGCTCACCCTCACGGACGGGCGCATAGCCGGCATGACCCGGGCCATGCGCACGATCATCGACCTGCCGGACCCGGTCGGCCAGGTCGTCGCGGGCCGAACCCGCCCCAACGGCCTCAGGATCGAACAGGTTCGTGAGCCCCTCGGCGTCGTCGCAGTCATCTACGAGGCCCGCCCCAACGTGACCGCCGACGTTGCCGCCCTCTGCCTGAAGTCCGGCAATGCCGCGGTACTGCGCGGCTCCTCGATCGCCCGGCACACCAACGCGGCCATCGCCGACGTGCTGATCGAGTTGCTCGCCCGACAGGAGGACGTGCCCACCGACGCCGTGCAGTTGATCCGCGACGTCTCCCGCGAGGCCGCCCTCGAACTGCTCAAGGCCGATGAGTACGTCGACCTGCTCGTGCCGCGTGGCGGTCCGGGGCTCATCCAGACCGTCAAGGACAACGCCACCGTCCCCACCGTGATCGACGGCGACGGCAACTGTCACGTCTACGTCGACGCCACCGCCGACCGGGACATGGCGACCGACATCGTGATCAACGGCAAGACGTCCCGTCCCAGCGTCTGCAACGCCGTCGAGACCCTGCTGGTCCACCAGGACCTCACCGACGACTGGCTGCCGGGCGTCCTCGACGAGCTCAAGGGTCTCGGCGTCGAGATCCGCGGCGACGAGACCGTCCGCGCCATGTGGCCCGACGCAGTCCCGGCGCAGGACAGCGACTGGGAGACCGAATACCTGGACCTGGTCCTCGCGGTGAAGGTCGTCGAGAACCTCGACGTCGCGCTGGCCCACATCAACACGTACGGCACCCGCAACGCCGAGGGGATCGTGGCCCAGGACATCGCGGTGGCCCAGCGGTTCGCCCGCGCCATCGACTCCGGCAGCGTCTTCGTCAACACCTCCACACGCTTCTCGGACGGCGGCGAGTTCGGCTACGGCGTCGAGATCGGCGTCGCCACCCAGAAGCTGCACGCGCGAGGCCCCATGGGGCTCGAGTCGCTCACCTGCGTCAAGAACGTCGTCTGGGGAAGCGGGCAGATCCGTGTCCTGTAAGCACCGGACCGCCCCAGAGCGGCACCAGCCGCAGACCTCCACCGGCCCGCTCACCACGAAGGACGCCAACCCATGACCGTGCGGACACTGAGGTACTCCAGTCTCATGGAATCCGTTTCGGAGGCCTCCTCGATCCGGACGAACAACCGGATCTACGAACTGCGGGCGGCCGGACTCGACATCGTCACGCTGTCACTCGGAGAGGCCTTCTTCGACCTTCCCACGCCTTCCTTCGAGGGCATGCCGGGCACGCAGATCCACCACTACTCGCACTCCCGCGGGGTGCCGCTGCTGCGCCAGAAGCTGGCCGGATACTACGAGACCTGCTCCGGCGCACCGGTCGACCCCGAGACGGAGATCATGGTCACGGCCGGGTCCAAGGCCGCGATCTTCATGACCTTGACCGCCATGCTGGACCCCGGCGACGAGGTCATCATCCCGGAGCCGCTCTGGGTCAGCTACCCGGACCAGGTGCGACTCGCCCGGGGAGTGCCGGTGATGACCCCGTGGTACGAGCAGGTGGGCGACCTGGAGTCGTACATCACGCCCCGCACCCGCGCGATCATCGTCAACAACCCGCACAACCCCAGCGGTCGCCGGCTGGGCGCGGTCGAAATGCTGTCGCTCCACGAGATGGCCGAGAAGCACGGTCTGTTCCTCATCTCCGACGAGGCCTACCACGAGTTCGTGCCCGAGGGTGAGGTATTCGTCTCCGCTCTGGAGCACGACCCGGAGAAGCGGCACACCATCGTCTGCAACTCGATGTCGAAGAACTACGGCATCTCGGGCTGGCGCATCGGCTACCTCATCGCCGACCAGCACTTCACACGCCAGGTCATCAAGCTCCAGCAGCACATGGTGACCTGCGCGCCGACCATCCTCAGCTACTACCTGGCCGAGAACTTCGAGGCGATCCTCGATCACACCCGCCCGCAGATCCGGCGGGTCGTCGCGACCCGCAACCGGATGGCCGGGCTGCTGGCGGACCGCGGGGTACAGTGCCTGCCGGGCGACGCCACCTTCTATCTCTTCGCCTCGTTGGGCGAATCCCGGCTCGACTCCACGGAGTTCGCCGAGCGGCTGCTCACCCGCTACGGCGTCGCCGTCGTCCCGGGCGCCGGCTACGGCGCCAGTTGCGACCGGTTCGTCCGCGTCGCGGTCGGTGCCGAGACCGAAGACCGTCTGGTGCGGGGCATGCACGCCCTTGCCGACCTCGTAGAGGCGACCCGATGACGGCACGCCGGTCGCCCGCCGACGGCACCGTCGCCCTCGTCGGGTGTGGTCGGATGGCCCGGGCCCTGGTGCACGGGCTGCTCGGCGCCGGGCACTCCCCGGAGCAGCTGACCGGGGTTTCCCGGACCGGTCGCGGAGCTCGTGCCCTCGCCGAGGAATACGGCATCCGGTCGGCCGACACGGTGGCCGAGGCCGTCCACGGCGCGGCCGTCGTCGTCCTCGCCGTCCACCCGCACGAGACCGCAGCCGCCCTCGACGAGCTGGCAGAAGCCATCACGCCGCAGCAGCTGCTGTTGTCGCTCGTCGCCTCCTGGCAGACGGAGGCTCTTGCCGCGCGTCTCCCCGGCGTGCCCGTGGTGCGGGCCGTCCCCAACGTGGCCGTCGCCGAACGCGACGGTGTCACCGTGCTCGGTACCACCCCCGACCGCACCGCCCTGGACACCGCGTGCGGTCTGTTCTCCGGGCTCGGTCAGGTCCTGGTCCTGGACGAGGACCTCCTGGAGGCGGTCAGCGCGCTGTCCGGGGCAGGCCCCGCGCTGGTCGCCCGCTTCGCCGAGGCACTCGCGTCGGCCGGCCGGACCCAGGGCATTCCGGCCGGTACGGCGGACCTGCTCGCCGTACGCGCGGTGCGCAGTACGGGCTCGCTCCTCGCAGGGGGCGCGACACCCGCGCTCGTGATCAACTCCGTAGCCTCGCCCGGAGGAATGACCGAAGTGGCGCTGGGCCGGCTCGACGAGGGCGGCCTGGCCGAGTCCGTACGAGAAGGGGTGGACGCGGCCGTCCGCCTCTCCTGCGGACGGCTCAACACAGCCGGAGTCCGCAAGACACCCCTGCCTCCCGTCGACCTGGAGCGAACATGAGCAGCAATCCGTCACAGCCGAAAGCACCGCTGCCGAAGGCCTTCCGGCGTGTCTGGGCAGCCGCTTCGGTGTCGTCCTTCGGCGACGGCGTCTATCTGACCGCCCTGCCCCTGCTCGCCGCAAGCCTCACCCGGGATCCGCTGCTGCTCTCCGTGATCTCCGCGGCGGCGCTGCTGCCGTGGCTGATGTTCGGCCTGGTGGGCGGGGCGCTGGTGGACCGGTGGGACCGTCGGCGGACGATGTGGCTGACCGACGCGGCCCGGGCGCTGCTGTTGTTCGCCGCCGTCGCCGGCGCCGCAGCAGGCTGGCTCAGCGTGCCGCTGCTGATCGCTCTGGCGTTTCTCCTCGGTATGGGGCAGATCCTTTTCGACACGGCCGCGGCCGCCTACGTACCAGAGATCCTCGACCGGGACGCCGCGTTGCTGAAGCGGGCCAACGCGCGACTGCGCGGCTCGGTCGACGTCCTCGACGGGTTCGTCGGACCGCCGGCCGGCTCCTTCCTCTTCACTCTGGGACGGGCCGTTCCACTGGTCGTCGACGCCGTGTCGTTCGTCTTCAGCTCACTCGTCATCCGCCTGCTGCCCGCCTCGCCCCCCCGACCGCGCGCCGACCGCAGGCCTCTGCTCAAGGAGGCGGCGGAAGGGGCCCGCTACCTTCTCCGCTCCCCCCTCCTGCTCGGCCTGTCCTTGCGCCCCGCGCTCGGCAACTTCGCCTTCAGCGCCGGCACGGCCGTCTTCGTCCTGTTCGCGCAGGAGGAACTGCACCTGGGGGCCACCGGCTTCGGCTTGCTGCTCACCTGCGAGGCCGTGGGCGGGTTTCTGGGCAGCCTGCTGTCGGGGCGTGTCAGCGACCGGCTCGGCACGGGCGGCGCGCTCATCCTGACGGCGGTGCTGCTCACGATCGCGCAGACCTCGATAGGGCTGGGCGACAGCGCGGTCCCCGTGGGCCTCGCGCTGGCCGTGCGCGCCGCGGCGCTGAGCGCGACCATCGTGCTGTCCGGCTCGGTCCGACAGGCCATCGTGCCGGGCGAGCTGATGGGCCGGGTGGCTGCGGCGAGTCGTCTGCTGGCGTTGGGGGCGGCGCCGTTGGGAGCCCTGCTCGGCGGCTGGCTCGCGACGGCGCATGGACTGCGTGCCCCCTATCTGGTGGGCGCGGTCTTCCTGGGGGCGAGCACGCTCATCAGCTTGACCATGACCTCCAACCGCAAGGTGGAGGCGGCATTGGCGGAGGCGGAACGCGTCAGGGCGACGGAGCGGACCGAAAGATCGGGGGCGGTGAGGTGAGGGTCGTGCGATGGAGCCGACGTGTCCGCCGGAGGCTTGCGGCCGTGGTGTACGCGGCCTGAGTCCTGCGGCACGGTCTAGAGCAGCCCTCGCCGACCCGCCAGGAATCCCGCTTGAAAGCGACTGCGTGCGTCGAGCCGCTCCATGAGCTGGGCCACGGACCTGCGGTACGTCCGAAGGGCCATGCCCATCTCGCGGGCGGCCGTCTCGTCCTTGCTGCCCAGTGCCAGCTGGCGCAGCACCTCGCGGGAGACGGCCGGCAGCCCTTCGCCTTCTGCCGTCTCCCGTCCGGCGGCTGCCGGCGGTGCGGTGAGGGAACGGGCCAGCAGAGGTGTGAAGGGCAGCCCGCGTCCGACGAGGGCGCCGTCACTGTAGTCCTTCTCGTTTCGGGCCAGGACGACGACGGACCGGTCGATGATCGCCATGCGGGGATTGCTCCAGGTCGCGTCGTGTACCTGCGCCCCGTCCATGGCCAGCTTCGCGAGTCCGCGGTCCAGCCGACCGGCCCGACCGGACCGGTCGCCGGGTACGTAGACCCGCACATCGACTTCGGGGTTGCCACTGACACCGCGGGCGGCGTCGAGGTCCACCTCGTCCTGGACGGGACTCGCGATGGGGATCGACAGGATGACCTCGTGGCGCGCCTCGTTGATGGCACGGCGCACATCGGCCGCCCCCACATAGTGCAACTGCATGGTTCCCCCTCGTTCCTTTACAGGGAAGATAGGGATCGTTGACAACAGCTGTCAACTTCTTGCCAAGTGAATGTCCGGGGGAGGGGGCCCGGTCGATCCACCAACGTGCCTTTCCAGCAATAGACTTATGACGGAAGGGGGTGGCCGCTCGAACAGGGCGTATGCATGATTTGAGTCAAGATCGGCGCTCAAGCGCCACGATGCCAAGCTTCCATTGACAGAAAACACGACGTTGGCCAGATTGACTTCCATGCCCGATCATCGCGATCCGCCGACGACGCAACCGGCGTTCGGCCGGAGACTCCGCGCCCTGCGAGTCGCACGCGCTCTGTCACAGGCCGAGCTGGGCGGCTCGGAGTTCTCGGCCGCCTATCTGTCGCGGTTGGAATCCGGTGCCCGGCCTCCCACGACACGCGTTCTCGAACACCTGTGTGCCCGCCTCGGCGTCGTGCCCGCGGACTTCGCTCCACCGGTGGGCAGCCTGCTGGCACGCGTCCTCGCCGCCGTCACCACCGTCCACGGATCGCCCCGCACGGCCGGCGAGCTGGAAGAGGCCCTCCGGCTGGACGAGGAAGCCGGTGCCGCCCTGCGCTGGCAGGCGCAATGGCTGCTCGCCGACTGCTATCACGCCGAGGGCCGACAGGACGACGAACTGCGCCTCCTGCGCGAACTCGTCGTCCTCAGTGACGCACTCGATCTTCCCTACACCCAGGCCAGATCCCGGATACGCCTCGCCCGCCGACTGTGCGCTGCCGGCGACCTGCCCGAGGCGCGCGCCGTGGCGGAACGCGCCCACGCTCTCTCCCTGGCCAACCGGCTGCCCCGTCAGGACATGACCGAAGCGGCCCTGACCCTCGTCTCCATCGATGCGGAGATCGGACGACTGACGGAGGCGCGGAACAGAGCCGACAGACTGGCTGACTCACTGGACGAGGTCACCGAGAACGGAATCGACGGCCTCCTGTCGAAACGTCTCCGACTGGACGTCCTGTGGAGCGCCGCCACCGTGGCCATGCGCCAGGGTGACTGGGAGGCCGCCGTCGGCCGTCTCCAGTCCGCCCTGGGCGGAATGCCGAGCAGCGAGGACCCGGTCCTCTGGCTGCGACTGCGACTCGCTGCGGCGACCATGTACCTCCAAATGAACCCACGGCGTACTGACCAGGCAGGACGCCACCTGGCGGAACTCGCCTCGGCGGTAGCCGTGGTCGGTACCTCCAGCCAGTATCTGGAGTTGTTGCTGCTCCAGTACCGACTTGCCTTCTACGAGGGCCGGGTCGCCGACGCCCGTGCCATCGACGCCCGACTCGGCCCGCGTCCGGAAGGAATGAGCCACCAGCACTTGGTGGTCCTGGCCGCCCTGCGTAACCAGATGGCCTTTCTCGACGGCAACCGCACCACCGCCGTGGCCGAACTCGAACGGATGGCCAAGGAGGCACACGAGGCCGGCACCATCGAACTCGCGGCCGAGCTCTGGCGTGCACTGGCGGAATCCCTTGCTGCCAAGCCCCAGGGAGCATGAAATGCGCTTCCGGACGGGCTGACGAGGCTCTCGACCCGTACGTGTCGCGCGGTCGGCGGCTGTGGAAGTCGGCGGTCCTGGAGGCCGCCGGACTCGGCGGTCAGGTGCCCCACGCACGAGGCGGTGCCGTTGGAGGGGTGCTCCACCAGATCAGGTCGACTCGCGCACCACGGTTCGTTCGGCACGATCAACGGCATCGCGGGGCCACCGTCGACCAGGCGGAGGAGCAAATGGGCGGCGGCGGTTGCCCGGTCGGCCATCGGGCCGGGCACCGAAGTCAGTGCGGGGCTGGTGTGGACCACGGATGCCATGTCGTCAAGGCCGAGGCCCCCGTCTGCCGAAAGCAGATGTTCCGTCACTCCGCCGCGGCCAGGTCGGCGGCGCTGATCCGGGAGAGCCCGCGGATCGGGACCGCCAGGGCCGCCACCACCAGGGCGGTCGCCGCGAGGGTGGCCAGCAGCGCGGCGGCGGTGACCGTGAACAGGTGTCCGTGCAGTACGCCCCGGCCGAGGGTCAGTACGCCGGCCAGACCGGCCACCGCGCCCGACAGGCCGCCCAGCAGGGCCAGTCCGATTCCCTCGTGGAGGGTCAGCTTCGCCAGTTCCCGGTTGCTCCAGCCGGTCGCCCGCAGCACCGCGAGATCGGCCGCGCGTTCGCGCTGCGAGAGGACCAGGACGTCGACGGCGCCGGCGGCTCCCAGCACCAGGGAGAGGGCGACGCTGAGATAGTCGGCCCCGCGCGCCTGCGCCACCACGGCGCTGCCGAGCAACGACCCGGCTACCTCGCCCCGGAAGGACAGCGTCAGGGCGAGCAGGACCGTGAAGGCGGCCACTCCCAGCGCCAGCCCCGCCGCACCCAGCAGCGTGCGGCCCCGCATCCGCAGCAGGTTGAGCACGGCCAGGCCGGCCACCGAACGCACCGGGCGTGCGCGGCGGGCCGCCGTCACCGGGGGCCGGACGGCTTCCATCGGTCCCAGCCGGGTGGCGAGCCAGGCGGGGACCAGGCCCGCCGCCGTGGCCAGCAGAAGCGCCACCGGAAGCACGAGGAGCGACTTGACGCCGGCTCCGGGCTGTCCGAGCGCCCGGCCCAGTACGTACGCCAGCACCGCGCCCGCGGCTCCGGCCCCCAGCCCGATCACCGTCAGTTCGCCGAGGACCAGGCGGAGCACCTCGCCGCCGCTCCAGCCGAGGCAGCGCAGCGTGCCGATCTCGGTCCGGCGCGAGCGCACCGAGGCCAGTGCCGCCTGGCCGAGGAAGAGGGCGCACACGACGAGGACCAGTCCGAAGAGCACCGCGCTCTTGGTGTCCACCGCCCTGAGGATGCGCAGGGCCACGCCCTTGGCGACCCAGCGCTCCGTCACCCGGGCCGAGTCGGCCAGTGCCACGGTCTGCGGCGCGGGTGAGCTGCCGACGGTGACGTCGACCTGGAGCCGGGGGTAGGCGGCCCGGATCTTCCCGGCCACCGCGTTCACCCGCGCCCGGGAGGCGGTGTCGACGCCGGTCACTCCGGCCACCCGGATCCTGATCGCGCTGACCGGCGCCTTGTCCTGGAGGCCGGGGACCCGACGGCTCTCGGTGAGCGCGGTGATGGAGTCCATCGTCGTCAGCATGGTGGGCGGAGGGCTGACGTAACCGCCCAGGTTGCGGTCGGGCTGCAGCGGTCTGTCGTGGAGCTTCGCCCGGGTCGCGCTGTCCGCACCGGTGACCTGCGGCGTCTGGTACGTCTCCAACGGGGTCTCGGACAGGGGCGAGAAGCCGGGCAGTCGGCCCGTGTCGTAGCGGCCGACCAGGCGGACGAAGGGATTGGGCAGACGCCCGGAGTCCTGTTGGTCGCAGGTACCCAGTCCGATGCAGTCCGTGGAGGCGTGGCTGGTCACCTTCCGGTACTGGGTGCCCTGGTGGTTCTCCTCGGGGACGTTGGGGAACGGCTGCTGGTTCGAGTTGGTGATCCACAGGTCGGGGCTCTGCGGCGGCTGCGGCTGCGCGGCGAGGTCGCCGTCGGAGGTGCGGCGGTAGGCGACCGGGCCGACCGTCCAGTAGGCGTCGGTGTTGAACGAGTCCTCGTTCAGTGCCTTCCGGTAGCCCTTGCTCAGGTCGACGCGGGTCCTGCCCACCGTGGTGCCGCGCAGGCTCCGGACGAAGCTGTTCGCCGTCGGGTTGCCCAGTTTCGAGGGCAGCTCGGCCGGGTCCCCGATGTCGAGCCGCTCCACGGTGGCGTCGAGTGTGCCGGTGGTGAGCGGGTTTTCGCTGAGCAGCGCCGGGATGTAGATGTCGCGCTGTCCGTGGACGCTCTTGGCGCCCCACACCCTCCACGGTTTGTCCCGCTCGGTGAGCATCCGGCCCGAGGCGATGGTGCCGCCCAGGCCCACCAGCCGGTCCTCGGCCACCGGGTCGATGGCGGACAGCAGTACGGGGTAACTGACCGGGACGTCGATGGTGGCCTTGTCCCTGCCCGACTGGCAGGTCATCCGTGAACTCAGGTCCGGGTCGAACGGTGACCTGTCACTGAGGTCCTCGGCGATGATGTTCGGCTTCAGCGGCAGGTCCAGGCCGAACTTCTTCTTTTCGGTCTTGTCCCAGTTGAGGTAGAAGCAGACGTCGTACTTCCCCTCGATCTGGTAGCGCTCGGTGCTCTTGTCGACCGCTCCCGTCTCCAGGGTGTCGGACTCGAAGAGGTCGTCCGACTCCGATCCCGAGGTCAGGGGGGAGCGGGTGAGGTAGACGTACTCGTCCGAGGTGCGGTAACTGCCCAGTCCGGAGGTGAGCGTGGGGCTGATGCGCAGGATCTGCCGGGACGCCTCGCCGTCCAGGAAGCGGGACACGTCCACGGTGACGGTGCTCGCCACCATGAGGTAGCCGATGTTGGCGACCGGCGCGGCCACGTCGACCCCGGCCATGCCGCGGATGCGGTCGTACTGGTCCATGGTGATGCCGCCGAACGTGCCGGACAGGAAGTTCGGCGCGACCAGTGAGCTCTGCCGCTCCACGTCCGTCTGCGAGTCGGGCGGGCGGACCAGGACGTCGTACGCGGACCGCGCGTTCTTCCGTACCGTGCCCACGGTGGTCGCCTGGCTCGTGCTCACCGTCGCGGTCAGCAGGGTGAAGCTGGTTGCCGCCACCAGGATTCCGGCGGCCAGGGCCAGTGCGCGCCCGCGCCGCCGCCGGAGCTGATCGAGGATCACCGTGATCACGGGCGCAGGCCCCCCAGCCGGTTCAGCACGTCGGCGGAGGGCGTGACCCGCTGGTCCGAGACGATTGTGCCGTCCTGCAGCCGCACCACCCGGTCGCCGTTGGCGGCGACCTCCGCGTCGTGCGTCGCGATCAGCATCGTCATCCCGTACCGCTCGCGCAGCGACATCAGCAGGTCGATGATCTCCCGTCCGATGACGCTGTCGAGGTTGCCCGTGGGCTCGTCCGCCAGCAGCAGACCCGGCCGGTTGATCAACGCGCGTGCGACGGCGACCCGTTGTTGCTGACCGCCCGACAACTGCGACGGCAGGGCGTCGGCCCGCCGGGCGAGGCCGACGGCTTCGAGCAGCTCCATGCCGCGCGCACGCCGGTCGAAGCCGACTCTGCGCGGCAGGACGGGGGCGAGGACGTTGTCCAGCGCGGTCAGCGCGGGCAGCAGGTGGAAGCGCTGGAAGACGAAGCCGATACGCCGCCGGTGACGGTCCAAATCCCGGGGCACCAGTGCCACGCCGTCGATCTCGACGTGTCCCTCGTCGGGCCGGTCCATGCCACCCGTCACATGCAGGACGGTCGATTTGCCGGCGCCGGACGGCCCGGTCAGCATCACCACCTCGCCGGCCGCGACCTCCAGGTCCACCTCGTCCAGCGCGGTCAGCCCGGGATACCGGCGACTCACCCCACGTAACGCCACGCTCATGGCCATTGATGCCGCCTCGCCCTCGTACCTCGCTCGCGGGCGCGTACATCGCCGCACCTGCATTGCGCCAATGCAGCGGTATGTTGTCACAATGTAGAAGGGACGTATATGCCGCTCCATCACGCCGTGCTCGCGCTGCTGACCCGGCGACCGAATCACGGGTACGAACTCAAGGTCCGTTTCGAGGAGACCATCGGCCCGCAGTGGGGCGGCCTGAACATCGGTCACCTCTACCAGATCCTCGAACGGCTGGTCCGCGACGGCTATGTCTCGCGCTCGCAGGTCACCCAGACCGACCGGCCCGACAAGAACCTCTACACGCTCACCGAGGCGGGCGAGGCCGAGTTGCGCTCGTGGGCGACCACCGCCTGGGTGCGCGTCGGCGGCTTCCGCGACGAACTGTTCCTGAAGCTCCTCGGCGCCTCCGCCCTGGGCCCGCAGGCCCTGACCACACTGATCGAGTCGCAGCGGCAGACGTACCTGTCCGAGCTCGCGGGCCTGGCGCAACAGCGCCGCGCCCACGCCGACGAGCCGCTGGTCGCGGTCCTGATCGACGCCGCCATCGCGCACACCAAGGCCGACCTGGGCCTGTTGGACAGCGCCGCACAGCATCTGGGCCCGCTCGCCGCGGCGCGGAGCGCGCAGGCGCCGGAGCGCGGACCTTCACCGGTGCGGGGCGATGCCGACGAGGCCGGGGCAGCGGCGGGATGAGAGGGGACCGCGCGGAGCCCGGTCAGGACAGTGCCGGGATCGTGCCGGTGATGTCGGCGGGCGGGGTGCGCCGGGAGATCAGGTCGATTCGCGCACCACGAGTTCGTTGGGCATGATCACCGGCGTCGCGGGGCCACCGTCGATCAGGCCGAGGAGCAGGTGGACGGCGGCGGTCGCCTGGTCGGCCATCGGGCTGCGTACCGAGGTGAGAGCGGGACTGGTGTAGGCCGCGGCTTCTATGTCGTCGAAGCCGATGACCGCCACGTCGTCGGGGACTCGTCGGCCCGCCCGGTGAAGGGTGCGCAGGGCTCCGATCGCCATCAGGTCGTTCGCCGCGAAGACCGCGTCGAGGTCGGGGTCGTCCTCCAGGAGTTGCCGCATGGCTTCGGCGCCGGAGGTTCGGGTGAAGTCGCCCAGAGCGACGATGGAGCGTCTGCCGGTGTCACGCAGTGTCTGGCGGTAGCCGTCGAGGCGTTCACGCGCTTCGTGGAGTTCGAGCGGTCCGGTGATGGTGGCGATCCGGCGCCGACCGCGCTCCAGGAGGTGACGCACCGCCAGCGCCGCTCCGCCGGCGTTGTCCAGCGCCACGTACGGGACGTCCTGGGCCCAGGTGCGGTTGAAGGACACGAGGGGCAGGCCCTGCCTCGCCAGGGCGGCCGGCAGCGGATCCGTACCGTGCAGGGCGACCAGGAGCACGCCGTCCACGTGTCCGCCGGCGACGTACTGCACCACCCGGGTTCGGCTCTGGTCGGATTCCGCGAGCATGAGCACGAGCCGTTTGCCCGCTTTCTCCAGCTCTCTGCTGACGGCCCGCACCACGGCGGAGAAGAGGGGGTCGTCGGAGACGACTCCTTGGGGCGGGTCGGAGACCACGACGGCGACGGTGTCCGTGCGGCGGGTGACGAGGTTGCGGGCCGCCCCGTTGGGCACGTAGCCCAGTTCGTGGACGGCGCGCATGACGACGTCGCGGATCTGCGGGGCGACCGTCGTCTCGCCGTTGATGACACGGGAGACGCTCGACTTGGAGACGCCCGCCCGGGCGGCGACCACTTCGAGGGTGGGGCGTCTCATGCGAGCCCGCCCGCCGTGTCGCCGCCCGGGGCCCTGTCGCCGTCAGGGGCCCTGCGCGGGGCGGGTTTTCTCATCGGGGCGACCTCCGGCTCTGCGTCAGGGCGATGTGAGCAGCGTATCCGCAGGCCGGCGCGGCAAGGGCAGGGTTCGGGTGCGTTCCGATCGGCGCCGTCCCCTCGTCCGTCGGTGCGTCAGATGACGTGTGGGGGACCGTTCCCTCGGTTCGTTCCAGGGGTGGCGGCGCTGTTTTTTCGAGGTGAAAGATGTATTGACAGTCCTTACGGGCCCCTCCATCCTCCCTTCCAGGGAGCGCTCCCTGGCTTCCTTCCTCTCCTTCCCCCACTTGAGGAGTCGCCCGTGCCGACCCTGTTGCGTCGCTTCGCCTTACTTCTGGCCCTCGTGGCCTCGACTCTCGCTTTCACCGCTCTCCCCGCCCCCTCCGCCCAGGCGGCGGAGGTGCTGCTCTCGCAGGGGAAGCCCACCACGGCTTCCAGTACCGAGAACCCCTTCGGCGCTCAGAGCGCCGTCGACGGTGACCCCGGGACGCGCTGGTCCAGCGCCTTCGCGGACCCGCAGTGGATTCAGATCGACCTCGGTGCCGGCGCCGGGATCAGCCGGGTCGTCCTCAACTGGGAGGCCGCCTACGGCAAGGCGTTCAGGATCGAGGTGTCCAGCGACGCGGTGAGCTGGACCGTCGTCCACCAGACCGCCACGGGCACCGGCGGCATCCAGAACCTTGCCGTCTCCGGCACCGGCCGTTATGTGCGCATGTACGGGACGCAGCGCGCCACCCAGTACGGCTTCTCGCTGTGGGAGTTCCAGGTCTACGGAACCACCGGCGCGGGCAACCCCGGAGGTGACACCAGTCGGCTTCTCTCCTACGGCAGGCCGGGCGCCGCTTCCTCCTCCCAGGCCGACTCGAACTGCTGGGAGTGCACGCCGGCCAGGGCGTTCGACCGGGACCCGGCCTCCCGCTGGGCCACGAGTCCCACCACGGGATGGACCGATCCGGGCTGGATCTCCGTCGATCTCGGCGCGACGGCACAGATCGACAGAGTCGTCCTGCAATGGGATCCCGCCTACGCCAAGTCCTTCCAGATCCAGGTCTCGCCGAACGGGGTCGACTGGACGCCGGTCTACTCGACGACGTCCGGCACCGGCTTCAAGCAGACGCTCGCCGTCTCGGGCACCGGCCGTTACGTGCGCATGTACGCAACGCAGCGCGCCACCGCTTACGGCTACTCGTTGTGGGAGTTCCAGGTGTACGGCACAGGCGGCGATCCGATCCAGCCTCCGCCCCTGCCGAGTGACCCCGCGAACCCGCCGCGGCTCGTGTGGAGCGACGAATTCGACGGCGCTTCGGGCGGCAAGCCCGACGCCTCGAAGTGGAAGGCCGATCCGGGCGTCGGGCCCAACAACGAGCTGGAGTACTACACCGACAACCGCAACGCCGCACTCGACGGGGCGGGGCACCTGGTGATGGAGGCACGCAAGGAGACCACCGCCGGGTCCTCGTGCCCGACCGACCCGCTGAGCGGCAGCACCACCTGCCAGTACACCTCGGCGCGGATGAACACCGGCGCGACCTTCCAGTTCACCTACGGGCGCGTCGAAGCGCGCCTCAAGGTTCCCAAGGGCAACGGCCTGTGGCCCGCGTTCTGGATGATGGGCGCCGACTTCCTGACGGGCCGCCCGTGGCCCTACAACGGCGAGGTCGACATCATGGAAATCCTCGGCAAGGACGTGAAGACGGCGTACTCGACCGTCCACGCACCCGCGTACAACGGAGGAGGCGGAATCGGCTCGCCGTACACACTGCCCGGGAACGCCGACTTCTCCGACGACTACCACACCTGGGCCGCCGACTGGACCAGCAGAGGCATCACCTTCAGCCTCGACGGTCGGACCGTCTTCACCCTCGACAAGGACCAGGTGGAGCAGACCCGCGGCCCGTGGATCTTCGACCACCCCCACTACATGATCCTCAACTTGGCGGTAGGGGGCGACTGGCCGGGCCCGACGGACGCCGGCACACCCTTCCCCTCCAAGATGCTCGTCGACTACGTGCGGGTCTACCAGTAGCCCCCGCGCTTCAGCACCGCACTCCCGTGTTCACGAAGTTCCCGGGCCGCTCCGCCCGTTGTACGGGGCGGCCCGGGCCACCTCGATCGCGCCGGGACACGGGCCGCCGTACGGCTCCGTCCCTCGACGTCGCCGCGCTCCGGCACGCAGCAGGTCTTCACCCCTCGGTCTTCACCCCCCCAGCCGTGAGGAAGTGACATGCGCAGATTTCCCGTTCCCCTGTACACCCTGTTGGCGAGCGCTCTGGCGGTCGTACTGGCCGCCGCACTGAGCCTGACCGTCTCGGCCCCTCGGGCGCAGGCCGCGACGGTCACGATCCAGGCCGAGTCCTACGCGGCCCAGTCGGGCGTCGCCCTGGAGGCGACCGCCGACACCGGCGGCGGGCAGAATGCCGCGTACCTCGCCGACGGCGACTGGATGCGCTTTGACAACGTCGACCTCGGCGGAGCCGGCCGGCTGACGGTTTCGGCCCGGGCCGCCTCCGCCGTCGGCTCGGGCACGGTCGAGCTGCGTACCGCCGCACTGACCGGGCCGCTGCTCGCCGTCATACCGGTCTCCCCGACCGGCGGTTGGCAGAACTGGTCCACCCTGACGACCGAGGTCACCACCCATCCCACCGGCGCGCAGACGGTGTTCGCCGTACTGCGCTCCACGACACCCGGCGACTTCGTCAACATCAACTGGTTCTCCTTCGCCGGCGAGGGCGACAGCGCGGCGGCCGGATGGGTCCCCGTCGACCAGGCCAAGTGGAACGCGCAGCTGGCGCAGTTCCGCGCGATGACACCTGCCGCGGTGCCCGCGACCACGGTCCGGGTTCCGGAGTTCAACGCCACCTGCGTCTACAGTCACTCCAAGCCGGACGACCCCATCGTTCTGCCGGGCCTGCCCGGGGCGTCCCACATGCACAGCTTCTTCGGCAACAAGAGCACCGACGCGTTCTCCACCCCCGAGTCGCTGCAGGCCAGCACGCCTACCAGTTGCACCCCTGCCGTCGACCTCTCCGCGTACTGGATCCCCACCCTCTACGAGGGCGACACGGCCGTGGAACCGGAGGGCATGATCGTCTACTACGGTTCCCGGCTCACCGACCCGGCGGCGACCGTTCCCTTCCCCCAGGGGTTCCGCATGATCGCGGGCAGCGCCAAGACGCAGACACCCACCCCGGCGGGATCACCGGGCCAGTTCTGGTGCGCCGGTCCGGGCGGTGAGACCGGACGCAGCGCCGACGGCAACTGGCCGGTGTGCGCCCCCACGGCCCACCTCACCCATCAACTGGTCTTCCCCGACTGCTGGGACGGCAAGAACCTCGACAGCCCCGACCACAAGTCGCACGTGGCGTTCACGTACGACGGCAAGTGCAGCGGCGCCTACCCCGTCGCCATCCCCAACCTCTCCTTCGTCACCAGCTACCCGACCAGTGGCGGTGCCGCCGGCTTCCGGCTGGCTTCGGGCATGGCCTCGTCCATCCACGGTGACTTCTTCAACGCCTGGGACAACGCCGCTCTCGGCCACCGTGTGAAGGACTGCATCAACCAGAAGGCCAAGTGCAACTCCGCCGGCACGTTCTGACCCGCTGGTCGGCATGGGGCGTGGCCCTGGCGCTTCCGGCTGTCGGCTGCACCGCGCAGCCGACAGCCGGAGCGCCTCCACCGGTCTTCAACGCCACCGACAGCGCGTGGATCCTCCTGATGATCCCCATGGCCGACCGTGCGCGGCTCCTGACCGATCTGGCGCCCTCCCGTACGACGGACCCGGCCCTGGCCGCCTTTTCGGCGGACACCGCATCGGCACTCCGCGCGGACCTGCGCCGCCTGCGCGCGGTGCTGAAGCTCTCGGGCGTCCCCGACACCCATCCCCACGAGGGGCACGACATGCCGGGCATGGTCAGCCTCGACACCCTCCGGAAGGCGGCCGACGCGAACGGCCAGGCGTTCGACCGGATTCTCATCGAAGCGCTGAGCGCCCACCTCGCGCAGTCCGGGACGCTCTGTGCCGGTGAGCGAGCCCGGGGCCGGGCGGACCAGGCGAAGGACCTGGCCGCGGCCATCGCGAAGAGCGCGGCGGTACGGGCTTCCCGGCTGGAGGAACTGCGCGCGGACCAGCCGCGGGTGTGACCGCACAGGTCGTCGACCGGGCCGTTTCCGCCCCCTGCCCGCTGGGAGAAGTGTCCTGGCGGGCAGGGCGGTGCCGGTCGTCGCTCGGCACTAGGCTCCCAGCATGTCTGGCGCTGGGAACGGCGGAGTTCCTGCGGGCCTGGGCCGCGCACCCCGTCTTCCGGCTGGTCAAGTGATCCAGGCGGCTCCGCGGCAGAGGTGGAGCCGTGACCTGGACCACCTGATCATGCGGCGAGAGCGGATCGACCGCCCGGCGGATTCCTTTCCGTCACGACCGCCGATCCGGCGAACCCCTGCTGTCACAGCATGGGATGGGAGGCCGTCGGCCGCCGTCGCACGGCGTCGGCGATGACCGCTGAGACGAACTTGTCGACGACTGCCGTGGTCGGCGGGCCGGGGTCGCGGTCCGTGAACAGGAGATGGCCGCCACCGACCAGGGAAAGGGTGAGCGAGTCGATGTCGGCGTCGGCCGCGATGCGGCCCCGTTCGCGTTCGTCGGTCAGGTAGGCGGAAACCGCGGTGGTCGCCTGGGCGAGGATCGCGATGCCGCCTCCGGGTGTGGCCTTCCGCAGTCGTGCGCGCAGCTCGTCCCGGAAGGTGATGAGCGGGATGATCGCCACCGGAATCGGTCCGAACAGGATGGTCAGCGCGCCGGTGAGGTTGTCGCCCACCGTGCCCGTACCTGCCGACTCGCGCAACGCGCCCGTCTGTGCTTCGAGTTGAGCGGCCCGGTCGAGTACGAGGTCGGCGAGGAAGGCGTCGAAGTCGGAGAAGTGCCGGTGCAGGACGCCCTTGGCGCATCCCGCCTCGTCGGTGACGGCCCGGCTGGTGAGCGCGTGCGGCCCGTCCCGCAGAAGTACGCGTTCGGCGGCGTCGAACAGCTGCTGCCGCGCGTCGCGAAGGTGTACCCCGGTCGGCACTCGCAGATCCTCTCGTACGTCGACAAGGTGGCGTCCGTTGTCGAGTGGGCATGTGCCCACTAAGGTGGGCGCATGCCCACACTACCGCGAGAGCAGCCTGAACCGTCCCCGGTGGAAACGTCCTTGAAGGAGTCGTCCGCGCGGGAGTCGCACGAGGCCCGGCGGATGGCCGAGTCGTTCGGCGCGGACGCTCGGCGCTACGACCGGGCCCGGCCCGGTTACCCGGACGCGTTGGTGGCACGGATCGTCTCCGGGATCTCCGGGATCTCCGGGATCTCCGGGATCCCCGGGCCCGACGTGCTCGACGTCGGCTGCGGCACCGGCATCGCGGCCCGCCAGTTCCAGGCGGTCGGTTGCGCCGTACTCGGTGTCGAACCCGATGCGCGGATGGCCGACTTCGCGCGAGCCCGTGGCCTGCCGGTCGAGGTAGCGACCTTGGAAGCCTGGCAGCCGGCCGGCCGGACGTTCGACGCGGTCGTCGCCGCCCAGTCGTGGCACTGGGTGGATCCGGTCGGCGGCGCCGCGAAGGCTGCCGACGTGCTGCGTCCGGGGGGACGGCTGGCGATCTTCGGCCACGTGTACGAGCCGCCGGTCGAGGTGGCCGAACCGTTCGCCGCTGCCTTCCGGCGGGCGGCTCCCGACTCCCCGCTCAGCGGTCAACCGGCCCGACGGCCCCTCGACTTCTATCAGGCCGCATACGCGAAGGTCGCCGACAGGATCCGGGAATCCGGGCAGTTCGAGGATCCGGAACTCTGGCGATTCGACCGGGAACAGTCGTACACACGCGACCAATGGCTCGATCTGCTGCCCACCACCGGCGGTCTCACCCGGCTCCGTCCCGATCAGCTGGCCGAGGTGCTGGATGCCGCAGGACGGGCCATCGACTCCCTGGGGGGACGCTTCACGATGAACTGGACCACCTTGGCCGTGACCGCCGTGCGCGCGGGGAGGGGCGCCGGGGCGGCCTTGGAGGGCTGACCGCAGCGGCCGTGCCGAGGGGCCGGGGCGGGGCCGGCAGGCCGATCTCCCTACGGGGTGGTCTCTCGGTCCGCACGGTGGAGCATGGTGGCACCTGCCTCGGCGGTGGAGGACCGCACCAGGATCTCGGGTGAACCGCCGCGCAGCTCGTAGTCGTAAGTTCCGCGCGGTGCTGGACACTTCGGGGAGTGAGCCACCGGCTGGGCGCCGGTGGTCTTCAACATTCCGTCCTGATGGGCGAGGAGGGCGGCCTCCCAGCGGCAGGTGCTTTTGCCCGTGGTCAGTTCACCGGTCACCGCGATCGCCCCGAGTCCGCCTTCGCCGAAGGAGATCCGCAGTCCGTTGCCGTCCTCCCACACGCCGCGCATCGCGGCGGGCACGTGCACGGCTCCCGGATCGACGGGCTCCACCCAGGTGGAGCTGGATTCGCTCTCCGCCCAGTACATCGAGTCTCCCCGGGGGTCGATCTCCAGATGCATGCTGCTAGGAACCCCACAGGTGTGCGCCGGGCCCGAGCCGACCGCCTTCATCGTGAATTCGGAGACCGTCAGTTCCTTGTGACCCCGGGGGGTGGCCAGGGCGCTGCCCCGGCAGATGACGTCACCGGTGGCCGACACCACGTCGACCCTTCTCGCGGAGGTGATGCGCCGGGCCATGTCGAGTCGCACCACGAGCAGGGGGCGGCCCTCTTCGTGCCCCGTCATCCACGCCCCCGAGAAGTCGATGCCGGGCCCGGCCGCAACGACGGTGTACTCCTGGGGTGACGTCGCGTCGTCCCGCAGCCCGTACGCGCCCGCTGCCGCAGCCAGTACGCCGACCGTCAGGGCGGCGGCCATGATGCGTCCGCGCCGGTGTTTCGGTGTCGGTGCCTCGGTGGTGTCCGTCGGTGCTGTGTCGTCGGCGGGCGGGGAGGAGAGGTGCGGTGCGTCCGGTCCCGGACCGAGGTCCCAGTTCGCGGACGGCTCCGACGTGTGGACGGTGAGTACCGACAGGCCGGACCCCGCTCTGTCGACCGTTCTGCAGCCCCTCTCGCGCGCGGGCTCGGAAGGGACCGGCTCCTCGGCGAACCGGTGCACCCGGGCCAGGAGGGACGGCGGCAGCCACGCGCCCTCGGGAGCGGTCCGTGTCCGTTCGACGATCTCCGTCGTGGTCGGCCGTTCCGCCGGATCCTTCGCGAGGCAGTCCCTCACCAGGTCGGCCACCGATTCCGGTATGCCGGTCAGGTCCGGTTCCTCGTACGCGATACGGAAGAGCAGGGCGTGGATCCCTGACTCGCCGTCCCCGAACGGGGTCCGGCCGGCTGCCGCGTAGGCGAGTACGGAGCCCAGCGAGAACACGTCGCAGGCCGTGGTGATCTCCTGACCGCGCACCTGTTCGGGCGCCATGTACCGGGGGGAGCCCGGGCCGGTCCCGGTGGAGGAGAACGTGTCCGCGTCGGTGCCCTCCAGCGCGCGGGCGATGCCGAAGTCGATGACTCGGGGCCCTGCCGCGGTGAGCAGCACGTTGGACGGTTTGAGGTCGCGGTGGACGATCCCCGCACGGTGAATCGCGTCGAGTGCCAGTGCCATCCGGTGGGCGAGTACATGGGCGGACGCCGAAGGCAGCGGCCCGAAACCGCTGTCCACGACGGACTGCAAGGTGGGGCCGGGTATGTAGGCGGTGGCGATCCACGGAGGTGTCCCGTCGGTGTTCGCGTCGAGGACCGGCGCCGTCCACACGTCCCCGACGCGACGGGCCGCGCGCACCTCGCGGGCGAACCTGGCCCGGAAGGTGGGGTGTTCGGCGATCTCCGCACGGATCGTCTTGACCGCGACCAGGCTTTCACCGGTCTCGTCGCGGTGCCTCGCCAGGTAGACCCTCCCCATCCCTCCCGAGCCCAGCCTGCCGAGCAGCCAGTAGGGGCCCAGGTGTGGCGGGTCCTCGTCAGTCAGTGGTCGCATGGCCAGGAATCCTCGCACGCGGAGGACGCGGACGGAGAGGGTTCCGGCCGCCGACCGATCCATCCGGGCGATCACCGGGCCGCGCGCCCGCCGACGGCGCGCCGGCGAGCGGTTCGCGGGCCGGACCGCTCACCCGGCGGGGCGGGAGTGGACGCTGACGGCGTAGCCGCAGCCCGGTTCGTAGGGGTCACCGCTCCATGAGGCGTAACGCTGCCGCAGGACGAGGCCGGCACGGGTGCACCAGTCGTCGAACTCATCAAGAGTCAAGGGGGGTTCGGGCAAGGGAAGGTGTGCCGCGTCGAGTCCCATGCCGGTGACCAGCAGGCCGCCGGGGCGCAGGGCGGCGGCCAGGTGGCGGACCACGTCCGGTTCGGTGCCGGGGGCCAGGAGGGGGATGACGTTTCCGGCGGCGAGGACCAGGTCGAAGTCCGGTTCCAGGCCGAGGGTGTCCAGGCGGGCCAGGTCGCCGAGGAGCCAGTCCTGCGTGGGGGCGTTGCGACGGGCGACGGCGAGCATCGAGGCGTCGACGTCCACGCCGGCGCAGCGGTGGCCCAGTTCGGCGAGCCGGATCGCGATCCGGCCGGTGCCGCAGCCCGCGTCGAGTACCCGGGCGGCCGGCTTCAGCAGCGCGGCGCAGAAGGTGGCTTCGCCGTGGACGTCGTGGCCGGATTCGGCGAGCCGGGCGAAGCGCCGGGCGTACTCCTCGCCGGCTTGTCCGCCGGTCAGTTCCGCCCAGCGGTCGTGTTGCCCAGTCATGTGCGGAGCGCCTTCCGGTCAGCCTCGTCCGGCAGGGGGCGAGGTCGGTCTGTTGGTGAGATTCTCCCAGGTGGAGGAGGGGGCGGGACGTAGGATCGCCAGGGCGGCGCGAGCCGCGGGCCGGCCGGGTGTGCCGACCGGTGGGGCGTCCGGCGGGAGCCCGGCGGCAGTCCGGTCGGAGTCCGGTGGGAGCCCGGCAGTCCGGAGTGGGGGAATGTGATCAAGTTCGAGCGTGAATCGGTCAAGTGTTGACGTCCGGGCCGATCGGGGAGAGTGGTCCGGAAGGATGGGGGGCGATGGACATGACTTCTTCCCGGCCGTTGAGCCCGGCGGACGGGTACGGGCCGTTCGCCCATCTCACCGCCCCGAACGTGCTGCTCTACCGCTCGGTGATGCGGGCCTTCCTGGTGGCCAAGGAGCGGTTCGCCGTCCATCTGCGGCCCGAGGACGTGTACGCGGGCCTGCCCGTCGCCGTACGCCCCGGTGAGCCGGAGGGCGTCGCCGGGGCGCTGGACAAGCTGGTCGAGTGGGGCAATCTGCGGGCAGATCCCGACACCGGGCGGGTCACGGCCGTCGAGGACTTCTACCGCAAGCGGTTCATCTACCAGCTCACCCGGGCGGGCGAGGCGGCCGAGGAGGCCCTGTCCGTCTACGACGAGGCGCTCGGGCGGCGGGGCGCGCTCCAGGCGGTGGCGCTCCATGACATCGTCACCCAGCTCAGGGCCCTTCTCGTACTCGCCGCGGACGAGGAGCCCGATCCGGCCAAGACGCATCTCGCACTGGACGGGCTGGCCAGCCGGTTCGCCGCGCTCGCCGACAACGCGCGGGCCTTCATGGGGTCCCTGCAGCGCACCATCGACCTCCACGACGTGGGGGAGGACGTGTTCCTCGCCTACAAGGACCAGCTCATCCAGTACCTGGAGCGGTTCATCCAGGACCTGATCACCCTCGGCGGTCGCATCGCCGGGCTGATCCTGGAGCTGGAGACGGGCGGCGGCATCGGGCCGCTGCTGCACGTCGCCGCCGCGCGTGAAGCGGCGGATGCCACCCCGCAGGAGGCCGCGCACGCCGAAGAGGTGGCGTACGAAGGGTGGGCGGCGCGGTGGGACGGGCTCGCGGCCTGGTTCCTGAGCCGGAACGGACGAGAGTCGCAGGCCCGGCTGCTGCGCGGCCGCGCCCTCGGTGCCGTACCCCAGCTTCTCTCAGTCGTGCGGTCGTTGAACGAGCGCCGGGCGGGGCGTTCGGACCGCTCCGCCGATTTCCGTACGCTCGCCCGCTGGTTCGCCGAGGCCCCGGACGACGACGCCCGGCACCGGCTCTGGCGTGCTGCCTTCGGGCTGTATCCGGCCCGGCACCTCACGGTGGACGCCGAGACCCTCGCCGCCCGGTTCGCGCACCCCGAACCCGCCTCCACCACGTGGGCCGACGCCGAACCGCTGCGCATCAGCCCGCAGCTGCGCCGCACGGGCAGTTACGAGCGGCGCGGCAAGCCCCGCAAGGTGCAGGACCGGCAAGAAGCACGCCGGGTCCTCGCCGAGGTGGCGGTCAAGCAGGCCGCGGAGATCGCGGCCGCGCGGGCCCGCCTGGTCACCGACGGCATCACCCGGCTGTCCGGGATCGGAGAGCTCGACCCCGTGAGCTTCCGGCTCTTCCTCCAGCTCCTCGGCGACGCCCTGGCGACCTGGCGGCCCGGAATGACGCGCACGGTGGCCACCAGCAACGACGGATCCATGGAGATCCGGCTCACCGCACCGGCCGACGGGTCCACCGCCGAGGTCCGCACACCGGGCGGCGTCTTCCGCGGCCCCGACCACACCATCGAGATTCTCGACCTCATGGAAGGGAGCGACGGACGATGAGCACCCCACTCGCCGAAGTGCTGGACGGGCAGCGTGCGGCGGAACTGCGCAAGGCCGCCCGCGCCCTGCTGAAACGCCCGCTGCTGCTCGCGGGCGGGGCGGACGCGGACGAGTTCCGCCTCGTCCGGCGGCACGCCTCCGACCTGCGCGAATGGTTCGACCGCAACACCGGCTGGTCTCTCCAGGTCGACGCCGGGACGGCCCGGCTGGGCAAGGTCCCGGCCCACCTCGCCGATGCCACCCACCCCGCCCGCGAGGCGACGCGCACGGCCGCCCCGTTCACCCGCCGCCGGTACGTGCTGCTCTGCCTCGCCCTCTCCGTGCTCGAACGCGGCGAGGCGCAGATCGCCCTCGGCCGCCTCGCCGACCAGGTCGTCCTGGATGCCGCCGACCCCCAACTGGCCGCCACGGAAATCCGGTTCACGCTGGACCGCCGCGACGAGCGGCTCGACCTGGCCGCCGTCGTACGGCTCCTGCTCGGCCTCGGAGTGCTGCGCCGGGTCGCGGGCGACGAGGACGCGTACGTCAGCGGGGCGGGAGACGTCCTGTACGACGTCGAACGGCGGGTGCTCGCCGGACTGCTCGCTTCCCGGCGCGGCCCGTCCACGGTCCTGGCCGCGACGTGGGAGGAGCGGCTCACCGAGCTCACCGCCGAGACGGCCCTCGACAGTGAGGAACTGCGCTTCCGCGCGATGCGCCGCTCACTGACCCGCCGGCTGCTGGACGACCCTGTGCTGTACTACGACGAGTTGACCGATACCGAGCTGGGTTACCTCACCCGCCAGCGGGGCTTCCTCACCGCGCGCATCACCGAACTGACGGGGCTGGTGGCCGAGGTGAGGGCCGAGGGAATCGCCATGGTCGACCCCGACGACGACCTCACCGACCTCCGCATGCCCGAATCGGGGACCCGCGGCCACATCACCCTGCTCCTCGCCGAGTACCTCACCGCCACCGGGCGCCCGGTCGTCCCCGTGGCCGATCTCGAACTCCGCGTCGCCGAACTCGCCGTGCAGCACGGCGGTTTCTGGTCCAAATCCGCGCGGGAGCCGGGGGCGGAGGGCGAACTCGTGGAGCAGGCCGTCACCCGGCTCGCCTCCCTGGGGCTGGTGTCCCGAACTCCCGAAGGCGTCGTGCCGCGCCCGGCGCTCGCCCGGTACGCGGTCGGCGAGACCGTCGTCCTCGAACCCCGCACGGCGGGCGCCGCCCCGGTGCCCGCCCAGCGAAAGGCCCACCCGTGCTGACCTCCCGTGCCGCCCTTCCCGCCCCCGCGAGAAACCGCTGGCAGCCCCTGCGGATCGGCCTCGTCGACCTCTTCCACTACGACGTCGAGGAGTTCCACTTCCGCGACGGCCGGCTGCTGCTGCGCGGGAACAACGGCACCGGCAAGTCCAAGGTGCTCGCCCTGACCCTCCCCTTCCTCCTCGACGGGGACCTCGCCGCGCGCCGGGTGGAACCCGACGGGGACGCGGGGAAGAGGATGGAGTGGAATCTGCTGCTCGGCGGCGAACACCCGCACGCGGAACGGCTCGGCTACACCTGGGTGGAGTTCGGCCGCCTCGACGAGGTGACCGGCGAGGAGCAGTTCCGCACGCTCCTGTGCGGGCTCAAGGCCGTCAGCGGACGGGGCATCGCCCGGCACTGGTGGGCGGTGACCGCCCAGCGGATCGACCACGCGCCGGCCGCGGCGCGGTCGGCCGGGGCGCTCAGCCTGCTCGACGCCACCGGTACGGTGCTCTCCCGGGACCGGCTCATCGAGGCGGTCGCCGGACACGGGATGGTCTACGACCAGGCCAAGACCTACCGCCGGGCCGTCGACGAGGCGCTGTTCGGACTCGGTGAGCAGCGCTACGCCGCCCTGGTGGACCTGCTCATCCAGCTGCGCCAGCCCCAACTGTCCAAACGGCCCAGCGAGGCCGCCCTCTCCCGGGCCCTCACCGAGGCGCTCCCGCCGATGGACCAGGCCGTGATCGCGGACGTGGCCGAGGCATTCCGCTCCCTGGACGAGGAGAAGGAGGAACTGCTCGCGGCCGGCGCGGCCGAGCGGGCCGCCTCCGCGTTCCTCGACCACTACCGGCGTTACGCGCGCGTCGCCACCCGCCGCCGCGCACGCCTGCCGCGTACCGAGCACTCGAAGTACGAGCACCTGCTGCGCGACCTGGCCGAGGCGCAGGCGGCCAAGGCCGCGGCCGAGGAGGACCGGGCGGGGGCCGACGAGCGGCTCGCCGGACTCGCCGAGACACGGGCGAGACTGCTGGCCGTCGACGCGGCCCTGCGGGAGGGCCCGGAGATGCGGAGCGCCCACGAACTGGAGCGGGCGGCCCAGTCGTTGGAGCGCTCGGAACAGGACGGCCGGCGGGCCCGGGAGGACCGGGAAGCGGCGGCACGGCAGCACACGCGGGCGACGGAACGCCTCGGGGCGGCGGAGAACCGGCTTCGGGCCGCCCGCCAGGCAGCCGAGGACACGTCGCGTCTCGCGCGGGAGACGGCCCGGACGGCCCGGCTGGAGCTGCCCGGGGACGAGGGGACGGCGGTCGCCGAACTGCGGGCCGCGGTGTCCGTGGCCACCGACCGCCGGCACCGCACCCTCACGCACGTGGAGCGGCTCGCGGACGGTGCCGAGGCGGCGTCGGCGGAGCGCCGGGCCGCCGCGCTGCGGCTCGACGAGACGGAGACCGACCTGGCGCACGCGACCGAGGCGCAGGACAGGGCGGACGGGACCGTATCGGCCGCGGGCGCCGACCTGGTGGACGCCGTACGCGAACGCATGCGCCAGTGCGAGGAGTTGATGTTCGACGACCCTGCCGGGCTGCTGGACGGGCTGCAGGAGTGGGTCCGGCACCAGGACGGGCCCTACCCGGCCCGGCGGCACTTCGCGCAGGCGCACACCGTCACGGCGGCGGCACTCGCCGGCCGGGCCGCGGAATCGGCGCAGCGCGCGGCGGCCCTGGCGGACCGGGTACGGGACGCCGAGCGGGAGCTCGCGGAGCTGGAGACCGGTGGCCGCCGGGGACCGCAGGCCCCGTACACCCGGACCCCCGGCCTGCGCGCCCACGCGCCCGGAGCCCCGCTGTGGCGGCTG
The DNA here is from genome assembly GCF_026343115.1 of Streptomyces sp. NBC_00102. Lineage (GTDB taxonomy): Bacteria > Actinomycetota > Actinomycetes > Streptomycetales > Streptomycetaceae > Streptomyces. The sequence continues at coordinate 5,764,588 of NZ_JAPEMC010000001.1, forward strand.
GTCGACTTCCGGGACGAGGTCGCGGAACACGAGCGGGCCGGGCTGGAGGCGGCCCTGGAAGCGGCCGGGCTGCTGGACGCGTGGGTGCACCCAACCGGTGCGGCCCTGGCGGCGGACGGGCACGACGTACTCCTCGACCCGCGCCGGGGCCCGGTCGACGGGCCGGCGCTCGCCGACGTGCTGCGCCCGGCGGTCGACCGGGGTGACGCCCGGGCCGCCCAGGTGGGTGAGGAGGAGGTGGGCCGTCTTCTCGGGGCGGTCGGCCTCGGTACGCACCGGGGTTCGGGCACCGAGCCGTCCGGGGACACCTGGGTGGCGCCGGACGGACGGTACCGCGTCGGTGTGCTCAGCGGCCGGTGGGCCAAGCCCACTGCCGAGTACATCGGCGAGGGAGCCCGGGAGGCCGCTCGGCGCACCCGCGTCGTCGCCCTGCGCGCCGAGCTCTCCCTCCTCCAGGGGGAGGCGGCGTCCGAGGCCGCGCACGCGCGGGCTCTGGCGGCCCGTCGCAGCGCCCTCGACGCCGAGTTGGACAAGGTGCCCGACGAGGGGCCGCTGACCCGGGCGCATGCCGACGCGGCGTCTGCCGCCGATGCCGCGCGCCGGATCAGGGCCCGTCGGGACGAACGGGCCGACGACCTGGTGAGCGCGGTCGAACGGTCGGAGCGGGCGAGCGCCGAACTCCACGAAACCGCCGCCGATCTGGGGCTGCCTCCGGACCGGCCGGCGCTGGCCGTCGTACGGCGGGCCCTGGTCGAACTCGCAGCCGTTCTGGCCGCGCTCTGGCCCGCGCTGCGCGAGCGGACGGAAGCGGACCGGCAGGCGCGGGAGGAGCGGGAGGAAGCCGACCGGGCGGGGGAGCGAGCCGCCGAACTGGCCCTGCGCGCCGAGGAAGCGGCGCTGGAGACGGCAGCCGCGGACGAGCGGCTGGCGACGCTGCGTTCGACCGTGGGCGAGGCCGTCGCCGCGTTGGAGCGGCGGCTCGCCGAGACCGCGGAGGCCCTTCGCGGGTGCTCGGCCGATCAGCGGTCGACCCAGGAACGCCGTGCTGTGGCGGACCGTCGGGTCGGCCGCGCCGAAGGCGGGATCGAGCAGCTGGAGAAGTCGGTCACCGACGCCGTGGCCGCGCGTGCCGAGGCCGTGGCGGCGCTCCAGCGCTTCACCACCACCGGGCTGATCGCCGTCGCCCTCCCCGGACTGGACGTACCGGATGCCGGGGACGCCCCGTGGGCGGCGACTCCGGCCATCGCCCTGGCACGCTCCCTCGAAGCGGAGCTGTCGAAGACCGACGACTCGGAGGCTGCCTGGGAGCGCGTGCAGCGACGGCTCAGCGAGGAGCACAAGACGCTCCAGGACGCCCTGTCCCGGCACGGCCACAGCGCTTCCGCCCGGATGGTCGAGGACGGAATGGTCGTCGACATCGTCTACCAGGGCCGGCAGCGGGCCGTACCCGAACTCGCGGAGGCCCTCGCGGTCGAGGTCGCCGAACTCACCCGCATCCTCTCGGCACATGAACGCGAGATCCTCGAAGCCCACCTCGTCACCGAGGTCGCGGGCACCCTCCAGGAGCTGATCGCCACGGCGGAACGGCAGGTGCGGGCCATGAACGCCGAGCTGCAGGACCGTCCCACCTCCACCGGCATGACCCTGCGCCTGGTGTGGCGGGCGTCCCGCAAGGCCCCCGCAGGCCTCGCCCAGGCCCGTGGCCGACTGCTCCAGACCGCCGACGCGTGGACCCCCGAGGACCGGACGGCGGTCGGGGAGTTCCTGCAGACGCAGATCGCCCGGCAGCAGACCGAGGACGCGGCCGGCAGCTGGCTGGAACACCTCACGGCGGCCCTCGACTACCGCTCCTGGCACGAGTTCGCCGTGGAGCGCCGGCAGCACGGCCGCTGGGTTCCCGCCACCGGTCCGGCGTCCGGAGGCGAACGCGTCCTGGCGGTCTCCGTACCCCTGTTCGCCGCGGCCTCCTCGCACTACGCGAGTGCGGCCAGCCCGTACGCGCCACGCCTGGTCACCCTGGACGAGGCGTTCGCGGGTGTCGACGACGACTCGCGGGCCAAGTGCCTCGGGCTCCTGCACGCCTTCGACCTGGACGTGGTCATGACCAGCGAACGGGAGTGGGCCTGCTACCCGCAGGTGCCGGGCATCGCCATCGCCCAGCTCTCCCGCGTCGACGAGGTGGCCGCCGTCCTGGTCACCCGCTGGGAATGGGACGGCACGGCCCGCACCCGTCACGAGGACCCCCTGCGAGCGACGGACCCGGGCGTGAAGGACCCGGGCGCGACGGACCCGGGCGCGACGGACCCGGGCGCGACGGACCCGGAGCCGCAGTGGGCGTGAACGGCACGCCCGCCGACGAGGCGCGCCTGCGCCGGCTCCTCGGCGGGCCCGACCTGGCCTGGCTGCTGGAGCGGGTACGCCGTCGGCTGGAGCGGGGCCGGCCGCTCACCGGACCGGTCTCCCTCGCCGCGCCCACACCCGCCCAACGGGAAGCGGCCGAGAGGCTGTTGGGCAGAGCCCCGGGCGGCGGAAAGGTGCTGACGGTCCGGCTCGACGCCGTGGACGCCCTACTGATCGGCTCGGGCGCCGGCCCCGAGGGGTTGGCCGCGGCCGTGACCACGCTCACCGGGCCGGTCGTCCTCCTCGAAGAGGTCCGCCGGAGCGAGGACCGTGCCTGGCGGGAGGCGTACGCCCCGCTCGCCACGCTGGCCGGAGCCGCCACGCCCGCCGTTGCCGCCGGGGAGGTTCGGCGCCTCGCGGAGTGGGCCGCCCGGGTGCGCGACGACGGCCTGGTCCGCCGCCTCGCCCGTACGCCGGAAGCCGCCCGGCCGCTCCTCGATCAGGCGGTACGCGTCCTTGGCGCACTGCCCGCCGAGCCGCCGCGCTCCCTGTCCGTGTTCGCCGCCGAACTCCTCGGGAGCGCCCATGCGTTGGACGACGGTACACCCCTGTCGACCCTCTGCCTCTCCGGCATCCGCGCCCTCACCGGGCATCCGGACGGGACGGGCGCGGCCTGGCGGCGGGCCGCCTGGGCCTCCGCCGGCCTGCTCCGCGACGACGTCTCCTCCACGGTCCTCACCCTCAACCTCCGCGGCACCCCCGCGCTGGACTGGATGGCCGACCTGGGCGACCCGTGCGTCCTCACCCTGCGCCAACTGGCCCACCGTCCGCCCCTGATCACCCCACCGGTGGTCCACGTCTGCGAGAACCCCGCCGTCCTCTCCGCCGCCGCGGACACCCACGGCCCGGGCGCGCTGCCGCTCGTCTGCCTGCAGGGCCAGCCCTCGGCCGCCGCCCTCGCCCTCCTCGCGCACCTCCACGAACTTGGCGCGGTCTTCCGCTACCACGGCGACTTCGACTGGGGCGGCCTGCGCATCGCCACGACGCTGCTCGGGCGGGTGCCGTGGCAGCCCTGGCGGTACTCGGCGGCCGACTACCGGGCCGCGGTGGCCGCTTCCGGTGCCGATGCCGAAAACGGTGCCGCTCTCCGGCCGCTGACCGGAGCAGCCGCCCCCTCGCCGTGGGACCCGGATCTGGCGCTCGCGCTGGCCGAACACGGCGTGCGGGTGGAGGAAGAGGCGGTGCTGGAAACGCTGTTGGCGGACCTCGCGGGTGAGCGGTCGGAGGGTGTGGCCCCGGATGGCGGGTGAGGGCGATCTGTAGAGGACCCGCGGGCCTCGCCGTCAGGGACCAGCATGCACCTGGCACGCCCACAGACTGGGTGTCCGGGGATAGGTGTCGCGCAGGGTGTGTACGGCGCGGTGCAGGGCCTCGGCCGTGCGAGCGACGTCGAGGGTGCCGTCGCCCCTGTTCAGGGAGGAGTACACGCTGAGCGCGACGTCCGCCCCGATGGCGTCGTCGACGTGCCACAGCGAGCCGACGACGTGGGGGAAGCCGGCGATCTGGAAGGCGCTGACGATGTGGACCGCCTCGTCGGCGAGTTCGGGGCTGGTTTGCAGGGTGGCGCACGCCGACAGGTAGGCGAGCCGCACCGTCGGTAGTCGTAGCCGGGCCAAGTCCCGCACTGTCAAGGGGTGTTCGTCGTGGTCATGCAGGACGAGCCGGCTGTCGGAGGCCCGCTTTGGGCCGCCCAGGGCGTGGCAGGCGAAATGGGCGTAGGCGTGGCCGTGCAGCGCCGAGACGACCGCGGAGTGGGTGGCGGAGCCGTCCGCCAGCAGGGTGGCCCGGGGGATCAGGCGGGTCAGGTGCTCGGCCTCGCGTCGGGCGCCGGGGAGCGGGGCCTGCCCGGCGGCCCGCGCGACGCTGACGACGAGGGTCCCGGTGCCGGCGGGGCGGGCGGCACGCAGACGGGCGTGGTGCAGGGCCCGCAAGGTCGGCGTGTACGAGGAGACCACCCGGTCCAGCGCGCCAGGAGAGGCGTCCGCGGGTGCAGCCGCGTGCAGCGGCAGGGTGCCCAGGAGGCCGCCCGGAGACCACCACACCCGGGCGGTACCGGGGAGCCGTTCGAGGACCGGGCCGGTGACCGCCCGCCACAGCCAGGCGAGGGTGTCGCGGACGTCCTGCTGCGCCTTCCGGGACTGCTTGCGCGAGGTCTCCGGTGCCTCGATCCGGAGCAGCGCGCTCTCGAAGGCTTTCCGGCGCTTCGCCGTCGTGCGCGGGTCGAGGTCCGGGAGCGGTACGGCCTCGATGGCGCGCTCGGTGACGATCAATGCGTCACTGCCGTACGGGGAGACGTTGACCAGGACCACCGGACCCGCGGCGGCGGTGGCGCGCAGCTCGCTCTCGTCCCAGTCCCGTACCGGCCGCAGCAGCTCCAGTCCGGGGTGTTCGGTGCGGATCGTGGCGGTGAGGTCGTGCCACGCGGCGGCCAGCCGCTGCCGCTCGTCGGCGCCGGTGCCGGTGCCGGTGGGACCGGACGGTTCCTCCGACAGGAACCCGTCGCTGCCCGTCGCCGTGTCGAGGGCCGCCCGGAGCTCCTCGAAGCGGTCCGCGAGGTCCGGTTCCGCTTCCCGGAGCCGGGTCAGATCGCTGTCGGCGTCGAAGGTGTGGGAGAGGATCACACCCCTCGCCTGTTCGAGCAGCCCGACCGCGAGACCGGGCTGTCCGCAGCGCACCGCGCAGGCCGCGGCGGCGGCGCCCAGCCCGACCCGACGACTCAGCTGGAACTCCTGGTCGGCGCGGACGAGATGGCGGGGCGCCACGGAGTGGAGGAGGTCGACCGCCACGACGTGACCGTCCAAGGCGCCGGCCCAGTCACCCGCCTCCGCGCGGGCCTCGCCCCAAGCCTGTGCGGCGGCCAGGCGCTGGGCCGGTGGGCACTGCTGCTCAAGAGCCGCCTGCCTGAAGTGCTCGGCGGCTTCGGCCAGTGCCTCCTTCCCGGGGCGTCGCCGGAGGCCCGTGAAGCACAGGGCGTTGCCCAGATTCATCAGGCGCTGGGTGCGTGTGGGGTGGTCGGCGGCGGTTGCGTCGAGGGCCCTGCGAAACAGCGCGACCACCTCCGCCCGGGCCGACGACGACACCAGGGCGAAGGGGCTCAGAAGCCGGGCGTCCGCGGCCACCGTGAGGGCACCGGCCAGGTGTGGCGAGCCCGGGGGAAGTGTGGCGACCGCCGTGTCCGCCAGTCGGCGGGCCTCACGCGCCTCGGCCACCTCGTCGCGTCGCCTGCCCCGTGCTATGCGGTGCAGGAGCGCCACGGCGAGGTTGAGGCGGCGCCGGGGCAGCATCGGGTCGTCCTCCGGGGTGAGGGCGAGCGCCTGTCTCAGGAGCCGTACCGCCTCGTCGAGCCGGGCAGCCGGCCCGGGGAGCCGTTCGAGGCCCGACGCGAGTCCCATTCCCAGGGAGCTCAGTGCGCTCGCCCGGTTCGCGGGTCCCCCGTCGGGGAGTTCGGCGGCCCGGCGTCGGCACTCCTGGAACTCCCGCAGGTCGGCGCCGTCCTCGGTGAGCTGGTGCCGCAGGCTCAACGCGACACTGAGATTGAGCAGCCGCGGTCCCAGTGACCCGTGTCCTTCGCGGGTGAGCGCCACGGACTCGCGGTGCGCGGTCACGGCCTCGTTCAACTGGGCCGGATCTCCCGAGTGCTGGTAGCTGGCCATCAACACGAGGCCGAGGTCGTCCAGTGCCGTGGGGCGGTCCGGATGGGCCGGAGGCATGAGGGACTCGGCCCGCCGCAGCCGGCGCAACGCCTCTTCCAGATCCGCCTTGTTCGCCCTCGGGTCACGCATGTAGCGGTTGAACAGCGCCATCGCGGGGGCGAGAAGCGGAAGTTGTGGTCCGTCCGGCCCTTCCGGCGAGTCGAGGGGCTGGTCGACGAGGCCGAGCGCCGCGACGAGATCGGCCCGGGAGCCGGTCGCGACGGACCGGGCACGCAGCGCGTTGCTCAGCGAGTTGCGAAGGACGGCGACCAGCTCGGGACTGCCGGCCGCCTCCAACGCCCCAGTGAACACCGCGATCGCCTCGTCCAGATCTTCCGTGCGGCCGACGTGCTGCGCCCGGAGGACGAGTGCCATGCCCAAGTCGTATCCGGCCCTGCCGGGTTGCTCCGGACGGGCGTCGACGGCCCGGCGGCACAGCGCCACCACCTCGTCGCACTCCTCGGACGTCGCGCCCGCCACCTGGTACATCAGGAGCAGCGCCTTCCCCAGAGCGCCGAGGCAGCTGGACAGGCGGGGGCTGCCGGGCGGCAGCTGGGCCAGTACCTCCCGCGCGATGCCCGCCGACTCGTGCAGGTCTTCGAGATCGTACGACTCCGTGTAGCGGTCCAGGAGCCGGCGGCCCAGGCCGTCGAGGACGAGGAGTCGTTCCGGGGAGTCGGCCGGGATGCCTTCGAGGGAACCGCGGACGAACCGGACCGGATCGCCGTCCGCCAGATCTCCGAAGGGCCAGGTCGCCCCCGCGACGGCGACGGCGTCGGTCACCCCTCTGAGCCGGCCCGCGAACGCGGGGTCGTACTCCGGTGTCGCCAGGACTGCGAGGCTGCCGAGGCCTATGGCCGTGGCGTTCCGGATCTCGGGCGGAGCGGGATTCGCCGTCAGCAGGACGGCCAGCTCGTGCAGCCTGCGGACGTCCGGGAGGGCGTCCGGCGGCGGATGGTGCTGCCGCCCCTCCGCCGCGATCTTCAACGCCGCCGCCGAGACCGCCCACTCGTCGGGACCGTCGGCGTCCGTCGGATCGGGGTGCGTGGTCGGATCGTTGGAGGCGTAACGCGCCGCCAACTCGGGTGGCACCAGGTCCGGATCGGATACCCAGACCGGGTAGAGGAGGGTTCCGGCCATGCACCCGTGCACGACGCCGTGCTCCCCGGGGGCGGCGAGCGCCCGGGCGGCGCAGAGCCGGCCGGCCGCGAGCCGGGCCGCCATGTCGGTTCTCGTGTCACAGGTCCGCAGCAGGCCCCGCAGTTCGGCATCGGCGTCGGGTCCGGAGACCACCTCCGCGTCCACCCGCCCGTCCGGCGTGACGGATCGGTCCACGCGCATGCGAACCGCCTGGAGGAACCAGTCCCGCTCGTATCTCACTCCGTCGCCCCTTCCGAGGTCTCCGCCGACATCCGCAGTCGTGGTCGTCCGGGCACACCGCATGGTGCTCGTCCTTTGGCAGTGCAGTGCAGTGCAGTGCAGCGCCACGATATGGCCCCAACTCCAAGCAAATCATGCACACTTGGAGGATGACCGCATCTGCCGACCTTCCCCGAGCCGACCGGCGGGCCGCGGCGGCGCTGTGCGCGCTGTTCGCCTCGCCCGCCGACTTGGCGCAGCCCGGTGTACGAGAACCAGCGGAACGGGCACGGGAGTTGCTCCGGTCGGCCGCAGGCTCCGGCACGGGCGCGGGCACGGACTCCGGCGCGGATGACGGCGCGGGCACGGGCACGGACTCCGGCACGGACGCCGCCACCGTGGCCCGTACGGACTCCGGCACCGACGCCGCCACCGTGGCCCGTACGGACTCGGGCGCCGCCGAGCTCGCCGCCTGTTACGACGCCCTGGACACGGCCCTGCGCCGAGCGGGGGAAGCCCGGGGCCTGGTCACCGACACCCGGAGCGTGAAAATCGCGGGCATCGTGCACGACATCAAGGTGGCCGTATGCCCCGGTCCGGTCCAGTGCACCCGGGTCGAAAGGGCCCGTGACCTGTTCCCGGCCCCGCCCTGCGCCGTCAACGGCACTCGCATGCGCAAGCGCCGCCTCGGCCCCGACCGGTGACCCCGCCGGCATGAACTCTCTCCTCACCACCCTGGGTGGCAAACTCGCCGAGCGCTGGCTCAACCTGCTGGTCCTCCCCGGCGCGCTCTTCCTCGCCGCCGCGGCTGCCGGCACCACCCTGGGCCACCGTCACTGGCACGACACCGACCGGCTGCGCGCCGCGCTGGACGACCTCGCGATCCGGCCCGCGCTCGACCGGGCCGGTACCGCCGCGCTCCTGGTCGCCCTCCTCCTGCTGGCCGCGAGCGCGGCCTCGCTCGCGGCGCAGTTCCTGGGCGGCGCGATCGAGCGGTACTGGCTCCGATTCGGGCGTGACCGGGTGTCCCGCGCCCTGACCGCCTGCCGTGCCCGCAGATGGCGGGAGCTGGACACGCGGTACGAGGAGGCGCACGGCGACCTCTCGGCGGCCGGGGGCGGGCCGTGGCCCCCGCCGGACGTACAGGCACGCATCGAGAACCTCGCCGGGTCCCGCGACCGGATCGCGCTCCGCGCGCCCACCCGCCCCACCTGGTACGGCGACCGTGTCCAGGCGGCCAGGGAGCGCGTCCACGCCGCCTACGGGGTGGACCTCGCCGCGGTCTGGCCACGGTTGTGGCTGACCCTTCCCGAGCAGGCCGTACGCCAGATCCAGTCCGCCCAGGACTCCTTCGCGGCTGCCGCCCGCATCGGCGCCTGGGCCGCGGGCTACGCCCTGCTCGCCTGCTGGTGGTGGCCGGCCGCCCTGGTCGCCGTCTGCTGCGCGGCCGTCGCCCGATCCCGTGCCCGCGACGCCCTGGAGCTGTTCGCCGAGCTCATCGAGGCAGCCGTGGACGTCCACGGCCGGGAGCTGGCCGAGCGGATCGGCCTGAACGGGGCGGAATCGGCGGTGCTCACCGACGAGGTGGGGGAACGGATGTCGGAACTGTTCAGGAAGGGCGGGTGACGCGGCCGACGGCCGAGGAGTAGGCCAACCTTCGTCACGACCCGGCGCGCGGCTGTTCTCCGGTCAGCGGCGGCCGGTGGACAGGGTGAGGAGGAACTGGCCGCCGCCCGGCTCGATGTCGGCGGTCACCGGCAGCCCCGGTACGAGTCGGGAGAACCGGTCCACCAGCCAGTCCGCCGCCTCCTGCGCGTCCCTCTTGGTCGGGCACCGGCCCACCATCTCGCGGCCGCCCTTGCGCTCCAGTCGCGCGGCGACGGTGATCAGCGGTGCGGGTTCGACCACGTACAGGCGGTCCGGCCAGGCGATGACCACCTTGACCGCGCCCTTGCGGGTGTTGCATCCGCGGTGGGCGAGCCGCTCGGCGACCTTCGCCTTACGGTCGGCGGTCCGGCTGTCGACACTGGGCCCCCGGGGGTCGTTCACCGACTCGTCGGGGTCGACCGCCTCGTCGCACACCCAGCATCGCCAGCCGTCGCGCTCGGCCACATCATCAAGAAGACTCATCCGAGCAGACTAAGGGCTGTCCCGCGGCACCGGAGCCCCGGTACGGGGGCGTCGGTGCCGGAGCCCCGGTACGGGGGGCGTCGGTGCCGCGGGCCGGCGGTGGGCCGGTCGGGACAGGTGGTCAGCGGTCCTGGGAGAGCGCGAGGAGTTCGGCGAAGGTGCCGCCGGCGTGGACGAGGTCCTCGTAGCGGCCCTGTTCGGTGATGCGGCCCTCCTCCATCACGACGATGTGGTCGGCGATCTTCGTGTTCTCCAGCCGGTGGGTGACCACGATGGTGATGCGGTCTGCGGCGATGGCCTTGATCCGCTCGAAGATCTGGTGCTCGCCGCGCGGGTCCATCTGCGAGGTGGGCTCGTCCAGGATCAGCAGCCCGGGCTGCCGGTACAGGGCCCGGGAACAGGCCACCCGCTGCCACTGGCCGCCGGAGAGTTCGGAGCCGCCGAAGACCTCGCGGGAGAGCAGGGTGTCCAGGCCCGAGGGCAGGTCGTCGACCGCCTCGCGCAGTCCGACCGCGTCGACGGCGGCCCATACGGGGGCGTCGTCGTGGGTGCGGGGCTGGCCGAGGGTGACGTTCTCGCGGACCGGCATGGGCCACTGCGCGAAGATCTGCGGCACCAGACCCGTCTGCGCCCACACCGTGGCGGGGTCGACCTCGGCCAGGTCGGCGCCGTTCCAGGTGACCCGGCCCTTGTCCGGGAGGTAGATGCCGGTGAGGAGGCGGGTGAGCGTGGACTTGCCCGAGCCGTTCGTCCCGACGATCGCGAGGATCTGGCCGCGCTCCAGGGTGAGGGAGACACCGTCGACGGCGGGCTTGCTCTTGCCGGGGTACTGGTAGACGACCTCCTCCAGCCGGATGCGCCCGGTCGGGCCGTCGAGCTCGACGGCACCGCGATCGGGCGTACGGGCCGCCGCGTCGTCGAGGAAGGTCTGCATGTCGCCCAGGTAGAGGCTGGTGTGGAAGACGGCGGCGCCGTTGGTGACGACCTGGGAGAGCGCGGCGAGTGCGGTCTGTACGGCGATGACGGCCGTGGCCGCGACGGCGAGTTCGATGCGTCCCGACACCGCCAGCCACGCGAGGACGGACCAGGCCGCGAGGAGGAAGGCGCCCCCGACGGCGGCGGAGGTCAGGGCGATGCGCAAGGTCTTCGGTGCGGCGGCCAGGGTGCGGCGGTCGCACCGGTCGGAGAGGGCCCGGTACCAGTGGACGAGGTAGTCGGCCATGGAGTTGGCGCGGACCTCGTCGCCGTACTTCGGGGTGGTCGCCCACCAGCGCGTCAGGCCGCGTACGTTGCGGTCGGCGATGTTGGCGTAGTGGATCTCGTAGTCGACCCGGGCGGTCAGTACCGTCCCCACACCGGCCGGCAGCACGGCGAGCAGGAGCAGCGGAAGCATCAGGGGGTTGAGCGCCGACAGCACGCCGCCGGCCGTGACCATCCGGATCAGCGCGGACAGGAACCGCTGGGCGTCGGTGACCATCACCTGGGTACGCATCACGCCCATCTCGGCCGCCTCGTACCGGTCGGAGAAACCCTCCTCGGCGTACGCGGACGCTTCGACCCGGCACACCGCCTCGACCAGCGCCGAGTCCGTCTCCGTCGTCAGCCGCGGGGTGATCCTCCGCCCCGCGTACGTGGCCACCGCCGCCGCACCACGGCCCAGCGCGGCGGCGAGCGCGACCACCACCAGGGCCGGGACGGCTCCGTGCAGACGGTCGCCGGCCGAGCCGTCGCCCAGGACGGGCCGCATGGCGCGGGCGGTGGCCGTCAGCAGCACGGCCGCCGAGATGCCCGTGATCACCTGGCAGCCGACCAGCAGTTGTACGGCCGGACGGTCGGTCCGCCACGACAGACGGGCGATCCGGCCCAGGACGGACGGGATCTGCGCGCACATCCGCCGGAAGGAGACCTCGGCGAGCGGATTGACGGAGTACTGCCCGCTGTAGGTGATCTCCGCCGGCGGGGGCGGCGGAGGGGGAGCGGCGGTCTGCTTCTGGTGCGTGGTGGTCGAGGTCAACGTGGTTCCCCTTGACGTTCGTCCGGCATGGTCGTGGAGGTCAACGACCAGGCGGGGATATCGAACACACGTGTTTCGGTCGGTCCTGGAAGCCCGGGATGGAGCGGCTGGCGGCGTGTGGAAGATGCATCGACCCTGTGTTCGCAACAGGTGTGTGCGGAGGGGCGGTTGGCCGAATCGCCGAGCGCTGCGGCTGCTGTGACGGGAGGGACGGGTGGGGACGCGTGGCGTACCGGTCCGCGGAAGGGCCGAGCCGTGATCGGCGCATCGCGGGGCACCCCGCTCAGGTCCGGCCGCCCTCTCCCGCGAGGCCCGTCCGGTAGGCCAGGACCACCGCCTGCACGCGGTCGCGGAGGTCCAGCTTGGTGAGGATGCGGGAGACGTAGGTCTTTACGGTCTCGTGGCTGATGACGAGTGCGGCGGCGATCTCGGCGTTCGACAGCCCGTCGCTCATGAGCCGCAGGACCTCCACCTCGCGAGGGGTGAGGAGGCTGAGGCGTTCGCGTTCGGGGGACGCCGGGACGGCGGAGGGGCGGATGCGTTCGGCGTGGCGGCCGATCAGCGCGCGGGTGACCGCAGGGGCCAGCAGGGACTCTCCCCGGGCCACGGTGCGTACCGCGTCGATGAGTTCCGGGGGCGAGGCGTCCTTCAGGAGGAAGCCGCCGGCGCCCGCGCGCAGCGCTTCGTACACGTACTCGTCGATGTTGAAGGTGGTGACCACGAGGATCTTCGCGGGGCTTCGGGAGCCGGGGCCCGCCAGGTGGCGGGTGGCTTCGATGCCGTCGAGCAGGGGCATGCGGATGTCCATGACGATGACGTCCGGCCGCAGCTCCTCGGCGCTCCGGATCGCCGCCCGGCCGTCGGCGGCCTCGCCGACGACCACCATGTCGGGCTGGGCGGAGAGGATGGTGACGAAGCCGGTGCGCACCAGGGCCTGGTCCTCGCAGACCAGCACCCTGATGGCGGGAGGGGAGTCGCCCGGGGGAGTGGGGTCGGGGGTGCTCATGCCGGGCCTCCTGCGGGGATGCGTGCGTGTACGCGGTAGTGGCCGTCGGGGCCGGGGCCCGCGGTGAACGAGCCGCCCAGCAGCTCCACGCGGTCGCGCAGTCCGGTCAGCCCCCGGCCCCCGGAGAGGTGCGGCCCGCCGTCGCGGAGTGCGGGGGACCGCTGCGCGTCGGCGGTCGCGCCGGCCGTGGTGACCTCGATGTCCGTCCAGTCCCGGGTGTGGGTGAGCCGGACCAGCGTCTGCCGGCCCGCGGCGTACTTCACGGCGTTCGTCAGGGACTCCTGCACGACGCGGTACGCCGTGAGTTGGGCGGCAAGGGGCATGTCCGGTCGCTCTCCGTCCTCGGTCAACTCGACGGGCTGGCCGCCCGCCCTGGTCTGCTCCACCAGATCGGAGACCCGCCCCGGCATCCGGGTCGGATTCCGGGGCGGATGCCGGAGCGCCGTATCGCCGGGCGCCTCCAGGACACCGAGCAGGAAGCGCAGTTCGGACAGGGCGCGACGGCCGGCGCCATGGATCGCGTCGAGGGACTCGTCGAGGCGGTCCGGTGTTCCGGTGAGGTATTTGGCGGCGCCGGCCTGCACCACCATCGCGGTCACGTGGTGCGTCACGACGTCGTGCAACTCCCGTGCCAGGCGGCTGCGTTCGGCCAGTACGGCTGCCTCGGCGGACAGCCGTCGACGCTCGGCGTCCTGGGCCCGTCGTCCACGGACCAGAGCCCCCAGGCCCCACATCACCACCAGCACCACGTAGTAGATCAGGAAGTCGGTCGGGCCACTGGGTGAGCCCAGGGCGTGCAGGACGGCGCCGAAGACCACGAATCCGCCCGTCGCCGCCGCGCCCACGATCCGGCGACGGCGGGCCTGGTGGGCGCCCAGGGAGTACAGCGCGATGTACAGCCCCAGGCCGCCGAAGGTCGGAGGGCAGCCGAGGGACTCGTGCACCGCGAACGAGACCGCCACGGCCGTGAGGCATGCGGCCGGCCACCGGGTACGTACGGCGAGCGGCAGGGTCATCCCCAGGGACAGCAATCCGCCGACGAGGGCGGAACCATGGGCGGGGAGGTCACCGAACCGGGGTCCGACCTGCGACAGCGGCTCCGCGAACGACAGCACCGTCAGGAGGATCGCGAACTCACGGTCTCTCGTGGCGACGGAGTGCGTGCCCCACCACTGCGACAGTCGGCTCAGTCCGGCGAACACGGTTGCCGGCGGGTGCCGTTGAGCGGCTGCGGCGCGAACCCGCGTTCGTACCCCCGGGCCGGCCCCGCGTTCGGCGGCCGTACGGCCAGGGTGCGGGTCCGGGTCCGTAGGCGCCGGGGAGTCCGGTCTCGCCGAGTCGCTGGTCGTCAGGTCTTCCATCACCATCCACGATCCGCCGTGACCGGATCCGGGCCGTTGGTCGTGGCCCGCCCGTCGATTCGTACGGCCGTCCCGGCGATGTCGGCAACGCTGCGCGCACACGACCGGACGACCTTGCACGGTGAACCGTAGTGCCTGGTGACGGGGGCGGCATCCCTCGGAGGGGCACAGCAGGGTAGCTCGCCGGAGGGACAGGAGGAGCCGTCAAGTGCCCACCGCACGGTGACGACTCGCAGGTGGCCGCAGCCGTAACTTTCCGTCATCGGAACTGCGGAACACCCGCTGCGGAGCGGGCCTGGAGGAGGAAAACATGTCATCGAGTCATGAGCGGACGACGACCCGGACGAACGGCCCCGAGCGCGACGCGGACGGCGTTCGGTGGTCCGCCTCGGCGTGGGTGCGTCTGCCGGTGATGTTCGTGACGATGCTGCTGGTCATCGGAGTCTGCGCCGGAATCAACGGAGTTGCCGACGGCACCGCGCTGACCGCACTTCTCGCGGGGGTCGCCACCGGCGGGCTCGCGCTGGCCGCCTACGTCGGACTGGTGCGGTACCTGGAAGGCCGCAAGTCGCGGGAACTGACGCTTTCTCAGGCGCGCCCGGAACTCGGTCGGGGAACCCTGTTCGGTGTGGGTCTGTTCGCCTGCACCATCGCCCTGGTGGCGATGGCCGGGGACTACCAGGTCCACGGCTGGGGCTCGATCAGTGGCGCCCTGACCACCCTGGGGCTGATGATCTCCGCTGCGGTGACCGAGGAACTGGCCTTTCGGGGTGTCCTGTTCCGGGTGCTGGAGGAGAAGGCCGGCACCTGGGGCGCACTGATCACCTCCGGACTCCTCTTCGGAGGGCTGCACTTGATCAACAAGGACGCGACGCTCTGGGGCGCGGCGGCCATCGCCATCGAGGCCGGGCTGATGCTCGGCGCGGCGTACGTCGCCACGCGCTCTCTGTGGCTGGTCATCGGGGTGCACCTGGGCTGGAACATGGCCGAACAGGGCATCTTCGGCACCAACGTGTCGGGTGCCGGGGGCGGATCCGCAGGCCTGCTGGACGCCTCCGTCCACGGCTCCCCGATACTCACCGGCGGCACCTTCGGCCCCGAGGCGAGCGTCTTCGCCATTCTGGTGTGCGCGGTACCCACCGTGCTGTTCCTGATCGCCGCCAAGCGCCGCAACCGCATCCACCCCCGCGCGGCGACGGCTCCGGCGGCGCGGCAGCACTGAAGCCGGGCGGCGGCCACATCACCGGCGCGTGGAGGCAGCGACAACGCCCCCTACTCCGGCCGTCACCGGCCGGCAGGGGGCCGCTTGCGCAGGTCGGGGTCAGTTGCTGGTGGCCATGGCCGTCCGGTACGCCTGCTTGAGCTTGGGGCCTCCGCAGCAGGGACACCTTCGAGTGCTGCCACCCGAGATGCTCGGCGAAATCCTTGCCGTTGACCGTGGCGTCCGTCTCGTCGATGTGGAGCCGGGCGACGATGCGGGAGTCGAACAGCCAGAAGTCGAAAGACTACGCGCTCCGGTCCAGGCCTGGGCCTCATGGAGACCACGGGCGTCGTTCGGCGCGGGACGGCGGAGCGCGTACGCGACACCCTGGAGCGGCTCGTCAGTGAGCGGGACGTATGGGTGTCGACGTCGCACCCCGGCCACGGGCCGCACCAACTGCCGTTGTGGTTCTCGTGGGACGGGCGAGCCGTGTGGATGTGTACCAGCGCCACTTCCGCCACCGTGCGCAACCTCCGCGCGGAACCGCGCGTACAGCTGTCGCTGCCGGACACCTACGACGTGGTGCTCCTCCAGGGCGAGGCGGAGTGCTTCCCCGATCAGGAGGTGCCCGAAGAGGCGGCGGAGGCGTTCGCCGACAAGTTCGGGTGGGACCCACGCGCGGAGGAGGGGCTGTTCGTGTACGTACGCGTGGTCCCGAGCACGGTGCGCGCCTGGCGCGGAGTGCCCGAACTGCGCGGGAGGGTCATTGTGCGTGATGGGGAGTGGCTCGCGGCGCCGTAGTGACCGAGGGCGGCCTGCGGAGAGGCGCCATGCGCCGAGCCCCGCACCGGACCGTGCCGGTGTGGGGCGGGCGAATCGGCGGGCGAATCGGCGGGCGAATCAGCTCTGGGCGGCGTAGGAGACGAAGTCGCGCCAGGCGGTGGGGGAGAGGGCGAGTTCGGGGCTCAACTGGTCCTTGGAGTCGCGGACGTGGATCGCCTGCGTGCCTCGTGCGACCTCGACGCAGTCGTCCCCCTGCGAGCCGCTGTAGCTGCTCTTGAACCAGGTCAGTTCGGACGTGCTCATAGCGCTCCTCGCAATCGCTTCAACAGGCTCAGGGAGTCCTCGGGAGGCAGTGCCTGTGAGCGCAGTTTCGCATACCGCTGATGAAGCAAGCTGATCTCCTTCGCGTTGGCGATCAGCCGTCCGTTCTGCTGTCCTTCGGAGTAGGCGAACCAACGATTGTCGGGAGCCTCGGCCAGACGCATGGGCCCGTCCATCCCCGCGTGCGAGGGCTGGCGCAGGGGCATCACCTGGAACTCGATGTTCCAGTGGTGGTCGATCAACTCCAGTAGCCGGTCGAACTGTTCGCGGGTCACGTCCTCCCCGCCCGTCCACCGCTCCAGCACCGCCTGCTCCACGATGAAGCTGAACGCGGTCGGCGGCTTCCGGCTCACCGCCAGCAGCTCCTGGCGGGCGAGCCGCGCCGCGATCCGCTCCTCCAGCTCGTCCGGGTCCGGCAGCGGGGGGACGTCGAGCGAGACCGCTCGTGCGTACGCCTCCGTCTGCAGCAGGCCCGGGACCACTCGGCACTCGTACGTGTAGAGGCTGATGGCCGTCGTCTCCACCCGTGCCCACTGCCGGAACCAACTCGCCAGCCCTGCCTGCCGTGTGAGGTGTGGCGCGGCTTTCCTCAGTGCTCCGGTGTTCCCGAACACCGGCTCGGCGCGTTCCACGAAGTCGCGGTCGGGCATCCGGCGGCCCTGCTCGATCGAGGCGACCGTGTGTTTGGAGAATCCCACCTTGGCGGCGAACTCCTCGCGGGAGAGGCCCGCGTGCTCCCGTAGCGCCTGGACGAAGGCGCCGAACGTGCGCAGGCTGTCCGACATCCCCGGCTCGGCGCCGACTCCCGCTCCCGCGCCCGTTCCTCCTGACGTCGCTCCCGCAGGATCGTCATCCGTGTTCTCGTAGGCCACCGTCGGCCACCTTTCGCGCGCACCCGCCCCGCCGTACCGCTTCTGACCTTGTCGCACGCGCCGCACGGAACTGGACGCCACCGAGCGTGCGCGTGTGACCTCATAGCGTACGCGTAGAGGGAGGGGTGAGTTCGGGCGTTCGTGCACATCACGGAGGCCTCCGCGTTGACGTGCAGGCGTTCCAGGGGTGGGTCCGACTCGTCCTCTGCGGGACTGAGGCGAATCCGCGCCGCGTCCTGTGAACGGCGGCGCGGTCGTCCGCTCAAGAAGAGCCGGGTCGGCGGCCGGCCGTAAGACGTCGGGCGTGGGCACGGATCCGCTCGCGGTCCTCGGGGAAGACGCTGTCCCACTCCGTGTCCAGGTCGAACCACGCCGCAGGCTGGCCCTGCTCGCCCACGAGTGGTGCATCGCGCTCCACGGTCGCGGTGTACGACAGGCCCAATGTCGGGGACAAGTCGGGCCGGTAGGAACGAACGGTCACGGCGGCCGGCTCGGCGTGCAGTTCCACCCGCAGGCCGGTTTCCTCCAGCAGCTCGCGTGCCGCGCCCTGCCGGGGAGTTTCGTACCGCTCCACCTCTCCGCCCGGCGGCACCCAACCGCGCACACGGTGCTTGACCAGAACGATGTACTTCGCACCGGGGTCGGTGACCCACACTTCCGCTGCCAGCGGTTCCATCGGACGTTGCCGGGCTTCGTCCAGCCAGATCCTGGCACTGTCGAACTCCCATACCGCCGAGCGGGCGTCCTCGGCGGCTTCGTCCAAGATCAGCTGATCGAGTTCATGACGGCTCATCCGCCACACCCTAGATGGTTGATTCCAGGGGTAGTTGCGGCTGCGGGGTGAAAGACACCGAGCCGTCGCCACGCGACAGGACAGACTCGCGGTCCGCTTCGAGGTGGTCGGCACAGGGGTGGGGAGAGGCGCGCCGAAGGCCGCTGCCTTCCAGGTCAAGGGCCCTTTATTCACCCGTCCGCCGTTCGCGGTCGTGTTCTAATCGCAGGATGACGAAGATCGAATCAGAGCGGATACGGCGCTGGCTGACCGGCTGGACCGTGGCTCGCTCCCTGCCCCAGGCCGAGCCCGTCGCGTCCGCCGGTGACGGCCTGCGATCCACGTGCGACCAGCCCGGCCGCGAGGTCGAGGTAATCGCGCTCCGTGCGGACGAGGAGCCCCAGTCCGTGGCACGGCTGGCGGCGGTCGTCGCCGCCGAGAGGCGGACCACCTGGCTCACGGTGCCCACGCTTCGCCCGGCCGCTGTCGAGGCTGCCGTCGGCGCCGCTGGACTGGAGTTGGTCCACAAGTCCGAGTGGTTCATGGCGATCGATCTGGCCGAGCACCCGCAGCACGCGCCCGCCGCGCCGTACGAGCGCGAGGTCCGCACGGACGGGCCGATCACGATCGTCTCCCTCCGCGACGCCTCCGGAGAGGTGGCGGCGCGCGGCACCATCGCCGTGGTCGGAGCCGAAGCGATCGCCGACCGCATCGAGACGGACCCGGCGCACCGCCGACGCGGCCTGGGCCGCGCCACGATGAGCGCTCTGGTGGAGGCCGCCGTGGCCCAGGGCGCCCGTACCGGTCTTCTCATCGCCAGCGAGGAGGGCCAGCACCTCTACTCCTCCCTCGGCTGGCACTACGAAGCCGACGTCCTGATTGCCCGAAGGCCGACGGTTCCCTCCAGCCGGTAGGCGGGCTCGTGTCGGCCGGCCCGTCACCGGGTCGGAGCACGAAAGCTCTGGAGGGGACACGCACCGCGAGTCCTGGTGGATCGTGTCGAGCGGAACGGATGCGGGGCGCGCCGGAAGCCTCATCGCGGCCCCCGGCCCGTGGTGCGTACGGGTTGGTAATGGTCAGGGGCGGATTCGAGAAGGCCCTCACCGTGAGAGGCGCCGTGCAACCCCGCGCGTACCGTTTCGACTTCCGTTTTCCGTAGAGTTCCGGTGATCACGGCGAGGGGGCCGGTGATCCGGACGGCCTCGGGGACGGCCTCATGACGGCCCAGCAGCGCGAGCACCGGGGACAGTTCGGCCGCGGGCGTTTCGAGTACGAACCGGTCGACCGGTTCGCAGACGGTCGTGCCGGCTCGCCCGAGTGCTTCGCGGACGACCAGCTCGGTCGTGCGCCGGACCCCCGCGGCGCGTGGGCTGGGCGGCACGTAGCCGCTGGCGGTGACGGTGATACGGACGTCGGTCACCTGCCATCCGTGCGGGCCGACCGACAAGGGCGTGTGGAGGTACCCGAGGATCGCGGCCCGGTATTCGTCGACGGTTCCGTACACGTGCAGGGGGAGCGTCGCCCGTTCCGCGGCGATGACGAGCTCGACGCCGGTGCCCGGCGCGGCCGGTTCCACGGTCATGGCGAGGGTGTAGTCGTGACGGTGCCCGGGCTCGCCCCTGTACAGCGCGGCGGTGCCGGTTCCCGACGGCCGTTCGACGCACACCACGCCGGTGTCGTGGAAGTCGACGTCGATGCCGTATTCGGCTGCCAGCGTGTCGGCAAGGACCTCCTGCTGCACCACGCCGTAGATCCGGATCCGTGCGGCACCACGTTCGGGCCGCAGGGCGATCATCGGATCGATGTCGGCGAGTTCTCTCAGTGCCTGGTGCACCTCGCCCTGCCGGGCGGGATCACGGGCGACCACCCTGGTCTCGAAGCCCGGTTCCGGCAGTGCCGCTGTCGTCGTGCGCGCGGGCGGGCGGCAGCCGAGCCAGTCTCCGATCCGGGCACCGTCGAGGCCCCGGACGCGTGCGATCTGGCCGGCCGTCGCCCGAGAGCGCTGGACGGCGCCGCCGGGTTCGAAGACCTCCACGGCCGTCACGGTCGCCGGCCCGTCACCACCGAGCGACACCCGATCGCGGACGCCGAGCGTTCCGGTACGCATCCGCACCGTGCAGACCCGCTGCCCTCCCGGTGACCTTTCGACCTTGAACACCTCGGCGGCCGCAGGTGCGTGTTCGGGGCCCGGTGCCACGGCCAGTGACTCGGTGACGAAACTGATCAGAGACCGCACACCGGCACCGGTCCTGGCCGACCCGTACAGCACCGGACGCACGTCACCGGCACGAGTGAGGCGCCCCAGGGCCGCACGCAGCCGCCGCGTCCCGAGGGGGCGGTTCCGGGCGAGCCACTCCGTGAGCAGGTCCTCGTCGTGGTCCGCGAGCAGCCCGGTCAGACGTTCCGCCTCGACGGGATCGTCCCACGCGCACGGAGCGGCCCCGGCAGAGGGCGTACCGGGGTCGTGCACATGGCCGAGAGGTACGAGAGCCGTGCTCAGGCGGCTCCGGATCCCCTCAAGGACCTTCTCGGGCGCGGCACCGACCCGATCGATCTTGTTGACGAAGAAGACCACGGGGATACCCAGGCGATCCAGCGCCCGGTACAGGACGATGGTCTGCGCCTGTACGCCCTCCACGGCGGACAGCACCAGAACCGCGCCGTCGAGGACCGCCAAGGAGCGGTCGACCTCGGCGATGAAATCGGGATGGCCCGGGGTGTCGACGAGGTTGACGGTCACGCCATCGATCTCGAACGCCGCGACGGCGGACCGGATGGTGATGCCCCGTTGCCGCTCCAGAGACAGCGTGTCGGTCTGGGTCGTGCCGTCGTCCACCCGGCCGGCCCGGTCGATGGCGCCGCCGGCGTGCAGCAGCGCCTCGGTCAGACTGGTCTTGCCGGCGTCGACATGGGCCACCACGCCCAGGTTGAGCCGCCGGGTGCCGAGCGTCGCTCGGGTGGCGATGTCATGGCGTGCGGGGGTGGGGGAGTGCGGACGGTTCATGGCTCCTCGTGTGCGGGTCGGCGACGGCGGCGGGGCACACGAGTCGGCGCATGATGGGGTCCGTTTCTCTCATGGGTCACGGAGCGAATGTCCGGACGCGATGTTCCAAGAGGGCGTTCGGCTCTGTCAACGGATTTCCATGGGCGTGGGCCGCGTTTCCACCCGCCGACGTGGGTGCGGGCGGAAGTCCGACGGATTGGATACTGGCCCTCCACACAGGCACGGATGAGGAGCGCGACGCATGACCAGTGACGATCGCATAGGACCGCCCAGTCTTGGCAGCGAACGCGACACGTTGCGGGCCTTTCTCGACTATCACCGCGCAACCCTCGCCATGAAGTGCGAAGGGCTCACCGACGAGGAACTGCGGCAGCAGTCGATGCCACCGTCCACGCTTTCCCTGCTCGGTCTGGTGCGGCACATGGCGGAGGTGGAGCGGGCTTGGTTCCGTCGAGTCTTCGAGGACAACCATGCGCCCCTGGTCTGGTCCGACAAGGTCGACTTTCAGGCAGCGTACGACGCGAGCGCGTCGACCAGGGCTGAGGCGTTCATGGCCTGGGATGCCGAGGTGGAGAACTCGCGCCGTATCGAGCGGGAGGCTGAGTCCCTGGACCAGACCGGGTTCCAGCCGCGATGGGGCGAGACGGTGTCGCTGCGGATGGTGATGGTGCACGTGCTTCTGGAGTACGGCCGCCACAACGGGCACGCGGACTTCCTGCGGGAAGGTGTCGACGGGACCACGGGCGCCTGAGACTGCGGGAGCCGTCGGACTCCACACGCTGGTCCGTTCCGGAGAACCGCCTGCGGGTCTGGGCGTCGGGAGTTGATCCTGGGGAGGGCGCAGTCCGATTCGGGTCAAGGAGAAACCGTCATCCTCTTCATCGTGATCGCCTACGTGACCGCGTGGCTCGCTTTCTCGCTGCTCGGATTCTGGAAGCTGACCGACCCGAGGCACCAGATGCTGTTGTCCGGCTCCCTGGTCGCGGTCGCTGCCGGGGTCACCTTCGGCGTGTTGCGCAGCGCCGGCCTCGGTGTTTTTGTCTTCGGCATCGGCGTGATCGGGGCACTCTTGAGACTCGGACGCGCATGGGGCCGGCTGCCCGTCGTTCCTCCCCGCTGACTGGCCGCGACCTGGATTCCTCCGGCGGGAGTGAGCCTGTCGACGCGGCCCTCGCCGAGACGGTCGCACTCGACGAGGGTGCCGTCCAGGAGTACTCATTCCGGCGCCCAGCGCTACACAGGGCGAAGGACAGGGTCGATCTCGGCCAGCATTTCGTGCAACTGACGAGCCCCCAGTGCCGCGCATGTCGTACCAGCGCCCAGCGGCCCCCGTCTGCCGTGCTCCTCAGCGCCGGCTCGGAACCCGGCTGTCCGGTCTCGGGGCTCGGTTCTCGGAACTCGGTTCTCGGATCTCAAGGTTCGGGTCTCGGGGTTCGAGCTTCGCTGTCTCCTCCGCCGTGCCCCATCACTCGTTCGAGGGGCCTGGAGAGGCGTTCGGGCCGACGCTTGAGCTTCGGGATTCGGGGGTCGGGATGCGAGGTCCGGGATTCGAGCGGTGTTGTTCATCCGGGAGGTAGGTAAGGGGGTTTGGGGAAACCTCCCCTCCCTCCCACCCCGTCACGGCCAGCAAGTATGACTAATGGTGAACGAGTTGCGACGGAGAGTCGCGGCTGCTTACGGTGCCCCCAACGAAACGACCCCGACGCGGTGTTACAGCACCAGGCCGGGGTCTCACCAAAGATCGACTACCGAGAAAGACCGATCTCGTGGCTACCGAGCACTTTAACGCCGCGCTGCCCGCGCCCGCAGTATCCCGCCCGTACCGCAAGGCGCATCCGGGGTACGGCAAGCAGTCCGTCTCCGGCCAGGAGCCGCCCCACGCCGCCGACTTCGCGTTCCTGCCGGAACGGGAACGGTATGTCGCCGGTTATGTCGACCATTTGCCGGACGGCGCGGCCATGGACATCAAGTCGCTGGCCAAGGACCTGCCCCTGTACGGCCAGATGGCCATCGGTACCGCTCTGCGCGCGCTCGCTCTGGCCGGGCATCTGCGCCGGGTGCGCAGCCGTGTCGAAGAGGTCGGCGCGAGCCGGTGGGTGACGCTCACCTTCTGGTCGCGGACCGCCCGCGACAACGAGTGGTGGACCGCCCGTCTCGAAGCGGAAGCCGCCGCACAGGAGCAGGTCCCCAGCCCTGAACCGGTCGTGACCTCGCAGCCTGTCGTGCCTCAGCAGCGCGCCCCGCAGCGGGCGCCGGACGGCCGGCCGGAGGCGGACGCTGGCGCCGCCGCAACTCCGGCCCCGAACCCGCCGCAGGCGCACCAGGAAGCGGCTGCGGCTGCCGTTGTCCCTGCCGTTGGTTCCGTCGAAAGCGCCACCGGTCCGTCCCCCGCCTATCTCGCCCTGGCCGAACTGGGCCGCCGGGAGCCCCGCTTGACGCTCTCCGCCGCCGACTGCCAGGTCCTGGAGCCGCTGGCCGCCGCCTGGTTCACACGGGGCGTCAGCGCCGAGTACCTCACCTCGGCGCTCACCGCCGGGCTGCCCGAGCAGGTCGGGTCACCCGTGGGACTGGTACGCCGCCGCCTCACCGACAAGATGCCGCCCCGCCTGCCCGCCACGCCCACCCCGCCGCCGGTCCCGGCTCCGGGAGGCCGCCCCGGTGCTCCGGTGCGCGGGCTCCTGGTCGAGTGCACCGACTGTGGCCGCCCCGGCCGGGCCGAGGCGCTCCCGGACGGCCTCTGCGCCATCTGCCGTACGGCCCACCAAGCGCCCGGAGCGGCCGACGCGACGGCCGCCCCGGAGCCTGCCGAACGCGATGTCGCGGCCCTCGTCGCCGGTCTCCGCAACCTGATGCGTAGCCCCTGAACCGTCGCGCTCGGACGTGAGGTTCAGTAGTCGGCGGAGTTCCAGAACATGCCCACCTCGGTGTCCGTGACGACGACGAGGCCGTAGTCCTCCGAGTAGACGGTCAGCGGGCTGTACCCCCAACCGGACGTCGTGAAGTCGAGCCGCCCCGGCACAGGACCGGGCCTGGTGACGTTCGTGTAGTAGGAAGCCCCGTCCCCGTAGCGGGCGAGGACGGTCCCCACCATTGCCCGCAACTCCTCCTCGCTCTCCGCGAAACGGTGCAGGCTGGACATGCGGCAGCCGTCGTCCGTGAGGGCGAGCAGCAGGTTTTCGGCACTGTCGCGGTCGATCTCGCGCAAGCGCTGGGCGACGTACTCCGGCGGATGGGCTACGAAGGGATACAGGGGTGACGCTTCGCGCTCCGGGTCCGAGGCATCGTCGTCGAGCCCGGCCCAGCCCCGGGGGTCCGGGACTCGTGCCATCACCGCGAGTACGTCGAGAACCCAGTCCGCGTGGCGGCGTGGACCCGTGGCATCGAACGGGTGCGCGTCCTCGTACAGATGACGTACTGCCGCCTCCCAGGACTCCCGGTCGACGGGTGAGCGGTCTACGGACATGTACTGCCTGCCTGTTCCTCCGGCGGGGAGCGGCACCGCTCCGGGGCCGCGTACCGGTCGCCCGAGATGAGCGTACGCCGACCCCACGTACGCGCGTCGCCGCTGGTCGGAGGCGCCGAGCACCGCCATTGTGGGCGCATGACACCACCGTCCACCACCTCTGCGACCGGCCAAGCGCACGCCCCCGTAGTCGAGTTCGTCCAGCGCTTCAGCTCCACCCCGCGCGGCGCACGGCTCGCCCGGCGCCTCCTTCTGCACCAACTCGACGCCTGGGGCGTGGTGTACGGAAGCGAGGCGTCCGAAACCGCTGCCCAGCTCGTCGCCGAACTGGCCGCCAACGCCGTTACCCACGGCCGCGTGTCCGGCCGGGACTTCGAGGTCGGCGCGGAGATCCTGGACGGCGCTACCCTGCGCATCGCCGTCTCCGACGCCCGGGGCGAACTCCGTCCCCCCGCACCGGGCGTACCGCGTTCCGCGACGCCGCCACTGGCGGAGAACGGCCGGGGGATGCTCCTGGTGGAGCTGCTCGCCGACCGTTGGGACGTCCTCGACCGCCCACCCGTCGGCAAGACCGTCGTGGCCGAACTGGACCTGGTGCCGGAACCGCCTCCGGGCTCGGCTTATGACACCGCGGGTCACTCTGCCTGCTGATCCGCGGCTCCTCCCACACCGACACGACGCCGGTGACGAACGCGGCGTACCAGGCGCCCATCGAAGACGGCGGACACCACGAGTCGGGCCATGCGGCCGGACCTTGTCGAAGCGGGAGGCGAGAGGCAGGAAGGGGGGAGGGAGGATGGCTGGTTCATCAACTGTCGTACCATTTCGGCCATGACGCATCGCGTGGCGGTTCTCGCCCTGGACCAGGTCATGCCGATGGACCTCGGGATGACGGCACGTGTCCTCAACGAGGCTCTCGGTCCGGCCGGGGAACGGCTGTACACGGTGACGACCTGCTCCCTCGGCGGCGGGCCCGTGCGGACCAGCGAGGGCTTCCGGATCGTCGTCGACGAGGACGAATCGCTCCTGGCGACGGCCGACACCGTGGTGATCGCCACCCAGGAACCCGACGCCCACGTCCTGGCCACCGGTGAACCACCCGCAGACGTGGCGGCGGCCTTCGCCCTGATCAGGTCCACCACCCGTGTGGTCAGCCTCTGTACCTCGGCCTTCCTGCTCGCCGCCGCCGGTCTGCTCGACGGACAGCGCGCCACCACCCACTGGGCCCTGTGTGACGCCTTCGCCCGGCTCTTCCCAGGGATCGACGTCGATCCCGACGTGCTCTTCGTCGACAACGGGCGCATCCTGACCGGTGCAGGTGGCGTGGCAGGCATCGACCTTCTTCTCCACCTGGTCCGCCGCGACCACGGCGCGCACGTGGCCGGCGTGGCGGCACGTCACTGCGTGGCGGCTCCCTGGCGCGAAGGCGGCCAGGCGCAGTTCATCGAGCACCCGGTTCCGCAGGACCTGGACCTGTCCACCTCGTCCACCCGCGTGTGGGCGCTGGACCGGCTCGCCGAACCCCTCACCCTGCAGGACATGGCCCGGCACGCGCACATGAGCGAACGGACCTTCACCCGCCGCTTCCGCGCCGAAGTCGGCACCAGCCCCCTGCAATGGCTCCTCCAGAGCCGCCTGGACCACGCCCGCCGCCTCCTGGAATCCAGCGACCTCACCATCACGCGTATCGCCACGGCCAGTGGTTTCACCGACCCCACAGTGCTGCGCAAGCACTTCTACACCCGCCTCGGCCTGTCTCCGCTGGCCTACCGCCGCACCCACCGGCCGCCGGTGCCCGTGCGAGCCCCCCTCGTTCCGGCGTGAGCGGCGGACGCGGCGGACGCGGCGGACGCGGCGGACCCCGGACGGTCAAGAGGGCATATCCGGTCCTCGTCGCGCTCGGCAACCCGGAGCCGTCGCACCTCACATGCCGCCCTCAGGGCCTGTCCCGCCCTTCCGGCCCCGCCGCAGTGAATGCGTACACCTCGCCCCGGCGGCCGGAAGGGTCCGCCGCAGGCCGCGCTGATCGCGGTAGGGGCCTGCCGCAGTAAATCCGGCATTTACTGCGGCAGGCCTCGGGGAAATGCGGGCGTCACGGATTGCAGCGGCGATTACCGACAGCTACTCGTGAAGGACGTCGGGTGGAGAACAGAGCCGCATCGCGCTCTGTGGCCCGGAGCAAGCCGGGGTCAACGTCCGTTCATACGCAGCACGGTGACGGCGTCGACCGTCGTATGGCCACGCCATTCGAGTGATGCGGCGGCCGAATAGCTGGTGAAGTCGACCACCCACCCGCCGTCCTGTCGCTGCCCGAGTTCCAGGCGGTCGAGGTCGTCCGACACGGCTTTGGGGTCGAGCAGGCCACGGATCGGTCGCTCGGGCTCGGGCGCGTAGTCGAGAGGATGAAGCGTCTCGCCCTCGGCCCCGCCGACCACGGCGAGTGCCCCGTTCCTTGGGACGAACCGTCCGACGTGGTCGAGCAGGTCACGCGCCTCCGGGTGGGTGTCGGATGCGATGTCGAGGAACTGGAGCGCGAAGGACAGCACGTACGCGAAGGGCGTTTCGTCGATCTCACGGATCGCGTCGAAGCAGTACCGCGTCGCCGTCACCAACCATGGATGGTCCCGTACGGCTTCATCCCAACGCGCGGCGCGATACGCCTGCGTCGCCACCGCGGCCGTGATCTGCAGCGATGACTCCGAGGGATCCGCCTTCACCCAGAACGGGGCGCACGCCACGGGGTCGCTGATCGGGAGCGCGAACGGCAGCCCGCCATCGGGCAGAGTCACGGAGCCCAGCCAGTCGAGGAGGGCTGCGGCGTGCGGCGAGGTCGCAGGGCCGGCGTCAGCGAGCGCCTCCAGCGCGTGCTGGGCGCCTCCCGGCTGGCTCTCCGGTGCACGAAGGTCTGGTTCGAGTCCCCATCCGTAGCCGCCGTCGAGGTTTCGGTAGGCGTCGAGTCCGTGGATGATGGCCTGACGAGCAGCGTCGCTGTCGGTGGTGATGGCCTCGAAGCGCTGACAATCGAGAACTCGCGCGTGCGAGGCCATGAACGCTCTCGCGCGTCCCAGGTCGATGTTCATACGAGAACGCTGTCATCCGGCGGCTACGTCAGGCTTGGACGAAACGGCCAGCCGAGGGGAACGAGCCCCGAGCCAGAACGGGTGAGCGTTTGAGAGGGAGTCATTCTGTCGAAAGCTGAGCGACGCGTGTGAGCGTGGCGGGTGTCTGGCCGGTGAGCCGTTTGCTCTCCCTGTTGAAGTGGGCTTGGTCGGCGTAGCCTGCTGCCGCCGCGGCATCACTCAGCGGCAGGCCTGCTCGTGCCAAGTGGAGTGCATGCTGGAAACGGTGAATCCGCATGAGCGTCTTGGGGCCGTAGCCGAAGAGCCGGTTGCTGAGCCGACGCAAAGATCGCTCCGACAGGTCGTGGAGCTCTGCTGTCTCACGCACGCTCAGGCCTTCGCGAGCGGCGCGGTCGAGAGAGGCCGCCATACGAAGGACGGAGCGCTCCGGGTCCGCCCGCGTCCATAGGGCGATGAAAACCCGTTCGAGCGCGTCAGTCGCGTTGTCCTCGAACGACCAGGCGTCGTGTCTGGGGAGCGCGACGAGTTCCGACAACTCAACGCGCCGCTCCGTCAGTTCGTGTGCGGGCACACCGAGAAGTGTGTACGCCACGCCCGGAGCGAGTTGGAGCCCCCAGGTCACCTTGCCGGCATGCGTCGGCACGATGGCCGTCCGAGTGTCGGGGCCTGCCACGACGAGACGGTCCTGGAACCACATCAGATCCATGACGCCGTCGGGGTCGATGCGCTTCTCGGGACCATGTGAGAGCGCCCGCCACATCGTCGCGCCGGTTCGGACGCTTCGTCGTGTCGCATAGCTCGCCACGTATCGTCCACCTCCGCACCACGCACACGCGACTGCGGCCGACTGTAGTGCCGACGACTTCGGAATGTCCGAGGTTCGCAAGCAGTTGGCGGACGATCTCGGCGATGTCCAGGGTGTTGTGGAACACCACGGCGTTCGTGAGCAGCGCGTTGAACTTCATCGCCTTCTCCTGCTCGACCGGGTCGTTGTCGGCGATGACGCCGCGATTGTCGAACCCGAGCCACTGGGAGAAGCAGTTGAACGCCTCGACCTGTTCGTGGCCGCGGTCACCCGCCGCCGCAGCGGGGCGTCTGAGAGGCAGCGCGGCAGCTGCACGGTGCGGATCACACGGCCGACTTCGCGGAACGCGGTGTAGGTGGCGTTCTTCCGCGATCCCGAGCGCAGCCGCTTCGGCAGCGTCGACGAGGGGATTGCCGGGTGGGACGGCATGGAGACCGGGGCCGGGGAGGACTGATCCGATCCCGCCCACCAGCGGGCGCTATCCGACCGCGGCTCTCCGTGCCGGGGCGGGCTCGCCGTCGACCCGTGCGCCCGTGCCCGGTGCGGCGAACGACTCCCGGCAGTGCGCGAGCAGTTCGCGCAGGGCCGGGCTCTTGGTGGGTGCGGAGACCAGGGCCAGCACCGCAGGGGTGTCCGCGTCGGTGAGGGACACGGTCACCAGCCCCGGCCGACGGGCCACCATGGACGCGGAGAGCACCGCCACACCCAGACCCCGCTCCGCGAGCCGCATCACCGCGTCCGGTGCGGTGGCACCCAGCGTCACCGTGGGCGTGAGTCCCCGGGCGGCCGAGACCTGGTCCAGTACGGTCCGGATGCCGGTGCCCGGGGGCAGGCAGACGAGGGGATGGACGCACAGCTCGGCGAGGGTGACCCCCTCGGCCGCCCGGGCGGCGAGCGGATGCCCGGGCGGTACGGCCGCGACGATCGGCTCGCTGATCACCTCCTGCCCGTCCAGGTCCTCGGGTGCCCGGCCCGCCGCACCGATCAGCGCGAGGTCGACGTCCCCCTCGCGGACTCGCTCGACCAGCCGGTCGGAGTCGTCCTCGATGAGGCCGATCTCGACGCCCGGGTGCGCCAGATGGAAGGTGGACAGCGCCTCGAAGAGCGGCAGCACCGTGCAGGCCGTCACCATGCCGACGACCAGACGGCCCCGGACCAGCCCGTTCATCTCGTCCACCGCGCACCGCAGCGCCTCCACCGCGTCGAGCACCGTGCGCGCGTGCCCGAGGGCCACCTCGCCCACGGCGGTCAGGCCGGCGCTGCGCCCGGACCGGTCGATGAGGGTGGCTCCGAGATCGTGCTCCAGCTGACGGACCTGGGCGCTGATCCCGGGCTGACTGATGTGCACGCGCTCGGCGGCCCGAGTGAAGTTGGACTCTTCGGCCACGGCGAGAAAGTACTTCAGCTGTCTGAGTTCCATAACCTCTGATTATAGGGATGGTTGGGACGATTGATTGGACTTCTTTCGCGTCCGCGAAGGACCATGAGAAGGCAGAGATCACCTACCGGAAAGGAACATCGTGTCCGAGAACGAGAAGGCTCTGAAGCCGGAGGACCTCACCCGCCTCTTCGTCGAGCGCGCCAACGCGGGGGACGCCGCCGGACTCGCGGCGCTCTACGAGGAGGACGCGGTGATGGCGTACCCGCCCGGCAGCACCACGGTCGGCCGGGAGGCGATCTTGCGGCTGTGGGAGAACGTGCTCTCCCACGCGCCGAAGTTCGAGGCGGAGGAGCCGCTCCCGACCCTCGTCATCGGTGACATCGCGCTGACCTCCACGCCCCCGAAGGACGGCTCCGGCGCCCGCGCCCAAGTGGTCCGGCGCCAGGCGGACGGAAGCTGGCTGCGCATCATCGACCAGCCGGAGTTCCGTCCGCCGACCGGCTGAGGGCCTGCGCGAGGGGTGTGAGGTCAACTCCCTTCCACCGCCACGCCGGTGCCCAGGGGCGCCCGGTGTGCTGTACGGCGATGGGCCCGGCGGACCGCCGGGCCCATCGCCGTACCCGCCGCGAGGAAGAGCCCGCCGAGCACCAGCCAGCCGGAGAACCCCCACGACAGGATCAGCGCGGTGAGCAGCAGCGGTCCCACCAGTCGCGCCACGGCCGTCCCGGCGCCGTAGAAGCCCTGGTACTGGCCCTGCTTGTCGGCCGGGGCGAGCGCGAAGCCGATCTCCCAGGAGCCCGAGCCGAGGAGCATCTCGCCGAGCACCTGGATCACGGCCGCCGCCAGCAGTAGCGCGCCCGCCGCCCACGCCGACGTGCCCAGGGACGAGCAGGCGAAGACGAGGCAGGCCAGCAGCAGGACGTACCCCGCGTTCCGTACCGACCGGGACGCCGAGTCCAGGCCCGTCACCCGGGACGCGATCCGCACCTGGAAGAGGACCACACTCACGGTGTTGACCACCAGCAGTGCGGAGACGGTCCACCCCGGCGCCTCGGTGCGCCGCACGATCCACAGCGGCAACGCCACGCTCAGCAGCGGCATGTAGAGCAGCATGACCGTGTTCAGCAGCGCCATCACCGCGTACGGCCGATCCCGCAGGACCGCCAACCGCCGCTCGCCCTCGGCGGGTTGTGTGACTGCCGTCTTCCCGGGGGCCGGCAGCCGGTACAGCATCCCCGCCGCGACCACGAAACTGAGCGCGTCCACCGACAGAGCCGTCAAGTACGCTGCCTCGGAGTCGAGTTGAAGGGCGACTCCGCCGAACGCCGCACCGAGGGCGAGCCCCGCGTTCACCGTCGACTGCAGATGGGCGCGGGTCTCGGTACGCCGTGCGGGCTCGACCAGTGCCGCCAGCAGGGCCTGCCGGGCCGCCGCGAGACCGCACTGGGCGCAGGCGTACACGCACACCGCCACCAGAAACGCCGGGTAGGCGCGCACGAACAGGAACGAGGCGACGGCGGCCCCGGTGACCAGGGACATCAGGACCGCGATCCCGCGAGGTCCGCGCCGGTCGGCGAGATGCCCGAGCGGCACCCCCGCCACCGCCCCGAGCGCCCAGCCCAGCGTGAGGGCCGCGCCGATCGCGGTGGGCGACAGCCCGACGACACGGCTGAAGTAGAGCGCCGAACACACGTAATAGGCGCCGTCTCCCACCGAGTTGGCCAGCTGCGCCAGCGCCAGCCTCCTCGGCGCGCCCTCGGGGGGAATGATCCGGCTCACCGGCATGGGGTTTCCTCTCCGTCCTCGTCCGTAGGGGCCGCCCGTGAGTCTGCGCCGTGCCGCGCCCATGCGACAGCGAATTCGGTGTGGAGCCGAGCGGCCCGACGCGATCAGCTCCCGGCGGTCGCCGCGGCCGGAGGAGCCGCCGGAGCGGGGGCCGCCTCCGGCCGCTGCGCGGCCCGGAAGTCGGCCGCCCGGATCAGCAACAGGGCCGCCAGGCCGCCCGCCAGGGCGAGCCCGGCCGAGAGGGCCAGCAGGGTGTTCAGCCCGTCGACGTACCCCTCGACGGCGAGCCGTTCGACGGTCCCCCGCTGCGCCTCGGGCACCAGGGCCGCCGCCCGGTCGATCTCGCCCCCGCGGACCAGGGCGACGAGCCGGTCCGTACGGTCGCCGACGCCCGGCACCCCGGCCAGGCCGTCACGGAGGCGGTCGCCGATGACGACGGCGAGGGTGGAACCCAGCACCGCCACCCCGGCGCTCACCCCCAACTGCCGGAACGTGCCGCTGACCCCGGAAGCCATCCCGGAGCGGGAGAAGTCCACGACCCCCACGGCGGTCGAGGCGAGCGGGGGATTCACCAGACCGGCACCCAGCCCGCCCAGCACGAGGCCCGGCAGGAAGTGCTCCCAGCCCGAGCCGGCGTCCACCCCGCTCATCAGCAGCAGTGCGGCCCCGACCAGGAGCAGCCCGCCGCCGATCAGGAAGCGCGGCTGGACCTTGGTGCTGACCCGCCCCGCGACCAGCGAGGCGACGAGCATCGCCAGTGAGGAGGCCAGCAGGCGCACACCGGTCTCCAGCGACGAGTACCGGAGCACCTCCTGGAAGTGGATCGCCAGGAAGAGGAACATCGCGAACAGCGAACCGTTCATCGCGAACGCGGCGACGGAGCCCCCGACGAAGGTCGGGATGCGGAAGAGCCCCAGATCGAACATGGGCTGCGCCACCCGTGCCTCGACGACGAGGAAGGCGGCCAGCAGCACCACGCCCGCGACGAGGAAGGAGAGCGCGCCCGTCTCGCCCCAGCCGTCCCCGCCGGCCCGGATCAGGCCGTAGACGAGCGTCGCGAGACCCGCGGTGAGCAGCACGAAGCCGGGCAGGTCCAGCTTGCGCGGGAACGGTGACTTGGCCTCGTCCACCCGCAGCGCGACGATCAGTGCGACGAGGACGCCCACGGGGACGTTGATCAGGAAGATCCCCCGCCAGCTGATACCGCTGGAGATCAGGCCGCCCGCCACCGGGCCGATCGCGGAGGCGAGCCCGGTCACCATGCCCCACACCCCGAACGCCGTGCCACGCTCCTTGCCCTGGAAGCTCCCCGCGAGCAGCGCGAGGCCGGTCGCGAACATCACCGAGCCGCCCACGCCCTGGAGGATCCGGGCGAGGATCAGCATCGGCGGGGACTGCGCCAGGCCGCACAGCAGGGAGGCACACGTGAAGAGGACGACGCCCACGGTGTAGAGGCGCCTGCGGCCGAACCGGTCGGCGAGGGTCCCGCTCGTCAGTAACAGCGCGGCGAGGGCGAGGGCGTAGCCGTCGATCACCCACTGGAGGTCGGCGAACCCGGCGTTCAGGTCGGCCTGCACGTCGGGCATGACGACGTAGACGATGGTGGTGTCCAGCAGGAGCATGAACGTCCCGCCGCACACCCCCAACAGCGTCCACCACTTCTTCTGCATGTCTGTTGCCTCTGCTCGTCCGGGGACGACCGCGCGCCGCCGGAAGGGTTTCCGGCGGCGCGTCCGTCCTGCGGTTCATGCTGGCGAGCGAGGAATCAGAAGTCCAAGACCTGGTTTTTCGCGATGACCAAACCTCTGGTTATGGCGTGCCGGTTCCGGCCGGAACCGGGCCGCGTACCGGCTCAGCCGAAACGGCCGTTGACGTAGTCGGCGGTACGAGGGTCCCGGGGGGAGGCGAACATCGCCCGGGTGTCGCCGTGTTCGACGATCAGGCCGGGCGTGCCCTGCGAGGCGAGGAAGAACGCGCAGGTGTCCGAGACGCGGGCGGCCTGCTGCATGTTGTGGGTGACGATGACGATGGTCACCTCGGACTTCAGCTCGGCGATGGTCTCCTCGATCCGACGGGTGGAGGTCGGGTCGAGAGCGGAGCACGGCTCGTCCATCAACAGGACGCGGGGGCGTACGGCGAGGGAGCGGGCGATGCACAGCCGCTGCTGCTGACCGCCGGAGAGCGCCCCGCCCGGCTGGCGCAACCGGTCCTTGACCTCGCGCCACAGCCCCGCCTTGGTCAGACATTCCTCCACCAGGTCGTCCTTGGCGTCCCGGCCGGCCTTGATGGCGTTGAGCTTGAGTCCCGCGAGGACGTTGTCGTACAGCGACATCGCCGGGAACGGGTTGGGCTTCTGGAACACCATGCCGATGTTGCGGCGGGCGTGCGTGATGCGGCGGCCCCGGTCGTAGATGTCGTCGCCGTCCAGCATCACGCGGCCGGCCAGGGAGGCCGAACCGATCAGCTCGTGCATCCGGTTGAGGATGCGCAGGAACGTCGACTTGCCGCAGCCGGACGGGCCGATGAGGGCGGTGACCTGACGGGCGGGCATGGTCAGCGAGACCCGGTCCAGCACCTTGTGGTCCCCGAACCACGCGGAGATCTCGTCGGCTTCCAGGGTGGCGGGCCC
The DNA here is from genome assembly GCF_026343115.1 of Streptomyces sp. NBC_00102. Taxonomy (GTDB): domain Bacteria; phylum Actinomycetota; class Actinomycetes; order Streptomycetales; family Streptomycetaceae; genus Streptomyces. The sequence continues at coordinate 5,798,646 of NZ_JAPEMC010000001.1, forward strand.
CTGACCGCGGATCACGCGCGGCTGCACGAGGGTGTCGGTGAACTCGTCGCGGTCGGCTGCTGCGCCGGTCGTGTCGGTGGTGGTCATGGTGACTCCAGAAGGTACGGCGAGATGGTCTGCGTGAACGAGAGCGCGAACGTGAACGGTGCTGAGATCAGAGGAGGTTGGGCAGCAGGGCGGTCAACGCCCCTGCGTCCGCGATGCCGAGGGCGGCGAGCAGCGGCGCCCCGCAGGCCCAGGTCTGCCAGCGCCCCCAGACCCGGTAGGCGGCCACGGTGAGCAGGGCCGCCACGAGCAGGGCCTGCGTCCACAGGAACACCGCCAGCCAGGAGTCGTCCTCGCCCTTCAGCGCCTGCTCGGGCTCGGCGATCCAGCCGGTGCGCAGCACGCGGGGCGGGCTCGGCTGGACGGGGGTGACGAGCTTGGCGTCGACGCGCAGGATGCCGGAGGGCGTGTACGGTCCGCCGGTCGCGGTGATCAGGGTGAGCCGGCCCTCGCCGGAGGCGAGCGGGGCGGGGAGCGGGTCGCCCGCCCGCCGGATGCCGGTCACCTCGTAACCGACCTTCGCCTGACCGGTGGTCACGTCGATCCGGGTGCCGGTCGGCAGGTTGTGCAGGCCGCCGAACGGCCCGCCGTACCCCCACTGACGGCCCATCACGATGGAGGTGCCCGCCTGGCCCGGCAGCGGGGTGTCACGGCGGTGGCCGGGACCGGACATCAGCACGGTGGAGGTGGTGCCCTCCGCCACGACCTCCTCCAGGTCGAGCACGGGGATGCGTAGCAGGGCGACCGGGGCGCCGGGTTCGAGCGACTTGCCGTCGAAGGTCTGTTGGCCCACCGGGGCCGTACCAAGGGCGAGTTGCTCCCGAAGGTCGTCGTGGGCGACCTGCTGGTCCCGGGCGTGCTGGAGGTGGCCGACGACCGTGAGGTTCGCGGCGAACCCGAACAGCACGGCGGCGAGCACGCACAGGGCGGCGCCGGTCAGGGCGAGACCGGGCCGGGAGGATGCCGCGTCGGGCGCCGCGGCCGGGCGGGGCGGCTTCTGGTCGGGCGGTACGGCCGGGGGCGGCGGTGCGAGCACGGACACGATGGGTGCACTCCTGGTCGACGGTACGGAGAGGGGTGGGGCGGTCAGTGGTGCGTGCGGCGGGCTTCACCGCCTGGACCCGCTCCGCGCCGCCGGGCCCGGGCCACCACGCGAGGTGGCGTCCCGGGCCCGCGGCGGACGGGTCGGTCGGGTCCGGGTCAGTGGCGGGGAGTGCCGAAGTGGAGCATGCCCTTGCGGCGTACGTGGAGGACCAGGGCGGCACCCGCGGCAATCAGGGCCAGGCCACCGAGTGCGGCCGTGCCGAACTGCGCGCCGGTGGAGGCGAGTGTGCCGCCGCCCGAGCCCGAGTCCGCGCCGAGGCCACCGGTGCCGGAGTCGCCGGACCCGGCGGAGCTGTCAGAGCCGCCGGAGTCGTCGGAGCCGCCCGCATCGGAGGCGTCCGGACTCGCGGTGTCGCTCGGGTCGTCCGTCGAGTCGGTCGGATCGGTGGGGTCGTCGGTCGGATCGGTGGGGTCGTCGGTCGCGGACGCGTCCGTGCTGAAACCGAACGCGACGCTGTACCCGTCGTCCGCACCTTCCGCCAGCGTCAGGGTGTGCGTACCGGCCTCGATGTCCTCAGGGACAGAGAACGCGTAGGTGGTCACGGCGCCGTCGGCGTCCGCCGTCGCGCCGGTGAGGGACGAGCCCCCGTCGAGGCCGACCGTCACCGCGGCCCCCGCCGTGAATCCCCGAGCGGTGACCTTCACCGTGTCACCGGGCTTCAGTACCGGGTTCGCGTCGAGAGAGTCACCACCGGCGTCGGTGACGGTCAGAGGTGCGTAGACGGGCACCCCGCCGTCCGCTTCCGAAGCGGCGTACAGCTGTGCGTCGGCAGGGATGAAGGACGCGTAGTAGTAGGCGCGGCCCTCTGTCGCCCGCGCGGGGACATCGATCGTCGCCGTTCCTCCGACGAGGTCGGCCCGGCCGATCTCCACCGGTTGATCGTTCTCGGAAGCCTTGGACGAGAAGACGACGGTACCGGTCGCTTCCGCGGGCGTCACGGTGGCCTTCAGTTTGTACGGCCGGCCCACCACGGCGCTTGAGGGGACGCCGGAGAGCGCGATGCCGGTGGTCTGCTGCTCCAGGACCGACCAGGAGTCCCCCTCGACCTTGATGAGGGCGGTGAAGGCCGGCGAGTCGGCCGAGGACGACGCGCAGGTGAGGCCCACGGTGTAGACACCGTCGAAGGAGCCCTCGGGGATCGCCTGGAGCAGACGCTGTCCCAGAGTGCGATGCCCGAGAGGGGACTTGACCAGGTTTCCTGAGAGCGGACCGTCCGTGGTGGTCGCCGCGTCGTTCGTGAAGTTCGCTATCTTGAGGCCGGCTCCGTCCTGACCGGGCAGGACGACCATGAGCGCGGGTGCCCCGACGGTGTCGGGAGGGCACGGGCCGTCGGTGTCGACGCGGGACGCGATGAGCGGGTCGTCGATCTTGCCGCTCGCCGGAGTGAGTGTGAGCGCCCCGATGGTGCTGAAAGCGTGGGCTTGCGTTGCCATGGCGAGCGCGGCGGCGAGCGCGGCGAACAGCAGGGCGCACGTCGTCAGCAGTGCCACGGGCGATCTCAGTGGTGCCGGGCGGTTCATGGGTGATGTCCCCCAGGAGAGCGGTAGGTGGATGGATACGCCGGGGGGCCGGGCACCCGTGGGGTGCCCGGCCATGGCGCTCGGTGGTGCGGTGTGACTAGTTGAGGCCCTGGATCGTGGTGGCGCCGCAGGCGGTGCCGAGGGTGCCGAAGCCGTAGTTGGTGATGGTGGACGTGGCGGAGCAGACCTTGGAGGCCGAGCCGACGAAGGTGGCGACAACCGTGGCGTCGGCGGTGGAACCGGTGATCTTCGCCGTCGGGACGACGTTGTAGACGTCACGGGTGTAGGTGAAGCCGGTGTTGAGGGTGTCGTCGGTGGTGAGAGGCGCGGTGCCGTTGACCGAGATCAGCTCCGTGGAGCCGTGGATGTCGGTGACCGTGCCGGTGGCCTGGGCGATGTACTGCGCCACCGAGTAGGGGGCGATGTCACCGGCGGTGTTCAGGGCGACGCCGTTGTTCTCCTGGACCGTCTGGTCGACGCAGGACCCGACCTGCGCGTCCGTCAGGCCCAGCTTCTCCAGGAAGAAGGAGCGGGTGCCGGAGCCGGCCTGGGGGAGCAGCGGGGTGAGGGTCACGCCGTTCAGCGTGGTCGTGGTGCACTGGTAGATCGCCTTCAGCTGCGCCGTGGTGAGGTTCTGGGCGCCGGAGGCGTAGATCGCGCTGTCGGTGCGGACCGCGACGGAGACCGCGTCCTTGGCGAAGGGGATCCAGGTGAGGGTGGTGCCCGCCGTCTTGATGCCGCGCGAGGAGCGGGCGAAGTCGATGCAGTCCTTGGTGGTGTCGGCGACATCGGCGGCGAGAGCGGTGATACCCGCGCTGGAGCCGTTCGGCCGGTTGATCCCACAGTTGGCGGCGCGGGTGTTGATCGTCGCCGAACCGGTGGCGTCGTACGAGGCGATGATCTTGGCGTTGGAGCTGTTCACCACGACGTTGCCGAGGGCGTTCACGACGTCCTGGGTCGTGTCCGAGCCGACACCGGCCAGCGTGCGGTAGTCGCCGGCCGCCGGGTCGGCCATGGCGGCCGGGGCGGCCATGGCACCGAGGGCGAGAGCGAGGGCACCGACGACGGCACCGGTACGAACACGAGACGTGACGTTCACTGTTTTCTCCTCCGTGGAAACGGATTCCATGTGTACGGATGACAAGGAAGGGAGCAGTGGAGCGATCCGGATTTTCTTGCTTCCGGCCCGTCGGCCGGCGGTGCCCACACTTCCCGATCGGGGTGCGGGAGGCCACAAATCAGAGGGGCGGATCAGATGAATGGATTGTTTCCTGCGCCACCCTTGGAGGTTCCGGGCGTACTGCCGGGAAATCGCGCCTTCCTGGAAAGGGGATGTTCCGGGAAGGCGCGAATTCCTTGCGCTTTCCTATCGGGCGCCGACTGCCTCCGTCCTGCCCCTGCGCGTGGAGAGACGCAGCAGGACAGGTCCCGACAGAGAGGCCGCGCCACCCAGGACGAGCACGCCGAGCAGGACCCAGCGGACCGCACCGAGCAGCTCGGAGGGGGTGCTGCCGGACGCCGCAGTGGGTGTGGTGGTCCCTCCCGAGGCGGCGGCAGCGGTGCTGCCCGAAGCCGCGGCCCCGGATGCCGCGGGAGCTTCGGAGGTTCCGGCGGACCCGGACGCCCCCGTGGAGTCGCCCGTCGAGCCGGACGAGAAAGATCCCGTGCCGCTCGTGCCGGAGCCGCCGCCCGAGGTGGCGCCGTTGTCGCCGGCGTTCGAGGAACCGCCGTCCGCCGGGGTCCCGTCCTCGGTGACCACGCCCTCTTCCAGTGCGGTCGCTGCCGCGAGCGCCTGGGTACGCAACTCCTTCGGCAGCGGGGCGTACCCGGCCGGGAGCTGACCAGGCGCGGTGCCGGGCGTCTGTCCGTCGCCCGCGGCGTACCGGATGACCTTGGCGTAGTCCGCCCGGGCGTCGGCCGGCTGGTCCGTGGAGGCCGCTGCGTAGACGACCGAGGTGAGCGGGTACGCGCTGCCGTGCACCTTGGCGGGGTCGGTCGTCCTGACTCCCGGGACGGAGGAGTCCGGCATTTGCGTGACCGCCTTGAGCATGGTGGCCGTCGTCGGCTTCACGAAGGTGCCGTCGGCGTTGGGCAGGGCCGCCACGTCCAGGAGGTACCGCTCGGAGGAAGCGGCGTCCGCGATGCCGATCTCGTGGGCGCTGTTCAGCGGCGGGCGCGTTCCCGTCAGCCCCGGCGGAGACGTGGTCGCGTTGCAGGTGAACGCCAGGCCCGAGTAACCCCGTCGGATCTTCAGGGCGGTGCTGTGCATGTCATTGGCGTACGGTACGAGATTCTGGCTTCCGTATTCGATTCCGGGGCACTGGGTGGGCGTCGAGGTGATGTCACTCTTCGGGTAGTAGTCGAAGGGTTCTTCGGTCAGACCGATACCCTTGTAGCTGGTGTTGAGATGCATTCCCCAAGGGTCGGGATTCCCTTCGAGGAACGAGCGGGCGTCTTTGTCCTGGATGAGATAGCGCCAGAGCATGCGCGCGGTGTCGGAATTATCCAGGCCGACGACTATTCCGTTCGGCGCTTCGCGTCCGGCATTGATCTCGGGGTTCAACCGGAGGAATTCCGGGTCCGAAGCGATCCTGATGGGATTCCCCGCGACGGACTCGGGCTGGGGTAGGCCGAAGGTCCCCATCTGTACGTTCTCCACGTACGACTCGGTCAGCAGCTTCGCCAGGAGCCTCTGGTTGAGGCGCAGCCGGCTCGCATGGTGCGAGACCTGGGTGGACGCGTCCGTGTAGTTCCACATGAAGCCGATGGCGAGTCCGCTGATCGCGACCGGCGCGTGCACGACGGGGGCGGAGTCGGCGTCGACCTCGACCGGGTCCACGGTGAAGGCGAGGCCGGGCGAGGTGTCCGTCGGCGCGGTGACCGCCGAGCGCGCGGTCTCCTCACCGGCCTGGGTGAAGGTGAAGCGATGGGATCCGTCGGCGCAGAGTGCGCTCTGCCACGAGGTCATCGCGTCGGTGACCAACTCGGAGCCGATGGTGCGCCGCTCGGGCTTGTCGGCGTCGCAGTTGCCGTCCACGGGAAGGAAGTCGAGACGGAACGTCAGGCGCTGGTCCCAGACGGACCGGCTCAGCGCACTGGCCGCGGCGGGGGACGAAACGGACTGCGCCAGGCGGCCGTCCGGGTTGTAGTCGCCACGCGGGACGGCGACGAGCCAGCACGGCTGTATGGCTCCCTCGGCGTTGCGGCGGGCCCCGCATCCCAGGTGCGGTGACTCGACGGAGGTGCGCACCTCGAAGGTGGCCTCGCCCGAGCCCTGGGAGTCGTTCTGCACCCAGGGGAGGGTGTTGGTGTCCCCGCCGGTGAAGTAGGTGTAGTCGAAGGCGCCGGTCGTCGCCGCTCCGCTGACCGGCCTGAAGGGAACGTACTTGTTGCCTCCGACAGGTTCGTCCCCCGCGTCCGTGTAGTCGCCCTCGGCAGGGTCGGCATCCGTCTGCGGAATGAGGGTCCTGGTCGAGCCGGGAGTGAAGGAATCGGTCGCGCCGAATTCGCACTGCTCGCGCGACGGCCCGGCGTCGGGATCGTCCCCCCAGCACTGCATGAGCTGCATGAAGTCGCGGGCCGTCTCCGAAGTCCCCGGAGTGCCTCCCGTCCAGGACACCTTGATCGCCTGGCCCCGCAGATTCTTCGTCTGGCCGACCGTCACCTTCAGCTGGGAGAAGTCGTCGTACGGGCCCTTCTTGCCCGTCTTCGTCACCGCGGAGCTCTGCTGCTCCGCCGCACTCGCGGGGGTGTCACCACCCGGCGGGACCGGCAGCACGGCGAGGACGAGGGCGGCCGTCAGCGCGCCCACACCCGCCAGCACCCGGCGCCCGGCCGGGGCGTCGCGCCCCGGCCGCCGTACCCGTACGCGACGCATGAACGGTTTCCTCTCCCGCTGGTTCCCGGTGCGGTCGTCCGCCGTCACGCCGCTCATGCCGCGTCCCCCCTGCGCCGGGCGCGGGCGGCCATGGCCCGTGCGGTCAGCGGGGGTACGACGACCAGCGCGACCAGCAGCAGTGCGGAGAGCGCCATCAGTGCGCCGCGCAGCCCCAGGGCGTCGCCCGAGGCGAGGGTGACCGGGTTGGCGACGACCGAACTGTCCCCGACGGCCGTCGAGTCGGTGATCACCTCACCGGTGTCGGGGTCGACCGTGGTGCCCGTGGTTCCGTCCGTCCCGCCCGTACCGCCTGCGGTCGCGTCGGGCTGTCCGTCCCCGTCCGTGTCCGTGGCCGCGCCGACCGTGCCCGCGGTCCCCGAGCCCTGACCGCCGGTGGAGCCGCCGGCCGTCGAGGTGCCGCCCGTCGAGGTCGTGGTGCCGGTCGTGCCACCCGCGGAGATGCCGCCGGTGCCGGAGGCGCTGGGCTTGACCGGGGTGGTGCGGGTGTCACCGGCGGTGCCGGTGGTGCACTGCGTGGGGCCCTGCTTGTCGCACGCCTTCGGCTGGGGTGCCTTCTTGGCGAGGGTGTTGCTGCCGTCGCTGGAGAAGGTGGGGTTGCGGCACTTGCCGATGTCGATCGCGGAGGTGGGGGCCCCGGGTACCTTGCGCAGCTGGTCGAAGCCGGCCTGCACCAGGTTCTTCGGGAGCGGCGAGTAGCCGAGCTCCTCCGCCTGCTGCTGACCGTCGCAGAGGAAGTAACGGCCGAACGTGCCGAGGGAATTGCCCTTGCTCTTGGTGAAGCCGGCCTCCTCCTTCGTCGGCAGGATCATGTAGCTGTAGCTGGACAGCGGGTAGGTGCGGTCGTCGCCGTTGCGGTAGACGCCGTCGAGGATCTGGGTGAGGTAGGAGGGGCTGCTCTTGTCCGTGTTGATCTTCGCGCCGAGCAGGCCGACGGCCACGCTGGCGGCGGTCGGCTCGACGTAGTAGCCGGACGTGTTGAGCATCTTGGCGACCGGGAAGCCCGTCTTGAGGGCGTAGGAGTACTCGACGTAAGTGATCGCGCCTTCACCGGACGCCTGGCGGACGTGACCGGCGACACCGTTCGACCCGGACTTGGCGATCATCGAACTCCCGCCGAGCAGGGGGTAGTTCGAGGTCATGCCACAACCGCTGCCGCGGCCGGTCTTGTTGCAGTAGGCGTTCCAGACCGATGTCTGCTCCTTCGCCAGCCAGGTGGTGAACTGGGCGGTCGTGCCAGAGCCGTCGGAGCGGACGACGGGGATGATCTGGCGGGCGGGCAGGGTCAGGCCGGGGTTGTCCGCCTTGATCGCGCCGTCGTTCCAGCGGGTGATCTGCCCGGTGAAGATCTTCGCGATGACCGGCCCGGAGAGCCGCAGGTTGGTGACCCGCTTGCCGTTGATTTTGAGGTTGTACATGAACGACGTACCACCGGCGACGATCGGCATGTAGGCGTACCCGCGCTGCGGGGGCGAGTCACGGACGCCCTGTTCCGTCAGCCCGTAAGGGATCTCGGAGACGGCGAAGTCCACCACGTTGTTGCGGAACTGCTCACGGCCCTGGGAGGAGCCGTTGTCGGTGAAGTTGACCGTCATGCCGAAGTTGGCCTTGACGTTGCGGACCCACTGAGTGACCGCGTTGGCGCTCCAGGTGGAGCCGGAACCGGTGATCTTCGCGTACGAGGCGGCCTCGGCGACGGGCGCCCGCACTGCCGAGAGTGCGCCGAACACGAGCAGCAGGGCCAGCAGCATCACCCTCGAACGGGCGGGGGCGTTGACGGGTCTCACGATGTTCTCCTTGGCGGCGTGCGGGTGCGCGGCACGCGGGTTCTGGGGGTGCGGGCAGGGGTGACGGCCGGACGGGGCGGGCGTCACGGTGTCGTGGGGTGTGCGTTCGGCGCAGGGCCGGCGGACGGCTCGGCGGGGCGTACGGGGCTCCGCGCCGCGAAGCGGGCCGCGTCCCGGCGGGAGGCGGTGACCCTGCGGTGCTCCTGGCCGCGCGAGAGCTGCCCCGGTCCGCGTCCGCCCAGCACCCGGGCGAGGACGAACAGCAGCAGCACCAGGGCCATGAGCAGCGCGGCGGTACCGAATCCGCGGGAGATCATGTTCGGCTCGGGCGAGCGGACGAAGGTGAAGGTGGCCAGCGGCAGCGACACCATCGGCCCGGAGAACGGGTCCCAGTTCATCTCGGCGGTGAAGCCCGCAGTCAGGAGCACCGGCGAGGTCTCGCCGATGCCCCGGGCGGTGCCGAGGATGACCGAGGTCGTCAGCCCGGAGCGGCACGTGGGCAGGACGACGTGCCAGACCGTCCGCCAGCGGGAGGTGCCGAGCGCGTAACTGGCCTCGCGCAGGGTGCCGGGCACCAGTCGGATGACGACGTCGGCGGCGCGGATCACGATCGGCAGCATCATCACGGAGAGCGCGAGCGCCGCCGCGAAGCCGGAGCGGTCCATGCCGACGGCGAGGATCACGGTGGCGTAGATGAAGAGTCCGGCCACGATGGACGGCAGGGCGGTCATCGCCTCCACCACCGTGCGCACGAAGCGCGCGAAGGCTCCGGGCACCTCGTTGAGGAAGACCGCGCACACCAGCCCGACGGGCACGGTGACCAGCAGCGCGATGGTGATCATGATGAGCGTGCCCACGGCCGCGTGCAGCGCGCCACCCACCGACAACGGCTCCAGCGGACCGGCGAAGCGCATGTCCTCGGTGAAGAAGTTGAGGTGCACCAGCGCCTTGCGGCCCTCGAAGAGCGCGTAGACGACGACGTAGACGAGGATCGCCACGAGCAGCAGGCCCAGTGAGCGGATCACGGCCGCGGCCACCCGGTCCACGACCGCCGGGCCGTCCTCGTCCAGCGAGACCACCAGCGCGTACAGCCCTAGGAAGAGGAGGTACGCCACGACGACGAACCCGACCACGCCGTTGAACGGTGTGAGCCGGGCGAAGACGAGCCAGGTCAGCGAGAGCGATCCGGCGGCCGCACCGAGCAGGGCGTACAGATCGGAGGCGCGGAGCGGGGACAGGGCCCGGCGGCGCTCGCCCGCGGGGTCCTTGGTACGGGCGGGCCCGGGCAGGAAGGTACGGGGCGCGGCGCCGGGGGCCGGGTCCGCGCCACCGGTCGCGCGGGGCGCTTCAGGGGCCAGAGTCATGGTCGTCACGCTCATTTCAGGGGCAAGGAACCGGGCAAGACCGGGCGCGTACCGCGCGGAGTGCGGGCGGCGGCGCGCTCAGGCGTCGCTGGACGCACCGGAGCGGCTGCGCGCGACGATGGACGAGGCCGCGAAGTTGACGATCAATGTCATGACGAAGAGGGCGAAACCGGCCGCCATCAGCGCCGACATCCCGAATTCGCCGGCCTCGCCGTAGCGCAGGGCGATGAGCGAGGAGACGGAGCTGGTGCCGGCCTGGAGCACGTGCCACTGGACGTCGAAGGTCAGGGAGATGACCATGAAGACGCCGATGGTCTCGCCCAGCGCGCGGCCGAGTCCGAGCATCGTGCCGCCGATGATGCCGCCCTTGGCGAAGGGCAGGACGACGCTGCGGATCATGCCCCAGCGGGTCGCCCCGAGGGCGTAGGCGCCCTCCCGCTCACCGGCCGGGGCCTGCGAGAAGACCTCGCGCATGATCGAGCAGATGATCGGCGCGATCATCATCGCGACGACCAGCCCCGCGAGCATCGACGACGAGGTGTAGACGCTCGGCGGCGAGAGCGGGTCGTCCGGATCGGCACCGTCGACGCCGAACACCGGTATCCAGCCGAAGTAGGTGGCGATCCACCGGGCGGTGGGCACCACCTTGTCCTGGAGGAAGAAGAAGCCGAACAAGCCGTACACGACGGACGGCACAGCGGCCATCAGGTCGACCACGCTGATGAGGGTGCGGCGCAGCCTCGGCGAGGCGTACTCGGAGATGTAGAGCGCGGAACCGAGCGCCAGCGGGAAGGCGAAGACGATCGCGATCAGCGCGATGAGGACCGTCCCGACGAGAACGGCGGCGATGCCGAAGTTCCCCGCGTCGGGGGCCCATTGGGAGGTGGTGAAGAAGGACCAGCCGGCGTCCGCCAGGGCGAGGCGGGCCCGGGCGAAGAGGAAACCGCCGACGAGGAGCATCACCAGCAGGACGAGTGATCCGCCGGAGCGGGCGACCGTACGGAACACCTTGTCCGGCAGGCCGGGGTCCGCGTACAGCCGCCGCCGGGCGTCGCCGCCCGCCACCGGAATGGCGAGCGGGGCGGCGACGGGGCCGGCGGCCGGGGCGTCGGCGGGAATCCCGGAGGGGACGCCGTCGTCGCCAGGGCGTCTGGGTCTTTTCAGCGAAGGCACGCCCCGACGCTCGACCGATCCGGTGGACGGACACGTCCCGAGAGGTGAACGAGAGGGGCCCTGGGGGCAACATCGACATTCTTCGCAGCAGTACGCTCAAGAACTACCCCAGAACGCCTCTTCTTCCACCTCCAATCCGGGCAGCATCGCGCGGAACCTGTCGTAGGCGGAGCGACAGGTCGCGTGGCGCTCGTACGTCCTCGGTGAAGCGGCCACGGGTATACCGGACTTGTCCCGCATGATCCAGATCCAGCCGCCGCCGCCCTTGCGGTGCTGAATCCCCCCGGACGTCTGCGCGTGCTCCGCGCACAGAGCGACGAACGCGGATCTGCACGTCCCGGGCGAGGCGAACGAGACTGCCGCCACCGCCATCGCCCGCCCGTTCGACGCGACCAGCCGCCAGCCGTACCCCCCGTGTGCGTCGATGTCGATCTGACATCGCGCGCCCGTCGTCCCGGCGGCCGATCTCGCCGCCTCCTTCGGCTGTTCCATGCCCCACCCCCCGCCGCCCCTTCACAGACAAGACCGCAGGGTACGCACCTGCGCGGGCGGCACAGGCAATCTACTGAGGTGAGCGGAACCATGGAGAGGCAAAGGACACCCCAAGGTTCACGATTCACGACCCGGTAACCACGTGGCCATGCTGGGGATATCGCCTGAGACCGAACGTTCCGCTCCGGCGTGCGCCGGAGCGCGGCGAGCGGTGGTGAACGGGTCGGAAGGGGCCGGAAGAGGCCGGAAAAGGGGCGTCCGGATTGTTTTCGCGTGCCGGGAGGGCGGGTTCGTCCCGGTGCGTGGAGGTCACCCGGGCCGGCGGGGCAGGTGGCGGATCGGAGCCGTACGAGAGGCTTCTCGCGGGTACACGCGCGGGGTTCGGGGTGGAGGTGCACGCGCGGGGTTGGGGGTGGAGGGGTGCGCGGGGGGTTCGGGGTGGAGGGGTGCGCGCATGCCTGCGAGGCGGGCGGGGCGGAGTCCCCCACCCGCCTCGCAGGCGTCCTCCGGGCGCGGGCTCAGCCGTGCAGGCGTACCGGCAGCTTCTGCACGCTGTTGCCCACGAAGGAGGCGTGCCGGGGGAGTTCGGGCTCGGGCACGGCCAGATCGAGATCGGGGAAGCGGGTGAAGAGCTGCTTCAGCGCCGCGGTGCCCTCCATCCGGGCCAGCGGGGCGCCCATGCAGTAGTGCGCGCCGTGGCCGAGCGAGAGGTGGCGGGCCTTGTCGTCGCGGGTGATGTCGAAGCGTTCGGCGTCGGGCCCGTGGGCCTTCGTGTCCCGGCCCGCCGCGGAGTAACCGGCCAGCACCGGCGTGCCCTTGGGGATCACGGTGCCGTCGAGTTCGAGGTCGCGCGTCGGGTAGCGGAACGGGAAGTAGCTCACCGGGCTGTCCCAGCGCAGCGTCTCCTCCACCACGTCCTCCCAGCTCGCCCCGCCCGCGAGGACCAGGTCGAGCTGGTCGCGGTGGGTGCAGAGCGCCCGTACCGCGTTGGTGATCAGGTTGAGGGTCGTCTCGTGCCCGGCGATGATCGTGAGCATCAGGGTGCCGATCAGCTCCTGCGGGGCCAGCCGGTCACCGTTCTCCTCGCGGGCCGCGATCAGCGCGCTGGTGAGGTCGTCCCCCGGCTCCTCCGTACGGGCGGTGGCGACCGCGCTCAGCACCTCCACCATCTCCCGGTTGGCGGCCATCGCCTCCTCCGGGCCGATGTCCGTGGCGACGATCTGGTTGGACAACCGGTGCAGCCGGTCGTGGTGTTCGGCCTCCACCCCCAGGAGTTCGCAGATGACCCCCATGGGCAGGGGCAGCGCGAAGTGCGTCCGCAGATCGGCGACCCCGTCCCCGGACGCGGCGGCCTCCTCCAGACCGTCCAGCAGCGAGGAGGTCAACGCCTCGATGCGCGGCCGTAGTTCCTCCACCCGCCGCGGAGTGAACGCCCTGCTCATCAAGGACCGCAGCCGCCGGTGGTCGGCGCCGTCGGCGGTCGTCATCCCCTGCACGGTCGCGAAGGTCTTCAGCGGCCAGCCGTCCGCGATCTCACCGGCCTGCAGCGCCGCGAAATGCGCCGCGTTCTTGGCGACGTCGGGATGGGCGAGGAACTCCTTGAGCGCGTCGTGCCCCAGCACCGCCATGGCCTCGACCTCGCCGGGCAGGATCACCGGAGCGACCGCGGAGCGCGCCAGCAGCCGGGCGTTGGCCGCGTGCGGGCAACCGCCCGCCGGGTCGAGACGGTGCGGCCCGTCGGCCGCGGAGTTCACCGGTGACGTGTTCAACAGGGTTCTCCAGATTCGGGGTTGAGTGGTCGCGGAGAGCGTTGTTCGTGCGGTGCCGGACCTTCGGGGTCCGGTGTGGGGTCTTCGCGGCGGATCAGAACGGCATGGTCGTGGACGGCCGGAACGACGAGGTGCTCCAAGGCGCCGACCGCGCCTGCACCAGGTCCCCCGCCGACTGCGCCGGTACCGGCCCCTGCGGCAGCTCGGCCTTGCCGAACCGCACGGGCAGTGCCCCCAGGCCCTTGCTCCAGGGCGACTTGATCCACTCCAACTCGGACTCGGGCACGGCGAGTTCCAGGTCCGGCAGCCGGTGCCGGATGGTGTCCACCGCGGTCCGGGTGATCAGCCGCGCCGGGTCCTGCGCGGGACAGGTGTGCGGCCCGGCACCGAACGCCAGATGGGAACGGTTGCCGACCACCGGCGCACCGTCGGCCGGCAGGATCTCGGGATCCGCGTTGGCCGCGGCGAGGCCCAGGATCAGCATGTCGCCGGTACGGATGTCCTGTCCGCCGAACCGCATGTCGCGGGTGGCGTAGCGGGCCGGGAAGTTCTGGGTGGGCGGGAATCGCCACAGGACCAGATCGAGCGCGTCGTCCACGCTCAGATGCCCGCCGGTCAGCGAGGAGCGGAACGCCGGGTCGCACAGGAGGATGCGCAGCGTGGTGGCGATCCAGTTCACCGTGGTCTGGTTGCCCGCGACGAACATCACCACCAGGTTGTGCAGCACCTCCTCGTCGGTGAGTTCCGCCGGGTGGTACAGCAGCGCGGAGGTGACGTCCTCGCCCGGCTCGCGCCGCTTCTCCTTGATCAGCCCGTAGAGGATGGCGCCCATCCGGCGGCTGGCGTCCGCCGAGCCGCTGGTCGCGGATACGGTGCCCGCCACGGCCTCCACCAGCTCCCGTCCGGTCCGGTCGTCCAGCCCGAGCAGCCCGGTGACCACCCGCATCGGCAACGTACGCGCGTAGTCGGCGACCAGGTCCGCCCTGCCCTGCCCGGCGAACGACGCGATCAGCCCCTCGGCGGCCGTCCGCACGCTCCGCCGCAGCTCGTGACCGTTGATCTTGGCGAGGGCGTCCGAGACCGCCGCCCGCATCCTGCGGTGCTGCTGCCCGTCCGCGAAGAGCAGCGCCGGACGCCAGCCGACCATCGGGAGGATCGGCGAGTCCGCGGGCACCCGGCCCTCGCGCAGCAGACTCCAGTGGCGCGGATCGTGCGAGAAGTCCCCCTCGTCGCGGGTGAGCCGGAGCAGCTCGCGGTGGCCCAGCACCAGCCAGGCGTCGATACCCGGAGCCACGGTCACCGGGGCCACCGGACCGTGCTCGCCGCGCATCTCCTCGTACAGCAGGGTCATCCGGTCACCGTCGAGATCCGGCCCGTACAACGGGGTCGCCGAGGACCCGGCCGGGGCGGCGGCGGGCCAAGGGCACTGGGCGGCGGACCCGGCCGGAGGGTGCGGGGTGGTGCTCATGAGGGCTCCGTGGCGACATGGATGAGATGGCTGACGAGGGCTATCAGGGCCCGGATCGACGACTCCTGGTCGCGCGCGTCGCACAGCACCAGCGGCGTACCGGGAAGCAGATCGAGAGCCGCGCGCAGATCGGCCGCGTCGTGCAGCGGACTCCCCGGGAAGACGTTCACGGCGACGGCGAACGGCAGATCGAGGTCCTCCAGGTTGCCGAGGGCGTCGAACGACGCCGTCAGGTCCCGGGTGTCCACCAGGGCCAGCGCCCCCAGCGCGCCCTTGGCGAGATCCCGCCAGGCCGGCAGGAACCGCTGCTGCCCGGGCGTACCGAACAGATAGAGCACCAGATCGCCGTCGATCGTCAGCCGCCCGAAGTCCAGGGCGACCGTGGTGGTCGTCTTGGTGCTGTCCACGGGGGTGTCGACCCGGGCGCCGGCCTGGGTCATCGCGGCCTCGGTGGAGAGCGGCTCGATCTCCGAGACGGTGCCGATCAGCGTGGTCTTGCCCACCCCCAGCGGGCCGACGACCAGGATCTTCGCCGCCCCCGCCACGCTGGACGCGACGTACTTCCCCGAGGAGGGCCGGGCAGGGTTCACCCCGCCGGTGGCGGATGGCGGACCGGCCTCGACGAAGGCTTCAGATACGGCTTTCGAGACCATCGAGGACCTTTCTGAGCATGGTCACATCCGCGCGTTCGGCCGCGGGAATGGGAGGGCGGGTCACGATCAGCCCCCACTGGACGAGATCGGCCAGCAGCACCTGCACGACAGAAGGAGGCTGGCGCAGGTGCGCGGCGACCTCCGCGACCGAGATGAGCCCCTCGCAGTGCGTCAGGATCGCGAGGTGCTCCGGCTGGAGGGAGGCGGGGAACGCCGCCTCCGTGGCCATCACCAGCGACTCCCAGGACAGTGGCTCGCCGCCCGACTCCGCACGGCCGCGGGTGATGACATAAGGGCGTACCGCCGAGGCTCTCGGCTCCTCGGACCGGTCCGTCATGACGACGCGATGGCCTGATCCCGCGGCAGGCTGCTCAGATGCGCGCCGATCTTCGCCACCAGCAGTTGCATCTGCTGCGCCACGAGACCGATGTCCGCCTCCAGGTCGGTGGCCACACCCAGGTGCGCACCCACCCCGGCATGGGTGAACAGGACGAACCCGTGGTCCGACTCCAGCATCAGCTGGCGCAGCCCGACACCCGAGCCGAACAGCAGCGTCGTCGTCGAGCGGCCCGTCATGGTCATCGCCGCGCAGGCAGCCGAGAGCGATTCCGCCTCGGCGACGCTGAGGTCCGACACCGGGCCCTTGAGGTTCTCCGCCGACGCGTGGCCGAGACGCAGGCCGTCCTCCGAGACGACGACCGCGTGCCGGACGCCGGGGATCTCGGTGAGCGGGCGGAGCATCCAGCCCAAGTCGGGGAGTCGAGTGATGGTTCCGGTCACGACCGGCCTCCGTGCTGCTCGTTCGGGGTACTGGGCAGAGGCGGAACGCCGGGGGGCGCCACCTCGGGGGGAGCGGTGTCCGGACGGGGCCGCGCCTCGTCCGCGCCGAGGGCGGCGCGTCCGCGCAGGGTGCCGGAGACCACGCTGGAGATCGACGCGCGGGCCGCTTCCGGCGTCCACGGCGCGGACTCGGGGGCGGAGCGCGCCCGGGGCGCCGAGTGCCGAGGCGCCTGCGGCGACGCGGCCTCCGGAGCGTACGGGGGGCGGGCCGGGCTCCGCCGGTTGCGGCGGCGGGGAAGGCCCGCGGTCTGCGGGGCGGCGTCCGGGGACGTTCCGGCCGGCACGGGGCCGTCGTCGTCCAGGTCCTCCGGGCGGGCGTGCTCGGCGAGTTCGCCGTCCCCGCCCGGCCACTGCCGGTCCCGTGCCGGGGGCCTCGGCGACTCCGGGGCGTCCGCCGGCAAGACCTCCGGGCGCCGGTGCGCCGGGACCCGCGCCGCCGGTTCGGTGAGCAGCCGGAACGGTACGAACATCACGGCACGGGTCCCGCCGTACGCGGAGGTGCCGCTCAGCTCCACGTTGAAACCGAGCTCACGGCTCCACCGGCCGACACAGGCCAGCCCGAGCCGGGGCACCGCGCCGAGCCGGGTCAGATCCAGGTCGTCGTGGAGCTGGCCCCGGGCTTGCTCCAGCACGTCCGGCGGCATGCCGAGCCCGGCGTCGTCGATCTCGACCACCGCACCCGCGCCCACCTCCCGGACATTGACGATGACTTGGGAGCGAGAGGGTGAGAACACCGTGGCGTTCTCGAGGAGTTCGGCGATGGCGTGCATCAGCCCCTCGGCCGCCGGGGGCGCCGCGTACAGGGTCTGCCCGCCGTGCACCTCGATCCGCCCGAACTCCACGATCCGCGACTGCGCGCCGCGTACGCAGTCGTACAGCGAGACCGGCCGGGTCTCGCGGCGCGCGGGCCAGATCCCGCACATCACCAGGAGCGTCTGCGCCTTGCGGGTCATCTGGGAGGCCGCGTGGTCGGCCTTCATCACCTCGGCCATCAGGCGGGGGTCGTCCAGGGAGCGTTCGACCTGGTCCAGCACCTGCTGCTGCACCGTGGCCATCACGTGCATGGTGCGCGCCACCGACTCGAAGGCGGCCATCACCGAGTCGCGCAGGACACGTTCGCGGTGCACCGCCTCGTCCGAGCCGAGCACCTCCACCACGGACTCCAGCGACCGTGCGAACTCCTCGCCGGTCTCGCGCGGCTTGCGCAGCGCGCCCGGCGCTGCGTCCACCCGCTGTCCGGTGCGCAGCAGTTCGACGATGGCCGGTACGCGAACCTGGGAGAGGTGCGCCACCTCCGCGTCCCGCGCGAGGGCGAGCGCCGCCACCTCGGCGCGCCGCTCGCGCTCGGTGTCCAGCTTCCGGGCGAGCAGCACCACCGGGGCGAGCAGCAGTACGGCGACCGCGACACCGCTCACCGCCACGAGGCGCCGCGCGTCGTCGGTGAGAGTCGAGGCGGCCACCGCGCACCCGGCCGCGAGGACGGCGGCGGCGGGCCAGACCACGGCGGGTCGGAACGGCGTCCCGCTCCCCGGCCGGGCGGTCCGTTTCGTGCGGCGGTTCACTCCGTCGTGCGGCGGGCTCACCACGACGGCCTCGTCCCGACGGCCTTGCAGAACACAGCGCCAGCCACGAGGAATGGACCCTTCCAGGACACGTCGGACTCCCTTGCGAGATCAAAGGCATGCAGAGCCTAGACCAACCGGTCTGATTTCCAAGCGGGGAGCCGAAGAAAGATCGTCAAGGTGGCGCAAGAAATGGCGACTTGTCGCACTCGTTCCTGCGGAATTCGCCATCGGGCCCTGTCGGTCGGCTCGTTCCCCGGCCCGTTCCCCGGCGCGGTCCCTGTGCGATTCCGGTGCGATCCCGGTGCGTCCCGCCGCACCCTCGGGACGCGGCGGAATTCGGCACGTGCAGACGTCTTGTCACTGAGTGACACCCGGTCCTACTCTCCATTCTGACTGGTCAGTAACTAACCGTTCCCCGCGCCCGGTCGGGGTTCACGGGGCGCCGAACGGAGCAACCCTCCGGAGCGTTCCCGTCGCCAGGCCGTCGCGTCAGCAGTCCCCGAACCACCCGTCCGGTCCAGCCCTCACACACCCCCACATCCCGGTACGGAATCAGGGTTCCGGGTGCTCTCCCGCCACGTACTCCCGTCGATGCCGCGCGCCCCGGCGCGTACGCACCGCACGGGCGGACACCGCCGGAGACGCACCGGCACCGGGAGCCGAGCGACATCTCGCCCTTCCCCCGAACCAAGGAGTGAGCCGCGTGGAGCAACCGAGAACAGCCCGTTTCCCCCGCCCGTCCCTGCGGGCGCCGAGCCGCGTCCGTGCCGCCCGGCGTGGAACCGCGGGGGTGATCACCGGGCGGCTGCTGGCCGCCGGGATCGCCGCGGCGGCCTGCCTGGGCGCCCAGACGCTCCCCGCCTC
The DNA here is from genome assembly GCF_026343115.1 of Streptomyces sp. NBC_00102. GTDB lineage: Bacteria > Actinomycetota > Actinomycetes > Streptomycetales > Streptomycetaceae > Streptomyces. Next base: position 5,817,186 of record NZ_JAPEMC010000001.1, read on the forward strand.
GGCCGCCACGGCCCCGGTGGTCTCCCGGGGCGTGGAGATCCCGGCCTTCTACACCCCGCCCCAGACCCTGCCCGCCGCGAACGGCACGCTCGTGCGCACCGAGTCCCTCCCGCTGGCGCTGAGCCTGCCCAGCGTGGGCGGCCCGCTGCCGGGCAAGGCGACCAGGCTCATGTACAAGTCCACCGACTCCAACGGCCTTCCGGTGGCCGTGACCGGGGCCTACATCGAGCCGACGGCCGGCTGGAAGGGGAGCGGCCCCCGTCCGCTCGTCGCCCTGGCGCCCGGCACGATGGGGCAGGGCGACCAGTGCGCGGCCTCGCTGGGACTCCAGAACCCGATCACGCTCAACGGCGACACGGTGTCCGTCGGTTACGAGGACCTCTCCATCTACCGGCTGCTGGCAGCGGGTACCGCCGTGGTCGTCACCGACTACGCGGGCCTCGGAGCCACCGACCGGCTGCACACCTACGTCAGCCGGGTCGACGGCGGCCACGCGCTCCTCGACGCCGCCCGCGCGGCACGCGGAGTGAGCGGGGCGTCCATCACCGCCGCCTCACCCGTGGGGCTCTACGGCTACAGCCAGGGCGGCGGCGCCAGCGCCTCGGCCGCCGAGCTCCAGCCCACCTACGCCCCCGACGTCAAACTGGCCGGTGCCTACGTCGGCGCACCCCCGGCCGACCTGACCGCCACCATCAAGGGGATCGACGGCAGCGCCCTCGCCGGAGCCCTGGGATGGTCCCTGAACGGCTTCCTCCAGACCGACCCGTCCCTCCGGCCCATCGCGGACGCCCAGATCAACGCGGCCGGCAAGGCGGCCCTCGCCGATCTCTCCACGATGTGCACCGGCGACGCGCTCTTCGGCTACGGCTTCAAGAAGAGCAGCTCCTGGACGACCAGCGGCAAGTCCCTGAGCCAGCTCGTCGACACCATCCCGGCGCTGAAGACCACGCTCGACGCGCAGCGCATCGGCAACCTCAAGCCCGCCACTCCGGTACGCGTGGCCACCGGCATCCAGGACGACATCGTCCCGCACGCCCAGGCGCGCCAACTCGCCGTCGACTGGTGCGGCAAGGGCGCCAACGTCACCTACGACGCCATCATCCTGCCCAACCTCGGGGACAAGATCGTCACCAACCACCTGGTCCCGCTCCTCACCGACCAGGGCGACGCCATCTCCTGGCTGACCGACCGGCTCGCGGGCAAGTCCGTGAGCTCCAACTGCTGGACCATGCCCCTCCAGCCCTGATCCCGTACGCACACACGCCGAGGGTCCCCCCGCCCGTGCGGAGGGACCCTCGGTGTGCCGCGTTCACGGCAAGGTGGTGCGGGGGAGCGTCAGGGCTTGCGCGCGACCAGACCCCACTGGTCGACGCCGGGGCCCTCGGGCTCGCCGTCGGGGCGCCAGTACGTGATGGAGAGGAAGCCGGGGTCGACCAGCTCCAGACCCTCGGCGCAGCCGGTGATCTCCTCGGGCTCGCGCACCAGGTAGGGCGGGTTGTCGCCCGAGTCGTACGCGTCCTGGGCCGCGAGGGTCTCCGAAGTCTTGATGGTGTCGCAGATGACCAGGTAACTACCCGACGGCATCCGGGACATGTACGACTGGACCACCTTGATCCCGTCGTCGGGGAGCAGGTGTCCCAGCGTCGACAGGAGCAGCACGGCCACCGGCTCGTCGAGGTTCAGGGTCTTCGCCGCCTCGTCCACCACGGCGTCCGTGTTGGTGAGGTCCTCGTCCACGAAGGCCGTCGCACCCTCGGGCGAGCTGGTCAGCAGCGCGGCGGCGTGCACCAGCACGATGGGGTCGTTGTCCACGTACACGATCCGGGAGGACGGATCGATGGACTGCGCGACCTGGTGGGTGCTGTTCTCCACCGGCAGGCCGGTGCCGACGTCCAGGAACTGGCGGACGCCCAGGCCGCCGAGGTGGCGGATCGCCCTCGCCTGGAAGGCGCGTGACGCCTTCGCGATGGCGGCCGTGGCCGGGTAGGCGGCGGTGACCGCGTCCGCCAGCTCCCGGTCGACGGGGTAATTGTCCTTTCCGCCCAGCCATGCGTTCCACACCCGCGCGGAGTGAGGTATGTCGGCACGGATCTTCTTGCGGAACTCAACGTCGTCAGGGGCCATCGGAATCTCCTACTCGCGCTTCAACGGGTGCAGTTGGCCGGAGCCCCGGTTGCCCGCACGGCATGACCGTACCTCCCCGAAGGCGCGCGCGCTGCCCAGGTCAGACACCAAGTCGCAGGAGAGCGAAGGTGCTTGTCGGAACCTCGGAAAGGGCCCGTGCGGCTGCCCGGCCCGGAAGGCGCGATCCGGGGGGATTTGTCGCGCTCGCCACCGCGAGTGTCGGAGTAGGCGCGTGGGCCGGCGGCCGGAAGCGCGTCAGGGAGAGAGGGTGCGGGCGCGGGTCACGGCCGTGGCCGTAGCCGTCGGCGCGGGACAGGATGGGCCGAGGTCGTCGCGGGACCGGTGAACTCGGTTCGTGCGAAGGTGTGGTGGGTGTATTCGGGCCCTTCGGAACCATCCGGCCACGGAGTCCGGTTCCGCCCTCTTTCGCGTGCTGCCGGACCGCGAGCACCCTTCCCGCAGGACGTCGACCGGGGGGCGCCATGCCGAAGCTTCGTTACGTTCCCGTACTGCCGATACGTCGTCACGCCGCCGAGGCGTTCCGCGACCTCCGGCCGGAGATCCGCGACGAGGTCACACCCCTGTGGAGCCTGCCGCCCCATCCCGGAACGCGAGGCCCCAGGCTGGCCGCAGCCGTACGCGCGGAGATCGCGGCGGTGAGCAGGGTCCGGGCCCGGGGCCTCGCATGGCTCGACGCCCCCCTCGCCGACCGGGAGCAGATCCCCGTACTCGCCGACGTGTTCGCGCAGTACATCGAGTTCGGAGGATTCTGCCCGGTCACGGGCCCGCTCCGGCCCACCGGACAGCAGGCCGCCGCCCGTACGCTCGCCGTGGACTGCGGTCGCGCTCTCGGCGTCCGGGTCGAGGTTCCCGGTGAGTGGAACCCCGAACTGACCGAGGCGGTCGCCCGCCTGCTCGAACGGATCGGCGACGGCGTGAAGATCGAGCTGCTGATCGATCTCGGCGGTGTCCTCGCCGACCGGCCCGGCATCCCCAAGGACGCGCTGCGCGCCCTCGACGCCCTGGTCCCGCTCGCCGACTGGCGCTCCGTCGTCATCATCGGCGGAGGATTCCCCCGGGTGACCGCCGAGATGCTGGTCCGGGGCGTACGGGAGGAGCCCCGCCGGGACTGGCGGCTCTGGCACGAGATACGGCGGAACCTCGCCGGCCGCCTCCCCGCCCTCGGGTTCGGGGACTACGGGGTCCAGCCGGCCGTCGCCCTCGCCCGCCCGGACCAGGGGGGAGGTCCGGACTGGGGGTACCTGCGCTACACCACGGACCGGAGTTACGCGCTGGTGAGGACGGCGCACAGCGGACCGGACCGGGCGAAGACCAACCGTGAGGCCGCACGTGAACTCCTCCGGCTCCCCGACTTCCGTGGGGCGCTGGCCAGTTCGGGGGAGACCTGGCTGCGCGACTGCGCCCGCGCCCTGACCCACCCGGCCGTGAGCGCCGGCTCGGACGGCCCGGGGACGGGGAACCCGGCCACCTGGCTGCGGGTGGGCAACGTCCAGCACATGACCCATGTGGTCCGGAGCCTGGCGGGGTTGTGAGGCGTCCGGCCAGGCCCGTTTCGGCTCAACTCCGTTCGCCGGCACCGTCGCCGCGCGGGTCTTCCAACTCGGCGAGCCAGGTGGTGAGGAGGCTCTCCAGCTCGTCGGCCCGTGCCGGGGGCAGTGCGGCGAGGAGGCGCCGCTCGTTGTGCATGTGGTCGGTGAACGCCCGGTCGATGAGTTCGCGCCCCGGCACGGTGAGCGCCACGACCCGGCCCCGGCCGTCCCCGTCCCCCCGGCGCCGGGTCACCAGGCCCGACCGCTCCAGCCGGTCGATGCGCTTGGTCATCGCGCCGGTGGTCACCATGGTGTGCGCTGCCAGCTCCCCGGGAGCCCGTTCGTACGGGGCTCCGGCCCGGCGCAGCGCGGCGAGGACGTCGAACTCGCCCTCGCTGAGGCCGTAGCGCTGGTACACCACGCACAACTCCCGGGTGAGCAGGGCGGCGAGACGGTGCAGTCGGCCGATCACGGCCTGCGGGCCGACGTCGAGGTCGGGGCGCTCACGGCGCCAGGCGGCCTGGATGCGGGCCACGTGGTCGAGCGGCGGGTCCTGGTGCTCGTGGGGCTGCTGCATGACCCCACTCTAGCGATTAGCTTCCTGGGAAGCTAATATGTCTTCCATGGAAGCCAATCTGCGAGAGGTGGGCACCGCCGCGGTGGCACCCGTGGCCTGGGGCACCACCTACTACGTCACCCGCCACTACCTCCCCGCCGGAAACCCGCTCTGGGGAGCCGCGCTGCGCGCCCTGCCCGCCGGGTGCCTGCTGATGCTCCTCGCCCGGACCAGGCCCAGGGGCGAGTGGTTGTGGCGGTCCGCGGTGCTGGGGCTGCTGAACACCAGCGCCTTCTTCGTGCTCGTCTACATCGCCGCGCAGCGGCTGGCCACCAGCACCGCGTCCACGGTGATGGCGCTCTCCCCGCTGGTCATGACGGTGACCGCCTGGGCCCTGCTCGCCCAGCGCCCCCGCGCCGCCCATCTGGCGGCGGGCGTGACCGGGCTCGCCGGGGTGGTGCTGATGATGTGGGGCCGTGCCGGCGGCAGCGGGACCGGCGGTCTGATCGCCTCGGTCGCCGCCATGCTGGTCTCCTCCGTCGGGTACGTGCTCTCCCAGCGCTGGGACTCCGGCGCGGGGGTCCTCGCCACCACCGCCTGGCAGCTCTGCTTCGGCGGGGTGCTCCTGCTGGTGGCGGCGGTCGTCTCCGAGGGGGCGCCGCCACCGGTGGACGCCGGCGCGCTCCTGGCGTTCGGATACGTCACCGTGGTCGCCACCGCGCTCGCCTTCCTCGCCTGGTTCGCCGCCCTGCGCAGGCTGCCCGCCGCCACGGTCGGCCTCATCGGCCTCCTCAACCCGGTCACCGGCGTCCTGCTCGGCACGGTCCTGGCCGCGGAGAGCCTCACCGGCCGCCGGCTCGCCGGGATGGGGCTGATCCTCGCGGGAGTCCTGCTCGCCAGGCCGCGCGGGACGCACGACGCGGAAGGCGCGCCCGCCCGGCCGGGGCAGCCGTCCGGGCGGGCGGCCGCCCCGGCACGGGACGGGTGAGCGCCCCTCAGCCCTGCCCCTCGCTCCTCAGCCTCGCCGGACGCCCCTCAGCCCCGCCCCTCGCTCCTCAGCCCCGCCGGGCGCCCGTCTGCTCCGCCGCTGCCGCCCGGTAGAGCCGGCGCAGCCGCACCACGCCCAGGTCGTGCTGATAGAGGTTCTCCCGCTGGTCCGCGTCGGCGGGCATCGCCTCCAGCATCGCCCGGTCCTGCTCCAGCACCTCCCAGTGGCGCTTCTCGATCAGCGTCCGGTAGAGGAACCGCCAGGACGACCGCTGCCAGTCCTCCACCCGCCGGTAACGCCAGAAAAAGACACCGGAACGCCCCTCGTCGACCGGGCAGACCATGCCGACGATGCCGAACGGACCGCCGGGACCGGCGGACGGCGGGTACGGAATCGACAGGTCGACCCAGTCCACACCGGTACGGCACAGCTCCACCCAGTCGAAGTTGACGCCCCGCTGGTCCGTCTTCTCGAAGAAGTAGCCCCGATCCGTCTCCCGGATGCGGAACTTGGCGGTGGTGTCCCCGTCGAACATCGTGTGCGAGTCGTGGTGGAGGAACGCCCCGTGCATCGGGTCGAGCAGGTTCTCCACCGCGTACCGCCACGGCACGTCCCACTCCGCGTAGCAGAGGAAGGCCGACACTCCGTCTTCGGTGAGCGGCTCGGGGAGCGTCAGCTCCGGCGGCTCGGGGTGCTCCTCGTCGCCGAAGTACGCGAGGACCGCGCCCGCCACCTCCCGTACCGGCAGCGAGGCGACCAGCTTCTTCCCCTCCAGGCCGCACCCGGGAAGGCCGGGGACGGAGGACACCGTGCCGTCGCCCTCCACCTCCACCCCGTGGTACCAGCAGGCGACCCGGTCGCCGAGGTGCTTGCCCAGCGACAGCGGCGCGCCCCGGTGCGGGCACCGGTCGGCCAGCATCGACAGGACGCCGTCCGAGCGGCGGAAGAGCAGCCACTGCTCGCCGAGCGCGGTCACCCGGCGCATCGCGCCCGGGGCGACGAAGTGCGAGGGGACGACCGGATGCCACTGGTTGCGCAGCCCCGTGGCGTAGACGTGGTCGGCGGTGGCGGAGGACGACAAGGTCATGGTCAGGCTCCCAGTCGGGTGATCTCGGCGCGGAAGGACTCCTCGGTCCACGGTGTGCCGTCGGCCGCGTGCACCTGACGGGCATTCAAGCCACGTACGACGTCGGCGATTTCGTGGCCCTCCTTGGTGAAGACCTCTTCGAGGGTCGCGGCGAGCTTGTACTCGTACGGGGTCGGCTCGTGCGTCCGGGACTGGTGGACGTCCAGATACGGCCAGGCGTCGGTCAGGGGGTCGGTCATGGTGTCTCCAGAAGGTGCGGGGGGAGGTGTCACAGGTCGAGGACGAGGCGGCCGGAGGAGCACCGGGAGACGCAGATCATCATCGTGGCGCTCGCGGCGTGTTCCGCTTCGCTGAGGAGGAAGTCACGGTGGTCCGGGGTGCCTTCGAGGACGCGGGTCTCGCAGGAGCCGCAGATGCCGTCGCGGCAGGAGCTGTTCACCGACAGCCCGGCCTCCTCGGCGGCTTCGAGGACGGAGGCGTTCGCGCCGACGGTGAGCGTCACCCCCGACGTACGGCACTCCACCTCGAACGAGTCGTCGTCCCCGGCACGTTCGACGACCGGTGCGGCGAACCGCTCCAACCGGATCAGGCCCTCGGGGCAGCGGTCCTCCACGGCGGCGAGCAGTGGCTCCGGCCCGCAGGAGTACACCAGGGCGTCCTCCGGCAGCCCGGCGAGCGCTGCGTCGAGGTCGATGTGGCCCCGCTCGTCCTGCGGGACGAAGGTGACGTCCCCGCCGAGCGCGGCCAGCTCCGGGCCGAACGCCATCGAGGCGCGGCTCCGGCCGCCGTGCACCAGCCGCCACGGCACCCCGCGACGCGCCGCCTCGCGGGCCATCGCCAGCAGCGGGGTGATCCCGATGCCGCCCGCGACGAACACGTAGGAGTCGGCCTCCTCCAGGGCGAAATGGTTGCGCGGCTCGGAGACGGTGACCGACTGCCCGGGGCGCAGCCGGGTGTGCACGTACCGCGAACCGCCCCGCGAGGACGGTTCGTCGAGCACGCCGATCCGGTAGGTGTCCGACGCCTTCGGATCGCCGCACAGGCTGTACTGGCGGACGTGGCCGCCTACATGGACATCGAGGTGCGCGCCCGGCGTCCAGGCGGGCAGCGGTTTGCCGTGCGGGTCCGCGAGTTCGACGGACAGTACGCCCTCGGCCTCCCACGTCATACGGCGGACGAACAGCTCCAGCGACTTCTCGCTCATGGCCAGGTGCCTCCTTACGGGCAGTTCGGGCGACGGGATCCGGCGGACGCGGGCTACTGCCCGGGAATCCGCACGGGCGGGGTGAACGGGTTCTTCATCGGACCGAGGGCCGCCAGGTCGACCTCGACCAGCATCGGGCCGCCCGAGGCGACGGCGTGGTCCAGCACCGGGGCGGCGTGCTCCTCGGCCGAGATCCGTGCGTACGGCAGCCCGCAGGCGCGCGCCAGCAGCTCGAAGTCGGGGGTCACCAGGTCCACCCCGGAGCGCCGGTCGCCGTGGGCGTCCTGCATGTTGCGGAGCACCCCGTACCCGCCGTCGTTGAAGACGATCAGGGTGAGGGCCGGGCGTTCCTGGGCGAGGGTGAGGAGTTCGCCGAGGTGCACGGCGAGCCCGCCGTCGCCCGCGATCACCACGGTCGGCACGTCCGGACGGCCGAGGGCGGCGCCGATGCCCATGCCGAGTCCCTGGCCGATGCCACCGCCGCGCGGGAAGACGTTGTCGCGCGGGTCGTACATCTCCAGCAGCCGGTTGCCCCAGCTGCTCGACGCGATGGTGACGTCACGGGCCACCACCGCCTCGCGCGGCAGGGCGGCGCGGATCGCGTCGCAGATCGCCGCCTGCGGGCCGATGGAATCGTGCAGGTTCTCCCGCACCTCGGTACGAACGCCGGCCACCCGCCGCGTCCAGCCGGCCTCGGCGGGCCGGGCGTGGGCGAGCAGCGCGGTCAGCGCCGCCGAGGCGTCCGCGTGCAGACCGTGGGCGGCGGGGTACACCCGGCCGAGCGCGGCGGCGTCCACGTCGATCTGGACGTGGGCGGCGGGGAGCTCCAGGGTGTAGTCGGCGGTCTCGTTCGACCGGAAGTGCGTACCGACCGTGAGCAGCAGATCCGCGTCGGCGAGCAGCGCGCGCACCGCCGGGGTGGTGGCGAAGTTGCCGATCACCTGCGGGTGGTCCTCGGGGACCGAGCCGCGGCCGGAGTTGGAGGTGAGCAGACCGGCCCCGGTCGCCTCCAGCAGCCGGGCCAGCTCGCCCCGGGCGCCGTTCGCCCCGCCGCCCGCCCAGATCAACGGGCGCCGGGCGGCGGACAGAAGGGCTCCGGCGGCGGCCACGTCGCTCGCCACCAGAGCGGGGAGAACGGGTGCGACCGGCTCGGACGACTCGTCCTCCTGCGCCGCGTACTGCAGGTCGATCGGCCACTCCACGCTCGCCGGCCCGCCCGGAGAGGCGAGCGCCGCACGCGCCGCCTCGCGCAGGATCTTCCCCGCCCGCTCGGTGTCCGGCACGCTCGCCGCGTACACCGAGACCGCGTCCAGCATGCCCAGCTGGTCCTTGGTCTCGTGGATGAACCCCCGGCCGCTGCCGAAGAATCCGCTCTCCACCTGGCCGGTGACGTGCAGGACCGAACTGCCCGCGCTGAGCGACTCGATCAGCGATCCTGCCGCGTTGCCCGCGCCCGTACCGGTCGAGGTCAGGGCGCAGCCGAGCGAGCCCCGGGCCCGCCCGTAGGCGTCGGCCGCGTTGACGGCGGACGCCTCGTGCCGCACGGGTACGAACCGCAGTTCGCGGTCGACGGCCTCCACCAGCGGCAGGTTGTGCACGCTGACGATGCCGAAGACGGTGTCGATGCCGAGTTCCCGCAGGACGGCGACGAGGAGATCGCCTCCGTTGTCGTGACGCATGGTGTCTCCTCAGAGGATGGAACGGCCGACGCCGCCGCAGACGTCGATGGCGGTGCCGGTGATGTACGAGGCGAGGGGCGAGAGCAACGCGACCACGGCGTAGGCGACTTCCTCGGCACGGCCGAGCCGGCCGAGCGCCACCCCGCGGTCCGCGGCCAGCTCCGCCTGCCACGCCTCGTAGGATCGGCCGGAACCGGCCGCGGCGTGGCGGCGGGTCCACTGGCCGGTGTCGATGAGCCCGAGGCACACGGAATTGACCCGGATGCCGTCTCCGGCCAGCTCGACGGAGAGCGACTTGGAGAGGTTGAGGATGCCGGCGCGGGCGGCGCTCGTCGTGATCAGCCGGGTCTCCGGCTGCTTCGCGAGCACCGCGTTGACGTTGACGACGCTCGCCGCGTCCGAGGCGGCGAGATACGGGCGGGCGGCCCGCAACGGGTGCAGCACCCCGGCGAACTTCAGCTCCAGCTCGTCCCGCCAGTCCTCGGCGGTCGAGTCGTCGAGCCCCTTCATCCGGGACTGGCCGGCGTTGTTGACCAGCCCGTCGATGCCGCCGAACTCCTCGGCGGCCCGTCGGACGAAGCCGTGGACCGCTTCGGCGTCCCGTACGTCGCACACGCCCGTCAGCAGCCGGCCAGGCCGGTCGGCGAGCCCCTCGGCGGCGGCGGCCAGCCGTGCGGCGTCGCGCCCGCAGGTCGCCACGTCGGCGCCCTCGTCGAGCAGGGCGCGGACGGTTGCCAGGCCGACGCCCGAGCTGCCGCCGGTCACCAGATAGGTGCGGCTCGCGAGGCCCAGATCCATAACTCGTACTCCTGCTGGTTCAGTTCATGGTGAAGCCGCCGTTGACGGCGACCACCTGGCCGGTCAGATAGCGGGACTCCTCGGAGAGCAGGAACGAGACGATCCCGGTGAGGTCGTCCGGCCGCTGCGGCCGGGAGATGGCCCGGTTCGCCCGGTAGAGGTCGTGACGCTCGGCGGGCACGGTTTCGGTCGCCTCGCCCTCGGTCAGCCCCGGGGCCACCGCGTTCACGGTGATGCCCCGTTCGCCCAGCTCCCGCGCCATCGCCCGGGTGAGCGCGATGACCGCCCCCTTGGAGGCGATGTAGTGGGCGAGCCGGGGCGAGCCGTAAAGAGCCGCGTCCGAGGCGAGGTTGACGATCCGGCCCACCGGACCGAAGAGCGGGTACAACGCCTTCGACACCAGCCACGGGCTACGGGAGTTGACGGACATCAGCCGGTCCCACACCTCGACGTCGATGTCCCAGAACTCCTTGCCGCCCACCCCGTTGGCGAGCGCCGCGTTGTTCACCAGGCCGTGCAGCGGCCCCAGTTCGCGAACCGCGTCGGCCAACTCCGCCACCGAGGCGGGGTCGGAGACGTCGCAGCGCACGAAGTGGGCGTCGAGCCCTTCCATCCGCAGCCCGGCTGCCGCCCGCTCACCCCGCTCGCGTTCCAGCTCGGCGACGACGACCCGGAAGCCGTCGGCGCCCGCCCGGCGGGCCATGGCCAGTCCCAGGCCACGGCCCGCACCGGTGACGACGACCGTGCGCACGCCGTCGGTGCGCACGCAGTCCGTGCGCGTGCCGTCGGTGCTCAGGTCCACCGGGGAGCGGTCAGTCACGGGCGACACCGTGCATCGGCGAGTACTCCGGGTACGACGGGACCTGCGGCTTCCGCGTACCGATGACCACGCAGAACAGGGCGTCCGTGTCGCCCTCGTTCTTCAGCGAGCGGGTCACCCCGGCCGGCACCACGATCATGTCGCGGTAACCGAGGGTGCGGTATTCCGCCTCGTCCGCGCCGCGGTGGATACCGACCCTGACCTCGCCCTCCAGGACGAAGAAGGCCTCCTCGACGTCGTGGTGGGTGTGGGCCGGACCCTCGGCGCCCGGGGGCAGCAGCATGTTGGAGAAGGTGAACCCGCCCGACGGGATGATCCGGCTGTCGCCCTCGTGGTTGCCGGTCGCGCCGGAGCCGACGTAACGGATCTGGCCGCGCCGGTACTGCGGGCCGGCCTTCTCCTGGAAGGACAGGGTGTCGAAGTCGGCGACGCGCGACTCCTTCGAGGCGATGAGCGAGTCGGTGTACGCGGAGAGGTCGTCGCCGTTGTCGTACGCGGTGGTGGTGAGAGGCATGGTGAAGAGCTCCTACTCGGGGAGGGAAGCGGTGATCCGCAGGTGGGCGAGCACCCAGGCGTTGAAGCGCCCTGGCTGCTCCTGGTTGGCCAGGTGACCGGCGTCCTTGACGATCACGTAGGCGGTTTTGTGGACGGCACCGGCGATGACCTGGCTCGCGTCGACGCCGGTGATCCGGTCCTGGTCGCCGCAGAGCACCAGGGTGGGCGCAGCGACGGAGGGAAGTTCGGTGCGCAGATCGGCCGAGGCCATCGACTCCGCGGCGTGGCCGTAGCCGGGCAGCCGGACCGAGGCGGCCATGGTGTCCACGACCCGCCGGACCAGCTCGTCCGGCGCCTCGGGGGAGACCAGGCGAGGGCCCCGGGCCTCGGCGAAGGCGCGCGGGCCCAGCTCGGCCAAGTCGGCGGCCCTCGCCCGCATGGCCTCGGCCTTCGCCGGGTCGGTGCCGGAACCGGCGCTCGAATCGGCGACGATCAGGGACGCCACGAGCTCCGGATGGCGGGTCGCGAGCCGCAGCGCGATCACCCCGCCCCAGGACACCCCGAGGACGTGCGCGCTGCCGCCCCGCTCCCGGATCAGCCCGGCCGCCGTGTCCGCGAAGTCGTCGAGGGTGAACGGCCCTCCGGGGTCGGGCGAGGCGGCGTACCCGGGAGCGTCCCAGGCCACCACCCTCACGTGCGCGGAGAGTTCGGCGAGCTGCGGAGCGAAGGCCGCCGACGAGGAGCCGATACCGTGCAGGCAGAGCAGCAGTGGCCCCCGCTCCCCGGCCTCCTCCACATGGACGGCGACGGGCGCGGTCACGGAGTCCGTGCGGGCGGTGACGGGGGCGGTCGGCGAGTCCGTGCGGGCGGTGACGGGGGCGGTCACAGGATCTGCCCGCTGCGGCCGGCCAGCGCCGCCAGCCCGCGCAGCACCGCGTACGGCACGACCTGGCTGGTCGCCGGGTTGTCGGGGTCGGGCCGGTGCGCCACCTCGAAGCGGTACGAGCCGTGCGGGCCGGACGCCTCGATCAGATGCCGGGTACGGTGCGCCGCCGGATCGGCGACGACCTGGACCCGCACAGCGTCCAGGTCGCCGACGGCCAGCGCGACCGAGGCGGCCACGTTCGTCGACTTGGGGAATTTGACCGGAACCTCGCGCGCGGTACCCGACATGACCTCCACAGGTCCCGTCGCCGTCCGCATCCGAGTCAGCAACTCCTCGTCCATCCAAGGCTGTTCGAGGGTGGACGGCAGCTTGGTGGTGGTGAGGCGGATCTCGTCCAGCGGCCCGAGGGAGCACGCCGCCTGGAGCAGGTCGAGCCCGCCGACCGCGCCCCCGGTGAAGTACACCCGGCCGGGACCGGTGTTCAGCAGCCGTTTCGCCAGGTCCTCGTCGGTCAGTGCCCCGCTGGAGGCGATCAGCAGGTCGGTGCCGGAGGCGAGGACCCGCTCGCCCCACTCGCGGACGACGCCCTGCCCGGCCGCCTCCACGACCAGGTCGCAGAGGCCGAGAGCCTCCTCCAGGGAGACCTGACGGGCGGGCGCCGCCTCGCCCAGCGGGCGGTTGTCGACGACACAGACCAACTCGGCGCCGGCGACCCGGCCTTCGGCCAGGGCGGTGCCGACCACACGGCCGATGGCACCCCAGCCGACCAGGCCAACCTTGCGTACGGGGTTCATGCGGCGTTCTCCTTCGGTGCGGGTGCATCGGTTGTCGGCAGGGCGTCCACCGGGGCGAGCGGGCCGGGGTCGGGTGTTCCGGCCATGTGGCAGCGGATCTCCTTCGAGGGCGCCCCGGCCGTCCCCCAGAGGTCGGACAGCTCCGGGACCCTCCGCCAGACCCGGGCGATCCAGGCGTCCTCCACGATCTGGGCGACCTCGGAGGTGTACTCGCAGACCAGCCCGGAGGGGTCGGTGAAGTAGGAGAAGGTGTTGTCCCCCGGACCGTGGCGGCCCGGCCCCCACTGCGGGGTGATGCCGTGGTGCCGCAGGCGGCCGATGCCCCGCATGAAGTGGTCGACCGAACTCATTTCGTACGCCACGTGGTTGAGCGAGGTCCACTCGGCCTGGTTGAACGCGATGCAGTGGTGGTCCGCGTTGCAGCGCAGGAACGCCATCTGGTGCTCCGACCAGTCGGAGACCCGCAGCCCGAGCACGTCGCGGTAGAACGCCACCGCCGCGTCGATGTCCGTGGTGTTGAGCACGGCGTGCGTCACACCGACCGGCACGGCCTCGTCACGGCCGCGCGGCGTGACCGCGTGCACGTGGGCGCTGATCTCGATCAGCCGTCCCTCGGGGTCGGTGAAACGCAACCCGTAACCACCGCCCGCCTGTTCCAGCGGACCCGGCCCGAACACCGGGACGAGGGAACGCGCTTCGAGCCGGCGGGCCGCCTCGTCGACCTCGGCGGGGGTGGCCACGGCGAACGCGAGACGGCCGAGGCCCACCCGGTCCCGCTCGGTCAGGTGGAGGACGTGGTGCTCGTCGCCCGTGCCGCGCAGCCAGCGCGCCCCGGAGTCGGCCTCCACGGTCCGGAGCCCCCAGACCTCCTCGTAGAAGTCGGCGGCCTCGGAGAAGGCGGGCGTGTGCAGTTCGACGTAGCGCAGGGAGCGGAGCCGGGCGACCGGTCCGGGCGGTGGCTGGTGCATGGGGTCTCCATGGGAAGGTGGGGCGGGTGGCGCCGGGCGCCTGGTCCTTCGCGAGGGCCGCCGTCAGAGCGCCCAGGGGAGGGGGAGTTCACAGGTGCCCCAGTACAGGGACTTCTGGCGCTGGTACGCGCGGATCGCGTCGCGCCCTTTCTCCGTACCGAGGCCGCTGTCCTTCCAGCCGCTGAAGGGGGTGGCGGCGCTGAACTGCTTGTACGTGTTGATCCAGACGGTGCCGGCCTGGACACGGCGGGCGATCCGGGCGGCGGCGCGGAGATCGCGGGTCCAGATCCCGCAGGCCAGGCCGTAGACGGAGTCGTTGGCCTGGCGGACCAGATCGTCCTCGTCGTCGTACGGCAGGGCGACGAGCACCGGGCCGAAGATCTCCTCCTGGCAGGTGCGCGAGGTGTTCGCCAGCCCGTCCAGCACGGTCGGCAGGTAGTAGGCGCCGGCCGCGTACTCCTTGCCGTCCGGAACCGAGCCGCCGCAGAGCACCCTGGCCCCCTCGGAGCGGGCCAGATCCACGTAGGCGGCGACGGAGTCGCGGTGCCGGTGGTGCACGAGCGGACCGACCTGGGTCCGCGGGTCCGTTCCGGGACCGACTCGCAACTTCTCCACCCGGGAGACCAGCTCGCCGATGAAGGAGTCGTAGATCTCCCTGGCGACGAAGAGGCGTGAACCGGCGATGCAGGACTGGCCGCTGGACGAGAAGATACCGAAGAGGACTCCCGCGAGGGCCTGTTCGACGTCGGCGTCGGCGCGCACGACGGTCGGTGACTTCCCGCCCAGTTCGAGGGAGACCGGGATCAGCTTTTCGGCAGCGGCCTTCGCGATGGAGCGGCCCGTCTCCGTGCCGCCGGTGAAGCCGATGCGGCCGACCAGGGGATGGTGGACGACTGCGTCGCCGACCACCCGGCCGCTGCCGGGCAGTACCGAGAGCAGGGCGGTGGGGAGCCCGGACTCCTCCAGCGCCCGGGTGATCAGGCGGCCGAGCGCGAGGGAGACCAGCGGGGTCCAGCCGGCGGGCTTGAGCAGCACCGCGTTGCCGGCGGCGAGCGCGGGGGCGATCTTCTGGGCGTCACTGGCGATGGGGGAGTTCCACGGATTGATCGCCGCGACGACCCCGATCGGCTCGTGCGTGCTCACCGTGACGTACGCGCCCCGGGACGGGGTGACGGAGTCCTCGGCGGTCTCCAGCGCGGCGGCGAGGTAACGGAAGGTGCCGGCCGCACTGAGGGCGAGGGCGCGCGTCTCGGTGAGGGTCTTGCCGGTGTCCGCCGTCTGGATCGCGGAAAGTTCACCGGCAGCCTCCTCGGTCAACTCCGCGATCCGGTGCAGCAGCCGGGCGCGCTCGTGGGGGAGCAGATCCCGCCAGGCAGGTTCCGCCACCGCGGCCGCCGCTGCCTCGGCCGCCTCGGCGACGTCGGCTGCGGAGGCGGAGACGACGGTGGCGAGGACCTGCCCGGTCGCCGGGTCGACGGTGGCGACGGGCTCGCCCGTGCCGGGACGCCAGACGCCCGCGACCAGGATGTCGGTGGAGAAGTGGAGCACGAAGAGACCTCCGGACGACGGGATTTGAGGGCGGGCGCCTGCCGGCGCGATCTCGGTGCGAGGGCGCTCGGTGCGGCCGTTCACCTGGTGTGTCGAAGTGCTAGAAATCTAAGCGCTTAAATTTATTCACGCAAGACCCCGTCTCGGAACTTCTCGTTCCGCCCGCTGCGAGCGCCCGTTCCGCCGGCATCCGAACGGCGCGCCCGCTGCGTTACGTTGAGATTACTAAGGCCTTAATCATTGACCGCTTAGGTACATCACCCTAGGGTCGCGGGAACTCCTGTCACCAGCGGAAGGACCCCCATGACGACTGTGGCCGGCAAGCAGGCCTCCGGTTCCATCGCCGCCCGGCTCGAACGGCTGCCGCACTCCCGCTGGCACGTCAAGGTCCGGTTCCTGATCGGCGCCGTCACCTTCTTCGAGGCGTTCGACCAGTTGCTGGCCGCGTCCGCGCTGCCGGTCCTCACCAAGCAGTGGCACCTGAGCACCGGCCAGGCCACCTTCGCGGTGACCTCCGCCTCCATCGGCATGCTGCTCGGTGCTCTCGCCGCCGGCTGGCTGGGGGACCGGATCGGCCGGGTGCGTACCGTCGGCCTCGGCGTCGCCGTCACCGGCTTCGCCAGTCTCGCCGTCGCCCTCTCCGGCAGCATCGAGACGTTCTCGCTCTTCCGCTTCGTGCAGGGGCTCGGCATCGGGGGCGTGGTGCCCGTCGCGGCCACGTACATCAACGAGATCGCCCGCTCCGACAAGCGGGGCCGGTTCGTCCTGCTCTACGAGATGATCTTCCCCGCCGGACTTGCCGCGGCCACCCTCATCGCGGTCTGGGTCGTACCGAACCTCGGCTGGCGCGCCATGTTCGTCGGCGGCGCGCTGCCGGTGGTGATCGCCGCCGTCCTGCCCCGCCAGGTCGAGGAGTCCCCGCGCTGGCTGCTGGCCCGGGGGCGTACCGAGGAGGCCGAGGCCGCCCTCGCCCGCATAGAGGCCGAGGTCGTCCGCTCCACCGCCGAACCGCTGCCCCGGGCCGACGCGAGCACCACCGAGGACGTCACCGAGGACGTCACCGAGGGCCGGCTCGCCGACCTGTTCCGCGGCACGTACCTGCGCCGTACCGCCGTCCTCTCGGGCCTCTGGTTCGTCGCCTACTACGTCAACCACGGCATCTCGACCTGGCTGCCCTCCCTCTACACCAAGGAATTCGGCCTCGACCTGACCACGGCCCTCGTCTACACCCTGGTCAGCAACGTCACCGGCCTGCTCGGCACCTTCGTCGTCGCGCTCCTCATCGACCGCGTCGGCCGCAGGCCCGCCCTGGTCGGCGCACTCGTCGGCACCGTGCTCTCCCTCGCCGTCCTCGCCCTGGCGGGCGCCACCTCGGGCGGCCAGGTCGCCCTCTTCGCCTCCTGTACGACCTTCTTCCTCTACGCCATCAACGCGGCCCTCTACCTCTACTCGCCCGAGCTCTACCCCACCTCCAACCGGGCCAGGGGCGCCGCCTTCGGCGGACTGTGGAACCGGATCGGAGTCATCCTCGGCCCCGTCACGGTCGGCGCCGTCATCGGCTCCGGCGGCGGCCTCCCCCTCGTCTTCGCCCAGCTCGCCGTGGTCGCGGCCGTGGGAGCGGTGATCGCGTGGTTCGCGGTGGAGACGAAGGGGCGGACACTGGAGGAGCTGAACTCCTGAGGGGCGACGGGTCCGGGACCTGCGGGTCCGCGGACGAGGTCGGGCGGAAGCGGGACGAGGCCGGGCGGAAGCGGGCCGAGGTCGGACTCGGCGGCAGCGGGCCCGGAGGCCGAGGTCAGACTCGGCGGCAGCGGTCCCGGAGTTCGGAGATGACGGCCCTCTCGCGTGCGTTGATGTCACCGTCCACCGAGGCCACCAGGTCGGCCACGTCGAGGAGGTCGCTCAGGTCTCCCGGCTCGGCGTCCAGTCGGCGCCACACCTCGACCGGATCGAGGTCGATGAGGTGCGCGAGGCGTTCGTCCACCACCTGATGCCGTTCCCGTACGAGCTTCACCAGGTGTCGCATCAGCAGCGCTTCGTCGTCGCCGATCTTGCTGTTCGCACGGATGACGAGCCACGCCACCCACAGCATCATCCGTGGGTGGCGGCTCCGCTCGCTCAAACGCTCGGCGATTTCGATGACCCGAGCCTCGTTCCGGAAGACGGCCTGCGCGTGCCGCCCCGCCAGTAGCGTCGTGTAGCGGTTCAGTACCACCGCGAGCGGAATGCCGACCAGGGGTATGCCGATCTTGATGACGTTGCGTTGCAGAAGGAACTTCCCGACGACTGGGAGGCCCTTCGCGGCGCTCAACGTCGCTTTCGAGTAGAAGCGCTTGATCAACGGCCGCATCATGGCCGGGACCGTCTTGACCACGCCCTCGCGGGCGACTTCCCCGCCTTTGATCGTGAAGGCGACCCGGATGAGCTTCCACACGTCTTCCGGGTCGGACAGGTCGAGCGGGACCCGGTAGAGGACTGAGACGTCGTAGGCCAGGTGGAGTTGCAGCTGACTGACGAACGCGACATCGACCATCATGGTCGCGACGGCGGCCGGAACGGTCGCCGTCGAGGCCCCGCCCAGGCTCCCGATCGTGGCCGCGACGGTCGCCGTGTAGGCGCCGGCGGAGAGCCCTCCTTCGATCGCGGCGTACCGGGCTGCCATCTTGATCCGCTGATCGACGATGACGTCCGGCGGTGTTCCCTCGTAACGCTCGTTAAAATATTGCCAGTTGACTTTTTGTGTGTAGGAGCTCATGGCGTGGGCCATGAGCTTGGTGAACCAGTTGCCCGACTTGATGTCGTCCGGGCTCAGCCCTTTGATGAACTCCCTCATCCTGGACCGCTCGCGCTCGACCGCTTCGCGGTCGGCGTCGTCGCCTGTGGCATCGACGTGGTCGGCCAGGGTTTCGGTCATGGCGGGTCCTCCGGGGCG
Source organism: Streptomyces sp. NBC_00102 (assembly GCF_026343115.1). Taxonomy (GTDB): domain Bacteria; phylum Actinomycetota; class Actinomycetes; order Streptomycetales; family Streptomycetaceae; genus Streptomyces. The sequence continues at coordinate 5,835,615 of NZ_JAPEMC010000001.1, forward strand.
GGGTGATGTGCGGCCAGGCTGCCAGGTTTCGGCCGGGCGCGCGGGTGTCTTGGCAAGGTGAGGAGGCGTGTTCGTCGGAGATTCGCGAACAGGGCTCTCGCCGTTGGCCGCGCGGCGGGCCGGCGCCCCGTTCCGGACCGCGGGGCCGCCCTCCGCTCTCCCGTCCGCGTCCAGGCGTCTCAGCAGTAAGATTCTCGGCACCGTGATAAATCGGCACGAGCCGTACGAGGTGATGACGATGGCCGCAACGAGGCCTGGGGACCGCGACGCCGTCGCGTTGGTGATCGAGGACTGGGCCCGCGAACGGCCCGAGCTGGACACGAGTCCGCTGGAGGTCCTCGCGCGCCTGCACCGGTCGTTCCTCCGCTACAGCACACGTCTCACCGCCTCCATCGAACGCCACGGTCTCTCCGTCGCCGGGTTCGACGTGCTGACCGCGCTCCGGCGGGCGGGGGCTCCGTACCGGCTGACGGCGGGTCAGCTCGCCGACTCCGGGCTCGTCTCCTCGGCCGGCGTGACGCTGCGCATCGACCGGCTGGAGAAGGACGGGCTCATCGTGCGGGAGCGGGTCGCGGACGACCGCCGGGTCGTCTACTCGCGGCTCACCGCGAAGGGGCTCGCCACGGTCGACACCGTCTTCTCCGAGCACCTCGACAACGAGGACCGGATGCTCGCCGGCCTCTCCCCGGCCGAACGGCGCCGGCTGGCCGTGCTGCTGCGCAAGCTGGAGGTCTCGATCCTCGACTCCGACTCGATCCTCGACTCCGGCGAGGAGCCGCCGGGGGAGCCCGTCCGATAGGGCATCCCGCCACCGCGCACCCCCGACCGTTCCGCCCCGTCCCCGCCCAGCTGCGGGGCGGGGCTTTTCCGTGCCCGGAGGTGCGCCGGCGGGGCGGGTGGGAGCCCGGAGGGCGGCGGTACCCCGCGCCGACCTCCCGTCCAACAAATGTCCCCTCGGGACATTTGGGTATACGCCGAGGTCATGCAGGCAAAGGAGCCCCATTCCGGTGCGGACGGCGTCGCCGAGGACCGCAGGCGCCACAGGACGCTGCGTACCCGCGAGGCGCTGGCCGCCGCCGCCGTCGACCTGCTCCTGGAGCGGGGGCCGGCGGAGCTGGGTGTCGACACCATCGCCCAGCGCGCGCAGGTCACCCGGCGTACTTTCAGCCGGCACTTCTCCGGCAAGGAGGAGGCCGCTCTCTGGTTCACCCGCGCCGACGGGCTGCGGATCAACGAGCTGCTGCGCGTGCGCCCTTTGCAGGAGCCGCCGCTGGTCGCCTTCCGGGCGGCCGTGCTGGCCTGGCTGGAGGACCCCGCGCGGGCGGCCTGGCACAGCAGGCCGAAGGAGCGTGCGGTCTTCGCCCTGATCGACGACGAGCCGGCGCTCTTCGCCGCGTACCAGCGGATCAGGATCGACGCCCAGTCCGACTCGGTGCGCGTCCTCGCCGAACGGATGGGAGTCGATCCGGCTCTCGACCCGCTCCCCGGGGTCGTGGTCTCGGCGGGCGCCGGGGTGCTGGCCGGGGCGTTGCACCGATGGGCCGCGGACGTGGAGAAGGGCCCCGAGGAACTCGGCCGCCGGGTCCGCGAGGCGTTCGACCTGCTGATCGGCGAGGCGGTCGCCGCCCACCGGAGCGAGGCCGGAAGCGGGTCCGGAGCCGGGGCCGGAAGCGGCGTCAGGCCGCAGCGGGAGGCTCCGTACCGGGACGCTCCGCCGCGGTCCTGACGCAAGACTTCCCGCGTTCCATTGCCGGGGCGCGGGGTGAAGAAAGAGGTACGGACATGACATTCCCGGTACTCGAAGGCAAGGTGGCCATCGTCACCGGCGCCGCCATGGGCATGGGCGCCGCCACCGCGATCCTGTTCGCCGAAGCGGGCGCCAAGGTGGTCGCGGCCGACATGAACGAGGAGCGCGGTCGCGCGGTCGTCGCGGAGATCGAGGCGGCCGGTGGCACCGCCGTCTTCCACCAGGTGAACATAGCCGACAGTGCCCAGGTCAAGGGCATGGTCGAGGCCGCCGTGGCCGCCTTCGGCCGCCTGGACGTCGCGGTGAACAACGCCGCGCTGACTCCGGACGACAAGCTCACCGCGGAGTTCGACGAGGACTACTGGGACCGGCTGATGTCGGTCGACCTCAAGGGCAACGCGCTCTGCCTCAAGTACGAGCTCCAGCAGCTCATCGCGCAGGGCGACGGCGGCTCGATCGTCAACATCTCCTCGGTCAGCGGGTTCCGCCCGCAGCCCGCCAACCCGGCCTACGTCGCCGCCAAGCACGGCGTGAACGGTCTGACCAAGACCGCCGCCATGGAGTACGGCGCGCAGAACATCCGCGTCAACGCGGTCGCGCCCGGTGCCATCGACACCCCGATGCTGCGCGGCGCGCTGGACCAGTTCGGCTTCACCGAGGAGGAGTACGCTCCGCAGCTCAGCCTGCTGAACCGCTTCGGCCAGCCCCGCGAGGTCGCCCAGGCCAGCCTGTGGCTCGCCTCCGACCAGGCCTCGTACGTCACCGGCTCGGTCATCCACGTGGACGCCGGCTACACCAGCCGCTGACCTCACCGGTCGCCGCGGACAGGTGCGGTTTCCCGGAGCGGAATGCAGGGAAGCCGCGCCGCCGCCTTTGCGAATGATGTCGGGCGCGTACCCAACTCCGCGCGGCTCCCACCGAATTCATCCGATGACCTCATGTCCCACCCCTTCTCCGTGATGCCGTGCGCCGCTACCATCGGGCTGCGTTTGGGAGCGCTCCCACCACCCGCATCGGCCCACTGCCACCCGTGTGGCGGTCCAGCTCGGAGAGGACTTTTCCGTGCGCTTGAGAGCCAGACCCTTTGCCGCCCTCCTGACGGCGTTCGCCTTGGCAGCAGGCTTGTCAGGACTAGCCACGCCCTCGGTGGCGCAGTCCCGGACGTCGCTGAGCGACGCCACCACGGCGGAAGCATCCGATCTGTCGTCGGCCACCACCCTGGCGGCGGACTCGTACACCTGGAAGAACGTCCGCGTCGACGGCGGCGGTTTCGTGCCGGGCATCGTCTTCAACCGGAGCGAGAAGAACCTCGCCTACGCCCGTACCGACATCGGCGGCGCGTACCGCTGGGACCAGTCGGGCAAGCAGTGGAAGCCGCTGCTGGACTCGGTGGACTGGGACCACTGGGGCTACACCGGCGTGGTGAGCCTCGCCTCCGACCCGGTCCAGCCGAACAATGTGTACGTCGCGGCCGGCACGTACACCAACAGCTGGGACCCCAACAACGGCGCGGTGCTGCGCTCCACCGACCGGGGCGCCACCTGGACGCCCTCGGTGCTCCCCTTCAAGCTCGGCGGCAACATGCCCGGGCGCGGGATGGGTGAGCGGCTCGCCGTCGACCCGCACAAGAACTCGGTGCTCTACCTCGGCGCCCCGAGCGGCAACGGCCTGTGGCGGTCCACCGATTCGGGTGCCACCTGGTCCAAGGTCACCTCCTTCACCAATCCCGGCAACTACGCCCAGGACCCGTCCGACACCAGCGGCTACGGCAACGACAACCAGGGCGTGACCTGGGTGACGTTCGACGGGCGCGGCGGCACCTCCGGGACGGCGACCAAGAACATCTACGTCGGCGTGGCGGACAAGGACAACACCGTCTACCGCTCCACCGACGCCGGTGCCACCTGGACGCGGATCGCCGGACAGCCCACCGGCTACCTGGCCCACAAGGGCGTCCTGGACGAGGGCACCGGCTACCTCTACCTCTCGCTGAGCGACACCGGCGGCCCGTACGACGGCGGCAAGGGGAAGATCGCCCGCTACGACACCGCCACCGGCACCTGGCTCGACGTCAGCCCGGTCGCCGAGGCCGACACCTACTACGGCTTCAGCGGCCTCACCGTGGACCGGCAGAAGCCCGGCACGCTGATGGCGACCGCCTACAGCTCCTGGTGGCCGGACACCCAGATCTTCCGGTCCACCGACAGCGGCGCGACCTGGACCACCGCCTGGGAGTACACGAGTTACCCCAACCGCTCCACCCGCTACACCCAGGACGTCTCCTCGGTGCCCTGGCTCACCTGGGGCGCCAACCCCTCGCCGCCCGAGACCAGTCCGAAGCTCGGCTGGATGACGGAGTCCCTGGAGATCGACCCGTTCGACTCCAACCGCATGATGTACGGCACCGGGGCCACGCTCTACGGCACCGAGAACCTCAAGAACTGGGACACCGGAACCCAGTTCAAGATCACACCGATGGTGAAGGGGATCGAGGAGACCTCCGTCAACGACCTCGCGAGCCCGCCCTCAGGCGCCCCGCTGCTCAGCGCCATGCTCGACGTCGGCGGCTTCCGGCACACGAATCTCGACGCCGTGCCCGCCATGATGTACACCTCGCCCAACTTCACCTCCTCCACCAGCCTCGACTTCGCCGAGGCGTCCCCCAACACCGTGGTGCGCGTGGGTGACGCGGACGCCGCGCCGCACGTCGCGTTCTCGACCGACAACGGCGCCAACTGGTTCGGCGGCACCGACCCCTCGGGCGTCACCGGCGGCGGCACGGTCGCGGCGGCGGCGGACGGCAGCTCCTTCGTCTGGAGCCCGGCGGGCACCGGGGTGTACCGCACCACCGGCTTCGGCTCGTCCTGGACGGCCTCCACCGGCATCCCGGCCGGCGCCACCGTGGAGTCGGACCGCAAGAACCCGAAGAAGTTCTACGGCTACAAGTCCGGTGTCTTCTACGTCTCCACCGACTCCGGCGCCACCTTCACCGCGAAGCCCTCCACCGGCCTCCCGGCCGAGGGCAACGTCCGGTTCAAGGCCGTCCCCGGTATCGAGGGCGACGTCTGGCTGGCCGGCGGCGCGACCACCGGTACGTACGGCCTCTGGCACTCCACCGACTCCGGTGCCACCTTCACCAAGCTGTCCAACGTGGCGCAGGCGGACTCCATCGGCTTCGGCAAGGCGGCCCAAGGCGCCTCGTACCAGACGCTGTTCACCAGCGCGAAGATCGGCGGGGTGCGCGGCATCTTCCGGTCCACCGACGCGGGCGCGAGCTGGACCCGGATCAACGACGACGCCCACCAGTGGGGCTGGACCGGCGGCGCGATCACCGGCGACCCGCGGATCTTCGGCCGGGTGTACGTCTCCACGAACGGGCGCGGCATCCTCTACGGCGACTCCGCGGCCGGTGACACCGGTACCACCGACCCCGGCACCGACCCCGGTACCGATCCGGGCACGGACCCCGGGACCGACCCCGGCACCCCGGCCGGTGCCGCCTGCAAGGTGACCTACAAGATCACCAACCAGTGGTCCGGCGGCTTCCAGGGCGACGTCACCCTCACCAACACCGGTGACACGGCGATCGACGGCTGGAAACTCGCCTGGAGCTTCCCGGGCGGGCAGCAGATATCCCAGGCCTGGAACGCCACCGTCCAGCAGTCCGGCGCGGCGGTGACGGCCACCGACGCCGGCTGGAACGGCAAGCTCGCGGTCGGTTCGTCGGCGTCCTTCGGATTCACCGGCAGCTGGACCGGGAGCAACGGCGCCCCGACCGCCTTCACCCTCGGCGGGAAGAGCTGCTCCCTGTAGGGCGGCGGACAGGGACGGCACCTGCGTCGCTCCCGCGCGTTCAGCGTGTGGGAGCGACGCTTTCCCGTACCTCACGGTGGCCGGACCCATCGCCTTCATCGCGCCGACCGCGCCACAGGTCGCCGGTCGGGAGGGGTGTGACTGGTTCTCGTACAGGTTCGTGGACCATACTGCCCGCCGTGGAGCAGAGTATCGATTCAAACACGAAGCCCGAGTTCGCCGCGGGAACCGACCCGGCGTACATTCCCGGCCTCACGGCCCCCGTTCCGGTGCGGACGGGGACGGAGGACGACGAGGAGTCCGCGGCGCCGGCGGAAGCGTCGGACGCCACGGACAGCGACGCCGGGGTGACCGACGTCTCCGAGGACACCGCGGACGGCGTTCAGGACGCTGTCCCGGCGGAGCTCTCCGGGGCATCCGACGCCCCGGAGGAGGCCGTCGTCGAGAAGTCCGACAAGACGTCCGGCGACGACTCCGACAAGACGTCCGACGATGAGTCCGCCGCCGACCATTCCGTCGCCGACGATGACGCCGACGAGTCCGGTGCGCCGGTCTTCGAGATCAGCGACCGGCGCGGGTCCATCCGCGTGGACAAGTCGGGAATCCGCTTCACCCTCGACGACCAGCAGGCCGACTTCGAGTGGTCCGAGGTCTCCGCGGTCGAGGTGAAGACGGCGCGTACGGCTCGCAGGTTCACCCTCACCGTCCACGTCTCCTCGCGCCGCTGGTTCAACGGCGAGGTGGTCGCGGAGAGCCGCAAGCGGCTCAAGGAGTGGCCCGAGGAGCTCGACGTGGTCCTGGACGCCTACTTCGAGGAGTCCTGACACGGCCGGCGCGCGGGAACGCCTGATTCCACCACCAGGAGGGCCGGGAGGACACGAACGCCACCCGGCCCTCCGTCACGCGCGGGTGTGGTTTCCGGGGCGGGAGCGCACGGCGTGTCCGCCCCGCGCGGCATAATCGCACCATGTCGATCACGGGTGGGGACTTCGTCGAGCTGGGCCGGGGACTGCACGTCTGGCTGCCGCCGGACCGGGGCTGGGGACTGGCCAACTGCGGCCTGCTCGCCACGCCGAAGGGGGCACTGTGGATCGACACCCCCTACGACCGGACGCTGGCCGGGCAGTTCCTGGCGGACAGTCAGGAACGACTGCCCGAGGGCGTTTCGGTCGACCGGGTGATCGTCACCCACGCCAACGGCGACCACTTCTGGGGTGCCGGAGTCGTACCGGACGCCGAGATCATCGTCACGCGCGGCGCCCGCGAGCACATCCACTTCGAGCCCTCGCCGCAGCAGCAGCACTCCCTGATCGCCTCCGGCGACCCGGACACGCCCCTCGGGGCCTACCTGTCCCGGCACTTCGGCCCGTTCGACTGGTCGGAGACCGAACCGGTCGTACCGACCACGTACTTCACCGGAGAGCTCGAACTGACCCTGGACGGCCACCCGGTACGCATCACGGCGCTGCCGCCCGCCCACACCACCGGCGACCTGATCGTCCACCTGCCGGACCACGGCACGGTGTTCACCGGCGACGTGATCTTCGGCTCCACACCCGAGCGGCCCGGCGACCACCCGTGCCACTGGGCAGGTCCGCTCGCGCAGGTGGTCGAGGCGTGCGAAACCGTCCTGGCGACCGGCGCGGAGACCATCGTGCCGGGCCACGGTCCGCTGCTCGGCCCGTCCGGAGTCCGTGACCACATCGACTACCTCGGCCATGTGCGCGAGCGTGCCCACGCCTACCACGCGGCCGGAATCCCCGCACCGGTGGCGGCCCGCCGGATCGTCGCCGAGAACCGCCACCCCGATCTGGGCCTGCCCGAGCGGCTCGCGGTGACGGTCGGCACCGAGTACCGGCATCTGGACGGTGCCGAGCAGGGCGGCGTTTTCGAGGCGATGTTCGAAGTAGCCGCGCTGGCACGGGACATCGAGCAGGGGCTGCTGCCGGCCTTCGTTCCGGAGCAGGCCGCCGACCGGTGAGGGGAGCTTCCGCATCCCCCTGCGCCGGGTCGCTGACCCTCGTGGCCGGCGCCGCAGCGGCGAGCCTGCTCCTCGGCGGGTGCGGCGCGGGCGAGGCGCCCGCGCCGACGGCCCACGCGACGGAGAACGGGGTCACCGTGACGGTCACCCTCCTCCCTGGCGACGGTCGCGGCGAGCAGCGGCTCCGGGCGACCTTCGCCCCGCGGCAGCCGGGGTTCCACGTCTACGGCATCGACCTGCCCGACGGCGGTGCCGCCGGTGCGGGCATCCCGACCCGGCTCTCCGTGGAGGGGGGCCTCGCCGCCGCGGGCCAACCGACGGCCGACCGCGAGGTCGTCCTCCTGCGCCCGGCGGGACTCACCGCCGCACTCCCCGTCTACCCGGACGGACCGGTGACCTTCACCCTGCCGGTCCGCCGGACCCCCTCCCGAAGCGCCCCCCGTGGAGCCCTCCGGGGGGCCGACGTGGTCGTCAGCTACGGAGCCTGCGGGGAGAGCCGCTGCCTCATCCCCGTCAGGGACAAGAGGATCCACCTCGGCCTCGGATGAGACGGCCCCGGCAGGGGCCCGGGCAGGCGGATTCGCGGGGGCCGCGCCGCGCGGTCAGGAGACGTTGCCGCGGATGCTGTCGCCCAGCAGCCCGTCGCTGAAGGTGACGTACTTGGCGGTGAACGCGCCCGCACCGGTGACGGTGCCCGTGAGGTTCTCGCCCGGGGCGAGCGTGACCATCTCGATCTGGTCCTCGTCCACGCCGAGTTCAGCCGTGTGCTTGCCGCCGCCGGTGTCGGTGATCGTGAAGTAGAGGGGGTTCACGTCGATGTCCTCGTCCCCGGAGTTGGTGACGGTGACCTCGACGCTGGTGTAGTCGTCGCCCTCGGCGAGGACTCCCTTCTTGAACGCGACGGCCTTCGCCACGACGGTCACCGGTCCCTCCGTGGCCGGCTTCCCCTCCGACGTGCCGGAACTCGCTCCGTCCTCGCCGGACCGTGCCTTCGCGGTGGCGGCCGGTTTGCCGGTGTCCTCGGCGTCCTTGGCGGACGGGTCGTCACCGCCCGACGAGAGAGTGGCGACGAGGGCGACGATCACCACGAGGAACCCGACGATCCCCAGACACCCGAAGCCGATGATCTTCCCGGCCTTGCCCTTTTTGGGCGCCGGCGGCGCTACCCACCCGGGCTGCTGACCGGGACCCGGCTGCTGTCCGTACCCCGGCTGCTGTCCGTATCCGGGCTGCTCGTGCGACATGTGTCTCCCTGCGTGGTTCGTGGAGACATGACCGTATCGGCATGAACTGCGGCTATGGAGCGCTGTGTTCCGCCAGTGACGCCTCTGTGACGAACCCGTGGAGGAGTGTTCGGTTCCGGGCGCGAGCGAGGGCGCGGGCCGCCCGACCGGCACCCCGGAACGGCGCGGGGCACGGCGACTGGATCGACCGAGTCGTCTCGGGCTACGTTGATGCCTCGTCCGGAGCCGACCCGGCACGTGGCGGGGCCGATCCGGAGGATCGGATTCCCGGCCGTGTCGCTGGTGGGCCGAACGGGTGAAGGACGAGAGGATTGCCCGATGAACAGCGAGCGCAGCCGGTGGACCGTCGACCGGCACACGGACGAGGTGACCCTGTGAGCAGGTACGACAGGTACGACGCCACTGACGCACAGTGGGAGGGCCTGGCCCAGGTGGTACCGCTGCGGGGCCGCAACGAGTGGCCGTCCCGTGTCGATCACGGCGCGGTCCGGCAGGACAGCGCCGAGGAGCAGCGCCGACTGGTGGTGCTGCGGGTCCAGGTCTTCTCCGACGCCCGCGAGGTGGCCGAGTACCTCGTCGCGCAGGTACCGGTCCTGCTCGATCTGACGGCGGCCGAGACGGACGTGGCCAAGCGCATCCTCGATTTCAGCAGCGGGGTCGTCTTCGGGCTCGGCAGCGGTATGCACCGGGTGGACCGGAACGTCTTCCTGCTCGCCCCGATCGGCATGGAGGTCGAGGGGGTCACCCCGGCGGGCATCCCTCAATCGTAGGAAGCTTGTCCGGGCAAAACGGTTCGCCCACCGGCGCCGTGCGTACGGTCCGGTCATGACCACCACCGCCCCTCCTCCGGGTACGACCCGCGTCTGTCCGCCCCGTACCGCACCCGGCCCACCGGCCCGGCCCGTCCGCCCCGTCGTCACCGAACTGCGGCTCGCCGCCTTCGCCTCGCACCGGCGCAGAACCCTTCCCCTGGGGCCGTTGACCCTGCTCACCGGCCCCAGCGGCAGCGGCGCGTCCTCCGCCCTGCGGGCCTACGAGGCGCTGGCCCGGCTCGGCGCGGGCGACGCGCTGGAAGAGGTGTTCCCCGATCCCGTCTCCTGCGTGCCCGAGCGCGCGGTGGCCGATTCCGAGGGCAGACGCGGGTTCCGCATCGGCTGCACCGTCGACGGCCCGGCCGGACCGGTCCGGCTCGACGTGGCCGTCCAGGCCGAGCCGTCCCTGCGCATCGTGGGCGAGCGGCTCGCGGCGGGCGGGCAGACCCTGCTCACCACCGCGCTGCGCGACCCGAGCCGCTCCACCGTGCAGGCCGCCTGGCACACGGCCGGCCAGGTGCCGGTGACCCGGGCTCCCCTCCCGGACGGCCGGCTGGCCACGGCGCTGCTGCCGCTGCGGGTCGCGGGCACCACCGAGGGCCAGTTACGCGTACTCGCCGCCGCCGAGCAGGTGGTGGTGGGCCTGCACTCCGCCTTCCCCTGCGATCCGCTGCCCCGGGGGATGCGCGGACCGGTCCGGGCCGGGGAGGGCCGCCTGCGCCCCGGCTGCGACAACCTCGCCGCGGTGCTGGCCAGGACCCGTACGCAGTGCGCGCAGCGGCACGCCCGGCTGGTGGCCACGGCGGCGGCCGGGTGCGCGGGGCCGGTGACCGGGCTGACCACACGGGATCTGGCGGACGGCACGGTGGAGGCGCTGGTGGGGCGCGGCCCCGGGCGCACCACCCCGATGGGCCGCCTCGGCGACGGCGAACTGCGCTATCTCGCCCTCGCGCTGGTGCTGCTGACGGGCCCCCATGTGCTGGAGGTGAATACCCCGGACGAGATCCCCTGGGCCATGCGCGCGCTCACCGTGCTGACCGACGGGTTCGACCGGGGCCTGGACGGGCGCCAGGCGGCCGGACTGCTCCGGCTCGCCGCCGGGATCTGCGCCGACGGACACCTGAGGATGATCGGCACGGTGGGGGAGACGGGCGCCGCCCTGGCCGCCCGGACGGAGGGCGCGACCGTGGTGGATCTGGCCGCCCGGACGGACGGCGCGACAGTGGTAGACCTGTCCGGGTGAACGATCTCGATGTGACACAACTCCAGCGACGACTCGTCGCGTTCGCCGAGTCCAGGGAGTGGGGGCAGTACCACACCCCCAAGAATCTGGCTGCTGCCTTGAGCGTCGAAGCCTCCGAACTGCTGGAGATCTTCCAGTGGATGACCCCGGAACAGGCGGTGGCGGTGATGTCCGACCCGGGGACGGCGCACCGGGTGGAGGACGAAGTGGCCGACGTCCTGGCCTATCTGCTCCAGTTCTGTGCGGTCCTCGGAGTGGATGCGCTGGCGGCGCTGTCGGCGAAGATCGACCGGAACGAGACCCGTTTTCCGGTCCCGGGACGGCCCGGCGCCCCTGAGCATCACTCTTCGGAGTGATCAGCTTTTCCACAATCGACTGTGTATCCACAGATTTCCGAATTCCTCTGTCCTTTCGGTACCGCCTACCTCACTGTGGGTAATGGACTAGGTGACCGGGTTTTCGTAGTGACGGGGGACCGAATGGAAGCGGAACGACTGGTCGGGATCGGACGGCGCGCGCTGGCGGAGAGCCGGGGCGCGGCGGACATCATGACCGAGGCGTGGCAGGCCCAGGCGCTCGCTCGGGCCATCGGCGACCGGCTGGCCGCCGCCGGGCCCGCCGAGTTACGCGGTGACGCGCGTGGGCTCGGTGAGATCGGTGGGCGGGACTGGTCCGCACCGGATGCGCCGGTGTTCCTGACCGGACAGGCGCGGGCGGCCCGCCTCACGGAGGTGGCCGACGTGTCGCGGACCCTCGCCGCTCTGGCGCTGCTGCTCGGCGAGGCCGGCATGGCTCTCGTCGGGGTCGCCTGCGACACCGGCGAGGACACCCTCTACTGGCAGTGCATCGAGGCGATAGACGCCGCCGACGAATCGATGGACCGGGTGCGGGGCATGCTCGCCCGCCTCACCGAACAGGCGCGGGAGCGGGCGAGGGAGCGGGACGGCCCGTACGGCGCGGTGCGGGGTTAGTGCGGGGGTGTGGAGAGTGTCGTCACGGTGCCGTCGCCCCGCAGACGGCGGTGTGACGACATTCCTGGGGGAGTGAGTACCGGTGGCGGGGCGCTCGGCCTGTCCGGGGCCCGTCCCGTGTCCGGGGTGTGTCGGGGGCAGGCCCGTGCGAGGGGAGCAGGGCGGGAAGAGGCAGGATGGAAGCATGGATCTGCGCATTTTCACCGAGCCCCAGCAAGGGGCGAGCTACGACACCCTGCTGACCGTCGCCAAGGCCACGGAAGACCTCGGCTTCGACGCCTTCTACCGCTCCGACCACTACCTGCGCATGGGGTCCGGTGACGGCCTGCCGGGCCCGACCGACGCCTGGATCACGCTGGCAGGTCTGGCCCGCGAGACCAAGCGCATCCGCCTCGGCACACTCATGACGGCGGGCACCTTCCGACTGCCCGGCGTGCTCGCCATCCAGGTCGCCCAGGTCGACCAGATGTCCGGCGGGCGGGTCGAACTGGGCCTGGGAGCCGGCTGGTTCGAGGAGGAGCACAAGGCGTACGGCATCCCCTTCCCGAAGGAGAAGTTCGGGCGCCTGGAGGAGCAGCTCGCCATCATCACCGGCCTGTGGGCCACCGAGGTCGGCAAGACCTTCGACTACGACGGCACCTACTACCAGCTCACCGACTCGCCCGCGCTGCCCAAGCCGGCCCAGGCCAAGGTGCCGGTGCTGATCGGCGGGCACGGCGCGGTCCGTACCCCGCGGCTGGCCGCGCGGTACGCGGACGAGTTCAACATCCCGTTCGCCTCGCTGGAGGACACGGAGAAGCAGTTCGGCCGGGTACGGGAGGCGGCCAAGGCGGCAGGACGCGCCCCCGACGACCTGGTGTATTCCAACGCCCTCGTGGTCTGCGTCGGCAAGGACGACGCGGAGGTGGCCCGCCGGGCCGCCGCGATCGGCCGGGACGTGGAGGAGCTGAAGGCGAACGGCCTCGCTGGCTCGCCGGCCGAAGTGGTCGACAAGATCGGGCAGTTCGCGGCGGTCGGGTCCTCGCGGATCTACCTCCAGGTCCTCGACCTCGACGACCTGGACCACCTGGAGCTGATCTCCTCGCAGGTCCAGTCCCAGCTGGCCTGAGCCACCGGGCCGGCCGCCGACCGAGGGGCCGAGCCGCCGCGCCGGAGAAGGAGTACCTGTGCGCCCCGTCCGCAGACCGCTCGCCGAGGTCCTCGCCGAGGGCCCGGTGGTGCTCGACGGAGGGCTCTCCAACCAGTTGGAGGCCCAGGGGTGCGAGCTGTCCGACGCGCTGTGGTCGGCGAGGCTGCTGGCGGACGCGCCCGAGCAGATCGAAGCCGCGCACGGGGCGTACGTGCGGGCGGGCGCGCAGGTGCTCATCACGGCCAGCTACCAGGCGACGTTCGAGGGGTTCGCCCGCCGGGGGATCGGACCCCTCCGGGCGGCGGAACTGCTCGCGCGGAGCGTGGAACTGGCCCGCCGCGCGGGCGACCGCCGCGAAGGCGAGACCTGGGTGGCCGCCTCGGTCGGGCCGTACGGGGCGATGCTGGCGGACGGCAGCGAGTACCGGGGCGGCTACGGCCTCTCCGTCGCGGAGCTGGAGCGGTTCCACCGCCCCCGGGTGGAAGCGCTGGCCGCGGCCGGGCCGGACGTGCTGGCGCTGGAGACGGTGCCGGACATGGACGAGGCACGGGCCCTGCTCCGGGCCGTCGCGGGTACCGGCATCCCGGTCTGGCTCTCGTACACCGTCGCGGGCGGGCTGACCCGGGCCGGGCAGCCGTTGCGGGCGGCCTTCGCCGAGGCCGCGGGGAACGACCAGGTGATCGCGGTCGGGGTCAACTGCTGCGACCCGGCGGACGCGGAGGCAGCCGTCCGGTGTGCGGCGGAGACCACCGGCAAGCCGGTGGTCGTCTACCCCAACAGCGGGGAGCGGTGGGACGCGCGGCGGCGCCGGTGGACGGGCGCGAGCACCTTCGGCGACCCGGATCAAGTCCGCGCCTGGACGCGGTCCGGGGCACGGCTGGTCGGCGGATGCTGCAGGGTCGGCCCGTCGCGGATCGCGGCACTCGGCCGCTCACTGGACCCGGGGGCGGAGGCGGACCCGGGGGCCGGGACCGGCCCCGGAGCGGACCCGGGGGCCTCGGGCGGCTGACACGGCCCGCGCCGGGCGGGGACCCGGCGGACACGGGTGGCGCGGAGAAAATCCCTGGTGAGGAGGGAACCCGCCGACGATACTCGGACGGGTGTTCATGACGATCAGTACCACCGGAACCCCGGAACTTCCCGCGACCGACCTCGGCTTCCTGCTGCACAAGCATCCCGACAAGGCGCAGACGTTCTCCACCTCGCACGGCACGGCGCACGTCTTCTACCCCGAGGCGTCCCCCGAGCGGTGCACGGCCGCGCTGCTGCTGGAGGTCGATCCGGTGGCGCTGGTCCGGCGCGGCAAGGGCAAGGGACGGGGCGGAGCACCCGACGCGGCGCTCGCGCAATACGTCAACGACCGTCCGTACGCCGCCTCCTCGCTGATGTCCGTCGCCATGACGACCGTCTTCAAGTCCGCGCTGCGGGGCGACTGCCGGGCCCTGCCCGGCCGCGTGGCCGCACCCCTGCCGCTGCGGATCGAGATCCCGGCCCTGCCCGCGCGCGGCGGCGCCGAGCTGGTACGGAAGCTGTTCGGGCCGCTCGGCTGGGAGCACGTGGGGGTGGAGCCCGTACCGCTGGACGAGCGGTTCCCCGAGTGGGGCGACTCCCGTTACGTGCGGCTGGTGCTGGAAGGGGAGCTGCGACTCTCCGACGCGCTGCGTCAGCTCTACGTCCTGCTGCCGGTACTCGACGACGCCAAACACTACTGGGTGGCGCCCGACGAGGTGGACAAGCTGTTGCGGGCCGGTGAGGGCTGGCTCGCCGCGCACCCGGAGCACCGGCTGATCACCAGCCGCTACCTCTCCCGCCGCTGGGGGCTGACCCGGCAGGCCGAGCAGGCGCTCGAACTCGTCCGCCTCGCCGAGTCGGACGACCTCGACGTGGAGAGCGTGGACAACGCGGTGGACGAGTCCACCGACACCCCGGAGCGCCCGGTGCCGCTCGCGCAGCACCGGCGCGAGGCGATCCTTTCGGCGCTGCACGGGGCCGGGGCGTCGAGAGTGCTCGACCTCGGCTGCGGCCAGGGGCAGTTGGTCCAGGCGATGCTGAAGGACGTGCGGTTCACCGAGATCGTCGGTGTCGACGTGTCGATGCGTGCGCTCACCATCGCCGCTCGCCGGCTCAAGCTGGAGCGGATGGGCGAACGGCAGTCCCGCCGGGTCGAGTTGCGTCAGGGCGCGCTCACGTACACGGACAAGGGGCTGCGGGGGTACGACGCGGCGGTGCTCAGCGAGGTGGTGGAGCACCTGGACCTGCCGAGGCTGCCCGCCCTGGAGTACGCGGTGTTCGGCGCGGCGAGGCCCCGGACGGTGCTCGTCACCACGCCGAACGTCGAGTACAACGTGCGCTGGGAGACCCTGCCGGCCGGACACGTCCGCCACGGCGACCACCGGTTCGAGTGGACCCGGGCCGAGTTCCGCGAATGGGCGGTCACGGTGGCGGACCGGCACGGCTACACGGTCGCCTTCACCCCTGTGGGTCCGGACGATCCGGAGGTCGGACCGCCCACCCAGATGGCGGTGTTCACGCTGGCCGAGAGCGACAGCGCGAGCAGCGACAAGCGCACCAGCACGCACGCGAACACGAACGAGAGAGAGAAGGAGGCGAAGGCGGCATGACCACCGACGACAACAGCACCGAAGGCCACAGCACCGGCGACAACGGCACCGAAGGCCACAGCACCACCACCAGCACCCCCGACACCACCACCGGCGAAAACAACCCGAGCACCGCCTCCACCGCCGGTACCGCCGCCACCGCCACCACCGGTACCGCCCCGCCGGCAGCCCGGCCCCGGACCCTGCCCGTGCCCGACCTCTCGCTCGTCGTGCTGATCGGGGCCACCGGTTCCGGCAAGTCGACGTTCGCGCGCCGCCACTTCAAGCCCACCGAGGTCGTCTCCTCGGACTTCTGCCGCGGCCTCGTGGCCGACGACGAGAACGACCAGAGCGCGAGCCGCGACGCCTTCGACCTCCTGCACTACATCGTCGGCAAGCGCCTCGAAGCGGGCCGGCTGACCGTGGTGGACGCCACCAACGTGCAGTCCGAGTCCCGGCGTCAGCTCGTCCGGCTGGCCCGGGAGCACGACGTGCTGCCGGTCGCCGTCGTGCTCGACCTGCCCGAGGAGGTCTGCCGGGCGCGCAACGCGAAGCGGCCCGACCGGGCGGACATGCCGGGCCACGTCGTCCAGCGTCACCGGCGCGAGCTGCGCCGTTCGCTGCGCGGCCTGGAGCGCGAGGGCTTCCGCAAGGTGCACGTGCTGCACACCGAGGAGGAGACCGACCGGGCGGTCGTCGAGCGCGAGCGCCGGTACAACGACCTGCGCCACCTCACCGGCCCGTTCGACATCATCGGCGACATCCACGGCTGCCACAGTGAGCTGGAGTCCCTGCTCGCCAAGCTCGGTTACGCGGACGGCACCCACCCCGAGGGGCGTACCGCGGTCTTCGTGGGCGACCTGGTCGACCGCGGCCCGGACAGCCCCGGCGTGCTGCGCCGGGTGATGTCCATGGTCGCGTCGGGCGACGCCCTCTGCGTGCCCGGCAACCACGAGAACAAGCTGGGCCGTTACCTCAAGGGCCGCAAGGTCCAGCACAGCCACGGCCTGGCCGAGACCATCGAGCAGCTGGAGCGGGAGGACGCGACCGACCCCGAGTTCCGCAAGCAGGTGGCGGAGTTCGTCGAGGGGCTCGTCAGCCACTACGTCCTGGACGGCGGCGACCTGGTGGTCTGCCACGCCGGGCTGCCCGAGAAGTACCACGGCCGCACTTCCGGCCGGGTCCGCTCGCACGCCCTGTACGGCGACACCACCGGCGAGACCGACGAGTTCGGCCTGCCCGTGCGCTACCCGTGGGCCGAGGAGTACCGGGGCCACGCGGCGGTCGTCTACGGCCACACCCCGGTCCCCACGGCCTCCTGGGTCAACAACACCCTCTGCCTGGACACCGGCGCGGTGTTCGGCGGCAAGCTGACCGCGCTGCGCTGGCCGGAGCGCGAGATCGTCGACGTACCCGCCGAGAAGGTCTGGTACGAGCCGGTCAAGCCGCTGGCCTCCGAGGCGCCGGGAGGCAGGGAGGGCCGTCCCCTCGACCTCGGGGACGTCCACGGCCGGCGGATCGTGGAGACCCGTCACCTGGGCCGGGTCTCGGTGCGCGAGGAGAACGCCGCAGCCGCGCTCGAAGTGATGAGCCGGTTCGCGGTCGACCCGAGGCTGCTGCCGTACCTCCCGCCGACCATGGCGCCGACCGCCACCTCCCGCGAGGACGGGTACCTGGAGCACCCGGCCGAGGCGTTCGCGCAGTACCGGGCCGACGGTGTGGCCACGGTCGTGTGCGAGGAGAAGCACATGGGTTCGCGCGCGGTCGCCCTGGTGTGCCGGGACTCCGGTGCCGCCCGTGAGCGCTTCGGCACGGACGGGCCGACCGGCGCGCTCTACACCCGTACCGGGCGGCCGTTCCTCGACGACACGGAGCTCACCGAGACGCTCCTCGGCCGGATCAGGTCCGCCGTCACCGCCGCGGGGCTCTGGGAGGAGTGGGACACCGACTGGGTGCTGCTCGACGCGGAACTCCTGCCGTGGTCGCTGAAGGCGGGCGGGCTGCTGCGCTCCCAGTACGCCGCCGTGGGCGCCGCCGCCGGTGCCGCCCTCCCGCCGGCCCTCGCCGCGCTGGAGGCGGCCGCGGGCCGGGGTGTCGACGTGGCCCCGCTCGCCGGGCGCCAGCGCGAGCGCGCCGGGGACGCCGCCGCGTTCACCGAGGCGTACCGGCGCTACTGCTGGAGCACCGAGGGGCTGGACGGGGTGCGGCTCGCGCCGTTCCAGGTCCTCGCGGTCCGCGGGCGCTCGCTCGCGGGCGAGCCGCACGACGCACAGCTCGGATGGCTGGACCGGCTGGTCGAGCACGACCCGACCGGCCTGCTCCAGGTGACCCGTCGGCTCACCGTCGACACCGGTGACGAGGCGTCCGTCCGCGCGGGTGTCGACTGGTGGCTGGAGATGACCGGCAGCGGTGGCGAGGGCATGGTCGTCAAGCCGCTCGGCGCTCTCGTCCGGGACGGCAAGGACCGGCTCGTGCAGCCGGGCGTCAAGGTGCGCGGCCGGGAGTACCTGCGGATCATCTACGGCCCCGAGTACACCCGCCCCGAGAATCTGGAGCGGCTGCGCTCCCGCTTCCTCGGCCACAAGCGGTCGCTGGCGCTGCGGGAGTACGCGCTCGGTCTTGAGGCGCTGGACAGGCTGGCCGGGGGCGAGCCGCTCTGGCGGGTCCACGAGGCGGTCTTCGCCGTCCTCGCCCTGGAATCGGAGCCGGTCGACCCCCGGCTGTAGCCGGGGCCGGCCCGGCTGTGACGCACGCCCCGCGATCGGGGGCCGGTTCGCGGGGTGAAGCGGGTGCCGTCCGGTGAGGATGAGGACATGGGATTCCATGTCGACTCCGAGGCCGGGCGGCTGCGCCGCGTCATCCTGCACCGCCCCGATCTGGAACTGAAGCGGCTCACCCCGAGCAACAAGGACGCGCTCCTCTTCGACGACGTGCTCTGGGTGCGCCGCGCCCGGCAGGAGCACGACGGCTTCGCGGACCTGCTGCGCGACCGGGGCGTCGAGGTCCACCTCTTCGGAGACCTGCTCCGGGAGGCCCTGGGCGTCCCGGTGGCCCGCCGGCTGGTGCTGGACCGGGTCTTCGACGAGAAGGAGTACGGCCCGCTGGCCACCGAGCACCTGCGGGCGGCCTTCGAGGAGCTGACCCCGGCGGAGCTGGCCGAGGCGCTGGTGGGCGGGATGACCAAGCGGGAGTTCCTGGACCGGCACGCCGAGCCGGTCTCGGTCCGCTTCCACGTCATGGAGCCGGACGACTTCCTGCTCGGCCCGCTGCCCAACCACCTCTTCACCCGGGACACCTCCGCCTGGATCTACGACGGGGTCTCCATCAACGCCATGCGCTGGCCCGCCCGGCAGCGCGAGACGGTCCACTTCGAGGCGATCTACCGCCACCACCCGCTCTTCACCGGCCCCGAGGCGGGCGCCTTCCACCACTGGTCGCAGGGACAGCACGACTACCCGTCGACCATCGAGGGCGGGGACGTCCTGGTGATCGGCCGGGGCGCGGTCCTCGTCGGGATGAGCGAACGCACCACCCCGCAGGCGGTCGAGATGCTGGCGCGCGGGCTCTTCGACGCCGGTTCCGCGCACACGATCGTGGCGCTGGACATGCCGAAGCGGCGGGCGTTCATGCACCTGGACACCGTGATGACCATGGTCGACGGCGACACCTTCACCCAGTACGCCGGTCTCGGCATGCTGCGTTCGTACACCATCGAGCCGGGGGACGGGCCCCGCGAACTCAAGGTCACCGACCACCCTCCGGAGCACATGCACCGAGCCATCGCCGCCGCCCTCGGCCTGGACGCGATCCGCGTCCTCACCGCCACCCAGGACGTCCACGCGGCCGAGCGCGAGCAGTGGGACGACGGCTGCAACGTGCTGGCCATCGAGCCCGGGGTGGTCGTCGCCTACGAGCGCAACGCCACCACCAACACCCATCTGCGCAAGCAGGGCATCGAGGTGCTGGAGATCCCGGGCAGCGAGCTGGGCCGGGGCAGGGGCGGCCCCCGCTGCATGAGCTGCCCGGTCGTACGCGACGCGGTGTAGGTCGTGCACGGCGGTGGTCCGGCACCCCGGGAGCTCTGTATAGCAATGCATTGCCTCGTATACACTTCCAGAGTTACGGTACGCCGAAGATCCTCGTCCGACCCAGGAGCAAGAACCATGGCCATAGACCTTGCAGGCCGTCACTTCCTCAAGGAGCTCGACTTCACCGCCGAGGAGTTCCTCGGGCTGGTCGAGCTGGCCGCGGAACTGAAGGCGGCCAAGAAGTCCGGGAGTGAGGTTCAGCGGCTGCGCGGCAAGAACATCGCGCTGATCTTCGAGAAGACGTCGACCCGTACCCGCTGCGCCTTCGAGGTCGCCGCCGCCGACCAGGGCGCCTCCACCACCTACCTGGACCCCTCCGGCTCCCAGATGGGGCACAAGGAGTCCGTACGGGACACGGCCCGGGTGCTCGGCCGGATGTTCGACGGGATCGAGTACCGGGGCGACAGCCAGCACGCGGTCGAGGAGCTCGCCGCCAACGCGGGCGTCCCGGTCTTCAACGGCCTCACCGACGACTGGCACCCCACCCAGATGCTGGCCGACGTCCTCACCATGGTCGAGCACTCCGCCAAGGACATCCGCGAGGACGGCTTCGCCTTCGCCTACCTCGGCGACGCCCGGTTCAACATGGGCAACTCCTACCTGATCACCGGCGCGCTCCTCGGCCTCGACGTGCGGATCGTGGCCCCCGAGGCGTACTGGCCGAACGCGGACGTCGTGGCGAAGGCCCGGGAACTGGCCGCCGGCAGCGGCGCGAAGATCACCCTCACCGAGGACGTCGCCGAGGGCGTGGCCGGCAGCGACTTCGTCGCCACCGACGTCTGGGTCTCCATGGGCGAGCCCAAGGAGGTCTGGACCGAGCGCATCGCCGCGCTCGCCCCGTACTCCGTGACCATGGACGTGCTGCGCGCCACCGGGAACCCCGGGGTGAAGTTCCTGCACTGCCTGCCCGCCTTCCACGACCTCGGCACCGCGGTCGGCCGGGACATCCACGCCGTGCACGGGCTCACCGAGCTGGAGGTCACCGACGAGGTCTTCGAGTCCTCCCACTCGGTGGTCTTCGACGAGGCCGAGAACCGGATGCACACCATCAAGGCGGTCCTCGTCGCCATGCTCGCCGGCGCCTGAGCCGTACGGCCGGGCACGACGGACGCGGCTGGTTTCCGCGTCCTCGTCCCTTCTGCATGCCGATGCGTGCAATTGGGTGAACATGCGCGTCGGCGGCTACCATGGTCTGTCTCGTTGGGGTCCGAGCTTGCAGGCTCGGGCCCCATTGCCATGTACGGCACCGCCCCCCACGGCACGCCGGGCCTGGTCCCCCCACCGCGCCACAAGAGAAGAGAAACGCCGCATGAGTGCGCAGCGCACGATCCGGCCGGGCCCACCCAGCTCCGGCCCGCGCCGCAAGAGCCCCGAACAGCTGGTCGCCGAATCCGGTGCGGACCTGGAGGGCCACGGCCTCAAGCGCACCATGGGCCTGTTCCAGCTCGTCTGCTTCGGTGTCGGCGCGGTCGTCGGTACCGGCATCTTCGTCGGGCTGTCGGACAGCGTCTCGGAGGCGGGTCCCGCGGTGGTGATCTCCTTCGTCCTGGCGGCGATCACCTGTATCTTCACGGCGTTCTCCTTCGCCGAGCTGGGCGGTGCGATCCCCGTCTCCGGCAGCTCCTACTCCTTCGCCTACGCCACCTTCGGCGAGCGCACCGCGTTCCTCGTCGGCGGCTGCCTGCTGCTGGAGTACGGCGTCTCGGTCTCCGCGGTCGCGGTGGGCTGGAGCCAGTACGTCAACGAACTGCTGCACAGCCTCTTCGGGGTGCAGCTGCCCGAAGCGCTCTCCGGCGGCCCCGCCGACGGCGGAGTGGTCAACCTCCCGGCCGTGCTGGTCATCGCCATGGCCGCGGCACTCCTGGTGCGCGGGGTCCGGGAGAGCGCGAGCGCGACCGCCGCGATGGTGGTGCTGAAGATCGGCATCCTGATCGCGTTCTGCGCCATCGCCTTCACCGCGTTCCGCCACGACAACCTGACGCCCTTCGCGGGCAGCGGCATCTCCGGGATCACCTCCGGGGCCTCGCTGGCCTTCTTCTCGTACATCGGCTTCGACGCGATCACCACCGCGGGCGAAGAGGTCAAGAACCCCCGGCGGAACATCCCCGTCGCGATCATGATCTGCCTCGGTCTGGTCACGCTGCTCTACTGCGCGGTCGCCGTCGCCGCCATCGGGGCGCTGGGCCCGGACGAGGTCGCGAACACGCCCGCCGCGCTGTCGGCGATCGTCAACGAGGTGACCGACTCCACCGTGGGCGGCGGCATCGTCGCGTTCGGCGCGGTCGTCGCCATCGCCTCCGTGGTGCTGGCCGTGATGTACGGGCAGACCCGCATCCTCATGTCGATGGCCCGGGACGGACTGGTGCCGAGGATCTTCGAACGGGTCTCCCCGAAGACGCACACCCCGGTCGCCAACACCTGGATCGTCGCCGCGGTCTTCGCGGTCCCGGCCGCCTTCTCGTCGCTCGACGCGGTGGTCAACCTGACGACCATCGGGACCCTGGGCGCGATGGCCGTCGTCAACCTCGCCGTCATCCAGCTGCGCCGCCGCAACCCCGCGCTGAGGCGCTCCTTCCGGGTGCCGCTCTATCCGGCCAGCCCGATCCTGGGCGTCGCGTTCTGCGTGTACCTGATGTACGGGACCGGCTGGGAGGCCTGGGCCGAGTTCGCGGCCTTCCTGGTCGCGGGCTCCCTCCTGTACTCCTTCTACAGCCGCAGCCGCTCGCGCCTGGTCAGCTCCGAGGAGTCGGACCCGCCTGGGCAGGCACCACCGGCAGCGTGAACCAGACCGCCTTGCCGTGCTCAGTGGTGCGGTGGCCGCAGGCGGAGCTGAGCGTGCGGATCAGCAGCAGACCGCGCCCGTACTCCTGCCACGGGTCCGGCATGGTGTCCGGGCCGGGTGCGGTCAGTCCGCCCGGCGGCTCGGGGTCACGGTCGTGGACCTCCACTTGACAGCCGGTCGGCAGCAGCTCCACGACCAGCTCGATGGGCTCCTGGCCGTCGGTGTGCTCGACGGCGTTCGTCACCAGCTCGGCGGTGAGCAGCTCGGCGGTGTCACTGTCCGTGGGCGCCTCGATGTCGGTGAGTGCCGAACGGATGAGGGCGCGGGCGATCGGTACGGCCGCCGTCGTGTGCGGCAGCTCGATGCGCCAGGAGGCGGATGCGGGGTCGACGGGCGGCAAGACGGATTCCGTTCGGGTCGCGTGATTCCTTGTGCGGAAGCCGTCCCGCGACGGAGGGGCCGTCGTGCTGCGGACGTCCACGTCAGGATGCTTCCGTATACCAGGCCATGGATCGGGGCGTCCGTACACGGGGCCGACCAACCGGCATGAAAAGGACTTTCGCACCCACGGTCTCACGAACCGCCCGCCCCATGGCTGTGAGGACAGTCACTCTACGCGCCATGAGGTGATGGCGTCCCACCCTCCGTGGCCGGGTGGACGGCGGTCTCCCGGTCCGAAAGGGCCCGGACGCGGGACGGGGCCCGGACATCCGTGCGGACGTCCGGGCCCCGTCGGGCACCGCCGGTTGGACCTCGGCCCACCGGGTGCGATCAGTACGGCTTGACGAGCACGTGGGCGGCGCCCGGGATGCCGATCTTCAGGAGCTCGTCCTCCTCGGGCGTCGTCGGGTTGCCGGTCTCCTGCTTGAGGACCGCACGCGACAGGCTCTGCACGAACATCGCGCGGGGCCGGCGACGTGCCTCCCACGCGGCGAGCGCCGCCGGGACGTCGGCCTCGGCGTCGAGCGACCGCGCCAGCACCAGGGCGTCCTCCACGGCCATCGCCGCGCCCTGCGCCAGCTGCGGCGCGGAGGCGTGCGCGGCGTCACCGGCGAGCACGACCCGGCCGACGTGCCAGGGCTCCTCGACGGTCACCTGGGAGATGCGGGAGTACACCACGGCCGCCGGGTCGGTGACGTGCTTCAGCGCCTCCGCCACCGGCCCGCCGAAGGCGGTGAGCCGCTCCGCCAGCTGCTCGTGCGCGCGCTCCGGGTCCGGCCGGAAGTCCGGCTCCTCGCCGAAGACGGCGCCCAGGTACATCAGCTCGTCGGTGATCGGGGTGAGCAGCGCCTTGGCGGCCTCGTTGCCCGCGCTCATCACGACGCCCTGGACCTCGGGCAGGCGCGGCACGGTGACCCGCCAGTTGGCGAAGCCGGTGTACTCGGGGGAGTACGTGTCGCCGTACAGGCGGCCACGCAGCGGCGAGCCGATGCCGTCGAAGCCGACGACCAGGTCCCAGCGGGCGGACGAACCGTCCGACAGGGTCACGTCGACCCCGGCGCCGTCGTCGGACAGCTCGGTGATCGTCGTGCCGTAGGACACCGTCGCGCCGGCGGCCGTCGCCGCCTCGGCGAGGATCCGGGCCAGCTCGGGCCGGGGTATGCCGTTGTTCGAGGGAGCGTCGTCCATGCGCGGCTGCGGGATCTTGGCCAGCGGGGCGCCGGTCGGGTCGCAGATGGTGAGGATCTCCCACTCGAAGCCGGCTTCGAGGCAGGCGTCCAGGGCCCCGATCTCCCGCATCACGTGGAGGGCGTTGGACGGCTGGATGATGCCGACGCCGAGAGCCTCGACGCCGTCGCGCAGTTCGGCGACCCGGACGGTGTGACCGCTCCGGGCGAGCGCGGTGGCCAGGGTGAGGCCGCCGATCCCGCCGCCGTGGATCAGTACGCGCAGGGGTGTTGCCATGTCTGTTCTCTTTCCCGGGAGGTCGATGAGTGCGGGGAGGGCAGGGGCGGCGTGGCGGTCAGCCGACCGCGGCCGGCAGGGCCATCAGATGGTCGACCAGCGCCAGCAGCACGTCGCGGCCGAAGGACCGCTCGCGCACGTCGCCGACGAGGAGCGGGACGTGCGGGTCCAGGTCGAGCGCCGCACGGATCTCCGCGGCGCTGCGGGTGTTGTGCCCGTGGAAGCAGTTGATCGCCACCACGAAGGGGATGTCCCGGCTCTCGAAGAAGTCGATCGAGGCGAAGCTGGTGTCCAGCCGGCGGGTGTCCGCGATGACGACACCGCCGAGCGCCCCGTTGACCAGGTCGTTCCACATGAACCAGAAGCGCTCCTGTCCGGGCGTGCCGAACAGGTAGACCACCAGCTCCGGGCTGACCGTGATGCGGCCGAAGTCCAGCGCGACCGTCGTGGTGCTCTTCTGGCCGACACCGGCCAGGTCGTCCACGCCGATGCTGGCCTTGGTCAGGAATTCCTCGGTGCGCAGCGGCGCGACCTCGCTGACCGCGCCCACCAGGGTGGTCTTTCCGACGCCGAAGCCACCGGCGATGAGTATCTTGACGGCGCTGGGCGCCGTTTGGGGCGTTGTCATCTTGCTCAGAGTCTCCGGAGTCCGTCACGTACGGCGGCCAGCAGGCCCATGTGGGCCCCGCCGGAAGCCCGCGCCACCGACAGCGGGGCGCGGGCCAGCAGCAGGCCCTGGGAGACCAGATCCGCCAGCAGGATCTTGGTCACCGAGATCGGCAGGTCGAGATCGGCGGACACCTCCGCGACCGCCGCGGGGTGCGTGCAGCGGTCGAGGATCATGCGGTGTTCCGGCTGGAGCCGGCCCGGCCGCAGCGGTGCACCGTGCTCGTCGCGCATGTCGTGCACGGTCGTCAGCACGGTGATGAGGGTGAAGTCGTCCCGCTCGGGAGCGGTCCGTCCCCGGGTGATCGTGTACGGGCGCACCATGGTGCCCGCACCGTCGTCCTCATAGGCGTCGGTCTCGTCGTCGTCCCAGTAGGGCGTCACACCCGCTGCCCGTCCCCGGTGCCGAAGGCGTCGAACTCGCCGCGCACGGGGGCGGTGAGCTTCTGGCCGACCTGCTGGACCAGGTTGTGCATGGCGAGCGACATCACCTCGGCGTCCACCTCCTGGGAGGCGACGACGGCGAGGTGGGTGCCCTGACCCGCGGTGATGATGAAAAGCCAGAGGTCGGCCAGTTCCACGATGACCTGGTGCACCGTGCCGCCCCGGAAGAGCTGGCCCACGCCCCGGGCGAGGCTCTGCTGGCCGGTGCAGATCGCGGCGAGCCGCTCGGCGTCGGACCGGTCGATGGTCCGGGAGTGGCTCACGACCAGTCCGTCGTCGGACAGCAGTACGGCGTTGACGGTCTCGGCCACCGAGTCCACCAAGCCGTCGAGCAACCAGTCGAGATCCTGAAGCGTGGCCGTTGTGCGTGTCATGACCGTTCTTCTCTCGGATTGAGGGGCGATGGGGGAGTGGTGGGCTGCGCGGGCGCCCCGTCGGCCGAACGCGCCTCGCGCGACCGCCGCTGGAATGCGCCGATGGCAGCACCGGCACGCCGGGGAGCGGGCCTGAGCAGGGGGTTCTCGTCCCAGCTCGGGGTCCTGGGGGCGGCTGCCGGACGGCCGGCCGCGGGATCGACCCGCAGCTCGTCGACCAGGCTGGCCTGGCGGACCCGGCGGGGGAGCGGGGGCTCCGAACCGGGGGCCTGGGCGTCCCCGCCGGGCGGGAGCGCGGGATGGCCGGAGACCTCGGGCTGCCGCTCTCCGCCGTGCGTGTGGTGCCCGTACGGCGACGTCTCCGGCCCCGGGAAACCGCCGGTGCCGGTGTACGGCTGCTCCTGGTACGGCTCCTGGTACGACGGCTCCGCGAACGACGGCTCCGCGAACGACGCGTCCGGGAAGTCGGACTCCGGCGCCGGGTACGCGCCGGCCGGCGCGTCCTGTTCCGGGAAGCCGAGGTCCGGCACCGGGTACTGTCCGGCCGCCGTCATGTACGGCTGCTCCGCCGGGGCGTACCCCTGGTCCTCCGGCGCGTAGGGGTCCGGAGGTGATCCGTACGACGGGGCGCCGGGACCGTAGGAGTCCTCGGCGGTGCCGTACGACTCCTGCGCGGGGGCGTAGGAGGTGTCGGGGTACCGCTCCTGGCCGTACGGCTCCGAGGGGCCGGAGTACGGGGTCTCCGGGACCGTGTAGGTACCGGACTGGACCGGCCGGTCCGTGTCCGCGGCGGCGGGGGGCCGCTCCTCGGACAGGGCGGACGGCTCGGACCGCTGGGAGCGGGCGGCGGCGTGGTCGACCAGTGCGGTGACCCCGGCCATCGCCCGGCCCTGGACCCGGGACGGGAGCGCGCCGGTGGAGGCGGGGACCTCCTCGCGCACGGGTTCCGGGGCGGGGACCGCGGCGGCGGGCACGGCGGACACCGAGCGCCCGGTCGGGTGGGCGACCGTGAGCTCGTCGGGCACGAGCACGACGACACGGGTGCCGCCGAACGCCGACGAACGGAACTCCACGCGCAGACCGTGCTGGTGGGCGAGGCGGGAGATCACGTGGAGACCGAGCCGGATGTCCTCGGAGTGGGCGAGCACGTCCATCCGGGGCGGCCGGGTCATCAGCTCGTTGGCTTCCGCCAGTTGGTGCTCCTCCATGCCGAGCCCGCGGTCCTCGACCTCGATGGCCAGGCCACGGCTCACCTTGGCGGCGCGCACCTCCACCGGGCTCGGCGGCCGGGAGAACGCCAGCGCGTTCTCGATCAGTTCGGCCAGTACGTGCGAGACCGGGCCGACGGCCCGCTCGGAGAGCCAGGGTGTTCCGTCGAGGTCGAGGACCACCCGCTGGTAGTCCTGCACCTCGCCCTGGGCGGAGCGCATGACGTCCAGCAGCGGGACGGGCTTGCGCCAGCGCCGGTGCGGGGCGCCGCCGGCCAGGATGACCAGGTTCTCCTCGTACCGGCGCAGACGCGCGGTGAGGTGGTCCAGGTCGAAGAGGCCGTCGAGCACCTCGGGGTCCTCGTGCTTGCGCTCCAGCTCGTCCAGCTTCTTGAGCTGCTGGCCGATGAGCTGCTGGGTGCGGCGGGCGATGCGCTGGAGGAGGCGCTCGAACCCGCGGTGCTGGTCGGCCTGTCTGACGGCGGCGGCGAGCGCACTGGTGCGGGCGAGGTTGAGCGCGGCGCCGAGCCGGGTGAGCTCGTCGCCGGACTTGTCCTCACGGTCGGACTCGATGGCGCGGGCCTCGGCCTCGACATCGATCTTCTCGCCCTGGCCGAGCCGTTCGACGACGTCCGGAAGGGTGCGTTCCAGTTCCTCCGCGTGGTCCTGGAGACGCTTGATGCGGCGGCGCAGGTTACGCGTGAGGCGCCAGGTGGTGAGGATGACCGCGATCACGGCGAGCAGGCCGACCACCGTGGTGATCACCATCTTGACCAGCAGGGACACGATGCTGTCCTTGCCGATCGAGACCACCAGAGAGGTGCGGTGTTCGAGCAGGGCCACCAGCTGGGGCGTGACCTGGTCCATCGTGGAGCGCCAGGACTTCTCGGAGGCGACGATCCTGACGTACCCCTTGGAGTCGGCGTCGCGGGGCGCGAGGATCTGCGCCTCCAGCTTCGTCTTCGTCTTCCAGGCCTCGCCGTCGGCCATCTTGTTCCACATCGCCCGCTCGTCGGCGGGGAGGTTGGGGAGCACCTTCGTGGAGTACTGGAAGGACTGGCCGGTGATCTCCTCGCGCAGCTGCGCGAGGTCCGCGGTGCTGAGCTTGCCGTCGGGCCAGCCGCGGGCCAGCAGCGCGTCCGAGCGGGACGCCATCTCCTTGACCCAGAAGAGGTCGACCAGCGGCGCGGACGCGGTGGTCACCTCGCCGTTGTCCACCTGACTGAGGGCGGAGAACAGCTGGAGGTCGACTTCGATGAGGTCGGTGTAGTAGCCGTAGACCACCGCCTGCTGTTCGTCGTCGCCCTGGTCGACCAACGTCCGTTGCGCGGGGAGCTGGTTGATCGACTCACGGGCCTTGCCGACGGCCTCGCGCACCGTGGCCGGAGCGCTGTCGGCGGAGATGTCGGAGACCGACTGGAAGGTCGCGATCGCCTTGTCGGTGAGCTTCCTCTGGCGTTGGAGGGCCTCCTTCGAAGCATCGGGATCGGCCAGCGCCTCCGCGCTGAGCCGCCGTTCCTCCTGCAGGTTGTAGTACACGATGTTGGACGGCTGGCCGGCCTTCTGGGCCAACTGCCCCTGGGCCGCCTGCCGCTGGAAGTCGAGCAGGGTCTGTCCGCTGGTGACCGCCCAGAGGGCCGCGAGGGCGACGCCGGGGACGATGGCCAGGATGAGCAGGGCTGTCCGCAGCGACATGGGGGTCGAGTCGGTGCGCCGAGACGCGCGCGTGCGCAGGGCATGCTCCTTGACGTGGGTGACGGTCTCACGACCAGTCAATTCCGTTGAGAACTTCGACACATAGATACTAGGCACAGTGAAAAAATGAAGAGAAAGTGGGCTCACGCGAACAACACCGGTCCCACATATCCCTCACACCGACAGGGGGCCCCAGGGGCGCGTCCCGGGACCGCCCGGGTGGTCATGGAGTGCCGCCGCGCTCCGTGCGGCGTGCCGGACGGGTGAACACCGCCGGGGGATATATCTGTACTCAGTGCCACATTCTCCGGACACCCCGCTGTGATCGCGCTCATCGCCTGCCACTTCGCGCTGGCGGCCTGCGCCGGTCCCCTGGTGCACCGGCTGGGCAGACGTGCGTTCACCGTGCTCGCACTTCCGCCCGCGGCCACCACGGTCTGGGCCTTCACGATGTGGTCGAGCGCCGCCGACGGGCGGGCCGACACCTGGTCCTGGGACTGGATCCCGGCGTACGACGTCTCCGTCGACCTGCGCCTGGACGCCCTCGGCGAACTGATGGTGCTGCTCGCCGCGGGAGTCGGCACCCTCGTACTGCTCTACTGCGCCTCGTACTTCGCCGACGACACCCCCCAACTGGCCCGGTTCGCCGGGAACCTGCTGGCCTTCGCCGGTGCGATGCTCGCGCTCGTCCTCGCCGACGACCTGATCACGCTCTACGTCTTCTGGGAGCTGACCACCGTCTTCTCCTACCTGCTGATCGGGCACACCAGCGAGAAGAAGCAGAGCCGCCGATCGGCGCTCCAGGCGCTCACCGTCACCACCTCCGGCGGACTGGCCATGCTGGTCGGTTTCCTGATCATCGGTCAGGCCGCGGGCACCTACCGGATCTCTGAGATCGTCGACCACCCGCCCACCGCGTCCGTCGCCGTCCAGGTCGCCGTGGCCCTCGTCCTGACGGGCGCGTTGTCGAAGTCCGCGATCTGGCCGTTCTCCCTCTGGCTGCCCAACGCCATGGCCGCACCGTCTCCGGTCAGCGCCTATCTGCACGCCGCCGCGATGGTGAAGGCCGGCGTCTACCTGGTGGCCCGGCTCGCCCCCGCCTTCGACGAGGTACCGCTGTGGCGCCCCGTCGTACTCGTCCTCGGCGCCGCCACCATGCTGCTCGGCGGCTGGCGCGCCCTGCGGCTGCACGACCTCAAACTCGTCCTCGCCTACGGCACCGTCAGCCAACTCGGCTTCCTCATCCTGCTGGCCGGGGACGGCAACCGGGACGCCGCGCTCGCCGCCGTCGCCATGATCCTGGCGCACGCCCTGTTCAAGGCCCCGCTCTTCCTCGTCATCGGCATCGTCGACCACGCCACCGGCACCCGCGACCTGCGCCGTCTCTCCGGCGTCGGACGCTCAACTCCGCTCGTGTGCGCCGTCGGCGTACTCGCCGCCGCGTCCATGGCCGCGATCCCCCCGATGCTCGGATTCGCCTCCAAGGAAGCCGCGTTCGAGGCACTCCTGCACGGCGACACCGCCGACCTGTGGACCCTCGCGGCCACCGTCGCGGGCTCCGCGCTCACCACCGCGTACACCCTCCGGTTCGTCTGGGGCGCCTTCCTGCGCAAGCCCGGCGTCGCGGACACCCCCGTCCACCGGGTCTCCGCCGCCTTCCTCGCCCCGCCCGCCGTGCTCGCCCTCGCCGGACTCGTGCTCGGCCCCGGGGTCGGCTGGACCGAGCACCTGTTCAGCCGGTACGCCGACGAGTTCCCCGCCACCGCCTACCCCTACCACCTCGCCCTCTGGCACGGCTTCGGCACCGCGCTGCTGCTCTCGGCCGTCGCCTGGGCGGGCGGCGCCCTGCTCTTCGCCGCCCGCGCCCCCGTCCGTACGCTCGCCCGGCGCATCGCCTGGCCCACCGCCGACAGCGTCTTCGGCCACCTCCTGCTCGGCCTGGAACGCCTCGCCCTCCAGATCACCGGCCTGGTGCAACGCGGTTCGCTCTCCGTCTACCTCGCCACCACCCTGCTCGTGCTGATCGCCGGACAGCTCGCGGTCCTCGTCACCGACCGCCCCTGGGACGACGCGGTCGCCCCGCGTCTCTGGGACTCACCCCTCCAGGGCGCGCTCGCCGTGCTCACCAGCGCCGCGGCCCTGCTCTGCCTCACCGTGAGCCGCCGGATGAAGGCCGTCGTGCTGGCCGGGCTCACCGGCTACGGCACCGCGCTGCTCTTCGTCATCCAGGGCGCCCCCGACCTCGCGCTGACCCAGTTCTGCGTCGAGACGGTCTCGATGATCGTGTTCGTGCTGGTGCTGCGGCGGATGCCGGTCCACTTCCAGGAGACCGTCACCTCCTGGCGCCGGGCCGTGCGCGTCCCCGTCGCCCTCGCGGCGGCCGCCACGTTCGGGGTCGCCGTCTGGGTCTCCGCCGCCGCGCGCACCGCCCGCCCGGCCGGTGCCGCGATGGTGGAGGAGGCCGCGAGCCACGGCCTCAAGGACGTCGTCGCCACCATCCTGGTGGACCTGCGGGCCTGGGACACCATGGGCGAGTCGGCGGTGCTGGCCGCCGCGGCGGTGGGCGTGACCAGCCTCATCTACCTGCACCGCAGGAGTGAACAGCAGCCCGCCTCCGGCGAGGAGCGGCCCCCCGGCCCCACCGCGCCCGCCGTCCCCGCCGGCTTCCCCGCACTCACCACCGCGGCCCCGGCGCCCCGTACCGCCTGGGCCCTCTCCCGAGACCGCGACGCGCTCACCGGGCTCCCGCAGGGCGACGAGGGCGCCCCCGAACGCGACTGGCTCGCCGCCACCTCCACCCTCGCCCCCGAACACCGCTCCCTCGTCCTCGAAGTGGTGGCCCGGCTGCTGTTCCACCCCGTCCTGGTGCTCTCCGTGTACCTGCTCTTCTGCGCGGAGAACATGCCGGGCGGCGGCTTCGTCGCCGGGATGGTCGGCTCCGTCGCCCTCATCACCCGCTACCTCGCGGGCGGCCGGTTCGAACTCGCGGAGGCGGCGCCGCTGCCCCCCGGACTCATCACCGGAATGGGCCTGTTCCTCTCCACCGGTATCGCCCTGCTCGGCCTCGTCGACGGCACGGTGCTGCACGCCTGGACCTACCACGGGCACCTGCCGGTCCTCGGCGACTACCACCTCGGCACCTCGGTCCTCTTCGACTGCGGGGTCTACCTGCTGGTCCTCGGCGTCGTCCTCGACATCGTCCGCGCGCTGGGCGCGAAGATCGACCGGCAGATCGAACGGGCCGCCGCCCTGCGGCACCAGGGCCCGGCCGAGGCGGGAGGCGGCACCCGATGACCGTCAGCGCCTGCCTCCTCGCCACGGCCGTCGTGCTCTGCGCGGTCGGCGGCATCCTCATGCTCACCCGGCCGTTGACCCGCATCCTGCTGGGCGCGGTGATCGTCGGGAACGGCATCAACCTCCTCGTCCTGGCCGGCACCGGCTCGGCGGGCGCCGCGCCCCTGCTCTACGGCGTACCGCTGCGCGAGGTCACCGACCCGCTGCCGCAGGCCATCGCCCTCACCGCGATCGTCATCACCCTCGCCACCACCGCGTTCCTGCTCGCCATGGCCTACCGCAGCCACCAGCTGACCGGCACCGACGAGGTCCACGACGACCTGGAGGACCGGCGCATCGCGCTGCGCGCCGAGGTACGGGGCGAACGCGCGCAGCTCATCGAGGAGTACAAGACGGGGGACGCCCCCACCGGCGAGGAGCGCGCCCGCTACCTGGACGAACGCCGACGCCTGCGCCACCGGCTGCGCGCCGACCGCGCCCTCCAGGCCCGGGGCCGGGACGCGACCGGTGACCTCTGGCACGACGTACTCGGCGCCGACCCGGAGGACTACGCCGCAGCCGCCGGTGTCCGCTCTTCTCCGGACGCCCCCTCGCACCGCCCCCGCCCGGGAGACGACCAACCAGGAGACGCCGGATGAACGCCCTCGTCCCGCTGCCGGTGCTGCTGCCGCTCAGCGCCACCGGCCTCAGCCTCGCCTTCGGCACCCGCCTCAAGCGCTTCCAGCGCTTCATCAGCGTCGCCGTGCTCACGGTCGTCCTCGGGCTCTCCGCCGGACTCATGGCCGCCACCCAGTCCGAAGGCCCGCTCTCCGTCCACCTCGGGGACTTCGCCCCGCCGCTCGGCATCACCCTGGTCGCCGACCGGCTCTCCGCCCTGATGCTGACCGTCTCCTCGGCCGTCACCCTCTGCGTGCTCGTCTACTCCCTCGGGCAGGGCATGGCCGACCGCGACGAGGAGACCCCCGTCGCCGTCTTCCACCCCGCCTACCTCATCCTCGTCGCCGGGGTCTCCTGCACCTTCCTCGCCGGAGACCTCGTCAACCTCTACGTCGGCTTCGAGATCATGCTGGTCGCCAGCTTCGTTCTGCTCACCCTCGGCGGCACCGGACCGCGCGTGCGGGCCGGCTCCACGTACGTGATCATCTCGCTCTTCTCCTCGATGCTCTTCCTCACCGCCATCGCCATGACCTACGCGGCGGCCGGCACCGCCAACCTCGCCCAGCTCGCCCAGCGGCTGCCCGGACTCCCGCTCGGGGTGCAGACGCTGATCCAGGCCATGCTGCTGACGGTCTTCGCCATCAAGGCCGCCGTCTTCCCACTCGGCGCCTGGCTCCCGGACTCCTACCCCACCGCTCCCGCGCCCGTCACCGCCGTCTTCGCGGGACTCCTCACCAAGGTCGGCGTCTACAGCATGCTGCGGACCGAGACCCTGCTCTTCCCCGGCAACCGCGTCGGCGACCTGCTGATGGCCGTCGCCCTCGCCTCGATGCTCGTCGGCATCCTCGGCGCCGTCGCCCAGACCGACCTCAAGCGGCTGTTCTCCTTCACCCTGATCAGCCACATCGGTTACATGATCTTCGGCATCGGCCTCGCCACCCGCCAGTCGTACGGCGGCGCGATCGTCTACGTCACCCACCACATCACCGTGCAGACCACGCTCTTCCTCGTCGCCGGGCTGGTGGAACGCCGGGGCGGCACCACCGAACTCACCCGGACCGGCGGCCTCGCCCGCGCCGCCCCGCTGCTCGCCGTGCTCTACCTCGTACCGGCCCTCAACATGGCGGGCATCCCGCCGTTCTCCGGCTTCATCGGCAAACTCGGCCTGATGCGCGCCGGTGTGGCCGACGGCAGCGTCTGGGCCTGGCTCCTGGTGGCCGGCTCCACCGCGACCAGCCTGCTGACGCTGTACGTCATGGCCAAGGTCTGGAACCTCGCCTTCTGGCGCGACGCCCCGCCCGGACAGGCGCTCGACGGCACCGTCCTGGAGGCCGACTCCGACGAGGACGACGATGCCGCCGACGCCGACGAGGGACCGGACCGCATGCCCGGCACGGGCGACGAACCGGTGAGCCACCTGCCCGGACCGGCCGGGCGCGCGTTCGCCGCCACCCTGCACGGCCGCGCCATCACCACCACGAGCCGGCTGCCCCGCACCATGGTCGCGGCCACCGCCGCCGGAGTCCTCATCAGCCTCGCCTTCACCGTGTTCGCCGGGCCGCTGACCACCTACACCGACCGGACGGCCACCGAACTCCTGCGCCGCGCCCCCTACATCGACGAGGTGCTCGACCGGTGAGCCGCCGATTCCCCCTCGGTCCCACGATGCCGCCGCTCAGCTTCACCCTGGGCAGGAGCGGTCGCCGCGTGATCGATCTGCCGCTCATCGCCTGGCTCACCGTGATCTGGGTGATGCTCTGGTCCACCCTGACCTGGGCGAACGTCCTCATCGGAGTGGTCGTCGCGGTCGTCGTCTGCCTGGCCTTCCCGCTGCCCAGGGTCGATCTCGGGCTGCGCCTGCACCCCTGGGGCATCCTGCGGCTCGCCGGCTATCTGCTGTACGACATGGTCACCTCCGGTCTGAAGGTGACCGGGCAGATCCTCGCCGGCAGACCGCACCGGGCCGCCGTCATCGCGGTACCGCTGCGCTGCCGCAGCGACCTGATGCTCACCGCCACCGCCGTCGCCGTCTCCAACGTGCCGGGCGGTGCCATCGTCGAGGTACGCCGTTCCACCGCCACCGTCTTCCTGCACGTGCTCGACGCCGACCTGACCGCCGAACTCGAAGCGGCCCGCCGTTCGGTGTGGCGGATGGAGGCCCTGACCGTACGGGCCTTCGGCACCCGGGACGAGATCGCCCGGGTCGCCCAGCCGCCGCCGGAACCACCCCACCCGCAGACCGGGAGCACCCCCGCATGAGCGCGACCGAGAACGTCGACCGCTGGCTGCTGTACGTGGCGGTGGCGATGATCGTCGTCGCCGGACTGCTGCTGCTCGCGCGCATCTGGCGCGGGCCCTCGATGCTCGACCGCGCGCTCTCCCTCGACGTGTGCGCGGCCCTGATCATCGCCGGTCTCGGAGCCCGCGCGGCACTGGTCCGCGACACCTTCTACTTCCCGATCATGCTGGTGCTGGCGTTCCTCGGCTTCACCGGCTCCGTCGGCATCGCCCGCTTCATCGCGGTGCGCGACCGGCCGCGCCCGCACCACGGGGCGGGCCGCCCCTCCGGCACGAAGCCGGACCGTCCCTCCGGCACGAAGGAGACCGGACCATGACCACCTGGCTCACCGTCGTCGACACCGCCGGCGCCGTCGCCGTCCTGCTCGGCGCCGCCACCTGCCTGCTCGGCACCTTCGGCATGCTCCGGCTGCCCGACGTCCTCTCCCGCAGCCACGCGGCGACCAAGCCGCAGACCCTCGGCATCCTGCTGGTGCTCATCGGGGTGGCGATGCGGCTGCGCAGCGGCATGGATCTCGCGACCCTCGCCCTCATCCTCTTCTTCCAGATGATGACCGGCCCGGTGGCGGCCCACCTCGTGGCCCGATCCGCGTACCGGACGCGCCAGATCGACCACGACGACCTGCTCTTCGACGACCTGGACACCCAACTCACCGAAGAACGCTGACCCTTGAGTGGTCCGGTTCGGACGCCCGTGACCGGACCGGGTGGGACCCCGGTCCGCACGGACGCGGACGCCCGTGCCGTTCGGCGCGGTATGCCCGGAAACAGAAGCGTGCCATGATGCGGGGCAACCGCCGGACGCTGGGGGGCGTATGGGAAGCACGGGTACGGTGCTGCGCGAGTTGCGCGGGGCACAGAAGACGTCCAAGGGCGTCTCGCTCTACTCGCGGTACGTGAACAGGCCCGCCGGCCGGATACTCGCGGCGGCGGCCTTTCGCGCGGGACTGACACCCAATCAGGTCACGCTGGTGAGCGCCGCGTTCACCTTCGCATCGCTCGTCGCGGTCGCGCTCGCCGAACCCTCGTGGGTGCTGGGAGCGCTCGTCTGGGCCGGGCTGGTGGTGGGCTTCGCCTTCGACTCCGCCGACGGCCAGCTCGCCCGGCTCACCGGACGCGGCGGCCCGGACGGGGAGTGGCTCGACCACGTGGTGGACTGCGCGAAGATGATCCTCGTCCACACCGCGGTACTGATCTCCCTCTACCGCTGCGACGCCTATCGCATCGGCGAACAGCGCGACGAGGCATGGCTGCTGCTGCCGCTCGGCTTCCTCTTCGCCGCCGTCCTGACCTTCTGCGCGGGACTGCTCCGCGAGCAGCTCGGCAAGGCGGCTCAGCGAGCGGAACCCGGGACCGCCGCCCCGGCGGGGCCGGTCTCCCGGGTGCGCGCCGTCGCACTGCTCCCCGCCGACTACGGGGTGTTCTGCCTGGTCTTCCTGCTGCTCGGCGAGCCCTCCGCGTTCCTCGCGGGGTACGCGGCGCTCGCCGTGGTGCACGCGCTGTTCCTGGTGGCCTTCCTGGCCAAGTGGTTCAGGGAGCTGAGAGCGCTCCGGGCCGGGTGACGAGCACGTCCAGCGCCTTGCGCAGCTGCGTGCTGGACGTGTGCACGGTGTACGGGAAGTAGACGACCTCGACGCCGACTTCGGCGAAGTCGCGTTCGAGCTTCTTCCCCTTCTCCGTTCCCCGCCAGTCGTCGCCCTTGAAGATCACGTCGAAGCGGACCTGCTGCCAGGTGTCGATCTTCTCCGGCACGGTCTCCACGAACGCGGCGTCCACGTGGCGGATGCTGCGGACGATCTCCAGCCGCTCCCGCAGCGGTATCACCGGCCGGTGGCCCTTGGCGAGGGCGGCCATCTCGTCGGAGACGACCCCCGCCACCAGGTAGTCGCACTGACTGCGGGCATGACGAAGGATGTTGAGGTGACCCACGTGGAACAGGTCGTACACGCCCGGCGCGTAACCCACCCTGTGCTGCACCATCCGTTCTCTCCCCCCACGGTGAACGTCATGTGCTGATGTTTCCAACGACCTTACTGTGAAGAACACTTGTGCATCCCGTGAACGGATAAGCTCGACGCGGGGCTGCTCCCTCGGGGGAGCAGGGGGCCGTTCCGGGGGGAAGGCGATCGTCCGATGTCCGCTGCCGCACCACGCACGCCGCTGCACGACCGCAGAATCCTGGTGGTCTCGACCAACTACGCGCCGGAGCTCACCGGCATCGGCCCGTACGCCACCCAGCTCGCCGAACACTGGGCGGCCACCGCCGCGCGCGCCGACGTGCTCACCGGGATGCCGCACTACCCGTCCTGGCGCACCGACGAGCGCTACCGGGGCGTCTGGCGCACCACGGAGCACCGCGAGGGAGTCCACGTCCACCGGCGACGCCACTACGTACCGCCCCGGCAGACCGCGCTGCGCCGGGGACTCTTCGAACTCACCGTCCTCGGCCACGGACTGCTCGCCCCGCCGCCCGGCCGCCCGGACGCCGTCGTCGCCCAGATGCCCAGCCTCGCCGGCGGTGTCGTCGGCGCCCGGATCGCCCGCCGCCACGGCGTCCCGTACATCCCCGTGGTCCAGGACCTGATGGGCGCCGCCGCCGCACAGAGCGGCATCCGGGGCGGGGGCAGAGCGGCATCCGCCGCCGCTGCCGCCGAACGGTACGCGCTGCGCGACGCGACCCTGGTCGGCGTCATCCACGAGAGCTTCGTGCCCGGGGTGACCGCGCTCGGCGTCGACCCCGCCCGCATCCGCACCGTCCCGAACTGGACCCACGTGACCGGGCCCGCGGCCGACCGGGCGGCCACCCGCGCCCGTCTCGGCTGGCACCCGGACACCCCCGTGCTGCTCCACTCCGGGAACATGGGACTCAAGCAGGGACTCGACGTACTGGTCGACCTGGCCAGGCTGGCGCCCGACGTCCGGGTCGTGCTGATGGGCGACGGCAACCAGCGCGAGGCACTGGGCGCCCGGGCCGCCGGGCTCGCCAACCTCGACTTCCTGCCGCCCGCCGCCGCCGAGGACTTCACCGACGTCCTCGCCGCCGCCGACGTCCTCGCCGTCACCCAGCGCGCCTCCGTCCTCGACATGTCCGTCCCCTCCAAACTCACCTCCTACTTCGTCTCCGGACGGCCCGTCGTCGCCTCCGTGGCCGACGGGGGCGGCACCGCCGAGGAGGTCCGCCGCTCCGGCGCCGGTGTGCTGGTACGGCCCGAGGACCCGGCCGCCCTGCTCGCCGCCGTACGCGAACTGGCCGCCGACCACGCGGAGGCCGACCGGCTCGGCGCGGCCGGAGCCGCCTACGTCACACAGCACCTGAGCCGCGAGGCGGGGCTCGCACGCTTCGACGACCTGCTCGCCGAAGCACTCCACACCGCCCGAGGGAACGCACGAGGGAGCGCACGCCGATGACCCATCCGATCCGGGCCCTGGACGACCAGGACGAACCGGCGCTCCTGCGCGACCAGTTCCGCCAACTGCTGCGCTACCGGAGCCTGCTCGCCACCGGAGTGCTCCTCGGACTCCTCGGCGGCG
Source organism: Streptomyces sp. NBC_00102 (assembly GCF_026343115.1). Taxonomy (GTDB): domain Bacteria; phylum Actinomycetota; class Actinomycetes; order Streptomycetales; family Streptomycetaceae; genus Streptomyces. The sequence goes on from NZ_JAPEMC010000001.1 coordinate 5,874,097, forward strand.
GCTACCTCGCCGTGGCGGGCGAGGAGACCTACTCGGCCACCGGCGAGGTGCTCGTCCGCTCGGCGACCGCCGACCCCTTCGCCACCGGAGCCTCCGCCGACAAGGGCATCAACATCGGCTCCGAACGCCAGACCGCCGTCAGCGACACCGTGGGCACCCTCGCCGCCCGTACCCTCGCCGCCCACGGGGACAAGGTCTCCTCCCGCGACCTGCTCGCCGGGCTCCAGGTCACCAACCCGCCGAACACCCTCACCCTCCGCTTCACCTACACCGGCTCCACCCCGCAGGAGGCACGGGCCCGCGCCGAGGCCCTCGCCACGGCCTATCTGGCCAACCGCAAGCAGCTGACCGAGGACAGCATCGAGAACATGGCGAACGGCTACCGCGCCCAGCTCAAACCGCTGGAGCAGAAGCGCGACCAACTGGAAGAAGGCATCGGCGCCAACACCGCCGACGACATCACCAGCGCCCGCGCGAGCCTGATCGTCTCGATCTCCGAACTCAGCAGGAAAATATCCGAGTTGAAGGCTCTGGACGCCACCCCCGGCTACCTCAACAAGAAGCCGGTGGCACCCGTCAAGCCCACCGGCGCGGGCCTGCCGCTCCTGCTCGGCCTCGGCGCGGTCGTCGGGCTCGCCCTCGGACTGCTGCTCTCCTGGGTCCGCCTCGTCTTCGACCCGACCGTACGCTCCACCCACGAGCTGGTCCGCTCGCTCGGCGCCCCCCTGCTCGGCACCCTGCCCAAGGAGCGCGCCGCCGCCACGGCCCTGCTCGCCATCGGACGCGGCGGCAGCAGACTCGCCGAGGAGTACCGCGCCGTGGCCTTCCGGCTCGCCTACGACCCCGCCTTCGCCGACGACCGCCGACTGCTGGTCACCGCCCCGCGCGGGGACAACACGGCCGCCGCCGCGGCGGCCGCCAACGTCGCCGCCGCCTTCGCCGAGATGGGCCGTGACGTCCTCCTCGTCGAAGCGGACCTGCGGACCCCCTCCCTCGCCCGCGACCTGGGCCCGGCCGTCAGCGAACCCCGGCCCCGGTGGGCCTCGGACGATAAGCGCGGCTGGCCCGCCGGCAGCCGTACCAACGTCGACGTACCGGGCTCCGGCGCCTTCGCCCTGGTGGCGGGCGCCCAGGTCGACAACGTCCCCCGCGCCCTCACCTCGGCGCCGGTCGGGCGGATCGTCGCCGAGGCGGACGCGCCCGGAGCCGTCGTCGTCGTCCTCGCCCCGCCTGTCCTCTCGTACGCCGACGCCGTGGCCCTGGTGGACCGGGTCGGCGGCGTCATGATCGTCTGCGACCCGCGCGAGGTGCACCGCAGCGACCTGGAACGCATCCGCGAGGTCGTCGGCGCGGCCGGCGGCCACCTGCTCGGGGTGCTCCTCCACCCCGGCGCCTCCCGGCGGGTCCGCAAGGAGCGCCGCAAGCACCAGAAGTCCGCCGGACGGCGGGGCGGCGGTGGCAGCGGCGGCGGACAGGGCCCGGACACCGAGGAGACCGACCGGCCCGAGCTCACCGGCGATCCGGCCGAGACGATGGGGCTGCGCACCTTCACCGTGCCGCCCGCCCGCCGGTGAGGGCACGCGGCGCGGTCGCCGCTTCCGTCGCCGACCAGGGGGTCGCAGCCCTCACCAACATCCTGGTGCTCGTCGCGGCGGCCCGGCTCTCCACCGTCGCCGACTTCGCCCGGTTCTCCGCGGTCTACCTCGTCTTCACCGTGCTCCTCGGGATCTTCGGCGCCTACACCGGCCAGCCGCTCGTCCTCACCCGGGGCGCCGAGGCGGCCCGCGGCGCCTGCCGGTCCGCCGTCGCCTTCGCTCTGCTCGCGGCGACCGTACTCGGCGCCCTCCTGGCCGGCACAGCCCTGCTCGTGCCCGGCGGGACCGCCCGCGCCCTGCTTGCGCTCGGACTCGTGCTGCCGGTCGTCCTCGGCCAGGACGCGATGCGGTACGCCTTCTCCACCCTGCGGCTGCCGCACCTCGCGCTCGCCGCCGACCTGCTCCGCCTCGGCTGCGTGCTGGGCGCCCTCGGGACGCAGAACCACGGTGCCGGGGCGGCGCGACTGGTCGCCGTCTGGGGGCTCTCCGCCCTCCCGGCGCTGGTGCTCTCCGCCGTCCTGCTGCACAGCCGCACATCTGTCCCGGGCGCCCGCACCGAACTCAGGCCCTACCTGCGGCGCGGGCACCTCGGGCAGCGGTTCGTCGTGGAGTTCGGGGTCGGCAACGCCACCAGCCAGCTCTCCGTGCTCGGCCTCGGCACGGTCGGCAGCCCGCTCGTGGTGGGCGCCCTGCGCGGCGCGACCACCCTCTTCGGGCCGCTCAACGTCCTGTTCACCTCCGCCACCAGCTTCGGTCCGCCGCTGTTGTCCCGGGTCGGCGACGAACGCCGCCGGGTACGGGCCACCGCCGCACTCGCCGGGGTGCTCGCCACGACCGCCGCCCTCTGGGCCACCGTCCTCGCGCTGCTCCCCGACCGGGTCGGCGCCCAACTCCTGGGCGACACCTGGGCGTCCGCCGCCGCACTGCTGCCCGCGACGGGAAGCCAGTACGCGGCGATGGCCGTCGGCACCTGCGGGCTCCTCGCCCTGCGGATGCTCGACCCCCGCACCACCCTCGCCATCCAGGTGGTGTTCTCGCTCGCCGCCGTCGTCTTCCTGATCGCCGGTTACGCGGCCGCCGGAGTCACCGGCGCGGCCTGGGGGCTCTGCCTGGGCTCCGTCTGCAAGGCCGTCGCCACCTGGACCCGGGTCGCCAGGCTCCGACGCGCCGGCGGGGCCGGTACGCCGGCCGTCAGCGCGAGCGCCGTCCGCTCCGCTCCGTGAACGTGGTGACGAACGCCAGACAGAGCGCCGCGATGGCCAGCTTGCCCACCGCCTGGAGGAGCGGACCGCGCAGCAGGATGAAGGTGTAACCCGCCACCAGCGGAGCCGCGATGGCCAGCACGCTCCCCGGACCCGGTCCGGCCCGGGTGACCGCGAGCGCGTAGCGGCGGTCGGTGCGCGCGGCGGCGTACCCGATCAGAGCGAGGCCCGCGACCATCCCGGCCGGCCCGAAGTCCACCCAGAACTCGGTCCACAGCGGGGCCGAGAGGTTGGTCATGTTCATCCCCATCCACTGCCCCACCCGGACCCCGGTGTCCTCGGGCTTCCCGCTCCACACCGCGCGCGGCACGAAGAAGAGCGCGGATCCCGCGAGCTGACGCCCGTACGTGTGGCCCCGGGTGTCCACCCAGGCGATGGTGTTGGCGAACATGACCGTCTGGTCGTAGTCCTTCGTCGCCAGCGGCTCGAAGGCCGAGGACGACTGCACCGGCCGGTAGCCGCTGTCGTCGTACCGGAACTTGTCCGCGTACGGGAAGAGCACCAGCGCCCCCACCACACCCATCGCCAGCACCGTGCGGTAGACCGCCGCGCTGCTCGGGAACGCCGTGAAGAGCAGCGAGACCAGCACCGTGAGGAACCAGTAACGCGCATTGGAGATCGGGTTGTTGACGATCAGGTTGAGCACGACCAGCGCGATCCACGCCAGTACCGTCGACGGCGAGCGGCGGGCCCGGCGCGAGGTCACCAGGCGGCGCGTCCAGAAGAGCAGGGCCAGCAGCGCGGGTACCGTCCCGAAGCCCTTCAGGAACGCCGAGCCGACGTTCGACCCGGCCGAGGCGACCCCGCTCTCCGCCACCGACGCGCTGATCTCCTGCCGGCTGCTGAAGAAGACCGCGGGGCCGCCGAGCTTCAGCACGTAGTACCCGCTCGCCGCGAACGCCAGCAGCAACAGCAGCCGCAGCCGCGTACGGCTCGCGACCGCGGGCAGGCCGCGCCGCGACCGGGTGCCGGCATCGCGGCGCCGCAACGGACGGCGGGAGGCCAGCAGCGCGCCCAGGTCGAACGCCGCACACCCCACCAGAATCATCGCGGTGGCCGTCACCAGGTCCGAGCGGGGACCCACCAGAGGAGTCGGCGTCTGCCCGATGACCGCCTGCGCCAGCGGCGCCACACCCATCGCGATGTACACGAACATCCAGAAGACGCCCTGGAGCAGCCGGCGCCGGGTGGAGAGGATCATCGTCGCCAGCCGGGCGCCCGCGTAACAGGTCAGGACCAGCTGCAGCCAGAACACGACGTCCCGGTCGCCCGTGCCCGGTTGCGCCGCGACCACCGCGGGCAGGAAGACGACCAGGCCCAGGATCAGCGGCACCGCGAGCGCGCGCGAGAGCATCGCCCAGGCGAGCGGTCTCGCCACGGGCTCCAGGGGGCCGCGGACGGAAGCCGCACGGGACCTCGCGGCCGGAGCCGTGTCGTACACGGACGTCATGCGCCCCCCCGTTCCGTGGACCTGCGAACACCTTAACGAATCAACCCACTTGGGGGGAGGCGATGGATACTCTGTGAACTCCGGCCGAGGTTGAGGGGAACCCTGGTGAAAATCCTGCACGTCGTCACGCTGCACACCCCGGACCACGCCTTCGGCGGGCCCACCAGGGTCGCGCTCAACCTCTCCAAGGTCCAGCGGACGGCCGGTGACGACGCACGCGTCATGGCGCTGGGAGACGGCTTCGGAGACGGCGAACTTCCCAAGGAAATCGAGGGAGTTCCGGCCCTCCTTCACCAAGCCCGGCACGTACTGCCGATGTTCGAGGTCAGCGGGATCACCTCGCTCGCACTGCTGCGCGCCGCCCGCCGCGCCATGCGGGACGCCGACCTCGTGCACGTCCACCTCATGCGCGACCTGGTGACCCTGCCCGTCGCCCTCCTCGCGCTCGCGACCCGCACCCCGCTGGTCGTGCAGACCCACGGCATGATCGACCCGACCGAGAAGCCGGTGGCGAAGCTGACCGACCTGCTCGGGGTACGGAAGGTGCTGCGCGAGGCCGACGCCGTACTGCACCTCACCGAGACGGAGCGCCTCGACGTCAACGCGGTGGCCGCACCGGTCGCCCTCACCCGCACGGTCCGGCTGGTGAACGGGGTACGCCCCCAGGAGCGCAAGCCCGCCCGCGAGCCGGGCCGGCCGCCCACGGTCCTCTTCCTCGCCCGCGTCCAGGAGCGCAAGCGGCCCGAGGACTTCGTCGCCGCGATGCCCGCCGTGCTCGCCGAACACCCGGACGCCCGCTTCGTGCTGGCGGGCCCGGACACCGGGGCGCTGGCGGGCACCCTGGCGCTGGCGGAGAAGCTCGGCGTCACCGGCTCCCTCGACCACGTCGGCCCGCTCGGCCACGAGGAGGTCCTGGCGGCGGGGCGCGAGGCCGACGTGTACGTCCTCCCGTCGATCGAGGAGCCGCTCGGAGTCTCGGTCCTGGAAGCGATGTCCGTCGGCACCCCGGTCGTCATCACCCGCACCTGCGGCCTCGGCCCGGACGTGGCGAAGGCCGGGGCGGGCCGGGTGATCGACAGCCGGGTCGGCGAGGACGCGGCCAACGCCGCCAAGGTGGCCGCGGCCGTCCTCGAACTCCTGGAACCGGACGCCGCCGCCGAGGCCGGCAAGGCGGCCTGGGACCTGGTTAACACCGACTTCACCATCGACGTGGTCACCGAAACCCTGCGCCGGACCTACGAGGACGTGGTCGCACGCCGGGGCCGGAAGGGCTGAACCGACTCGGCCGGGCCCGCGAGTCCAGTACCTCGACGGTGTGCCAGGGCCACGATCCCGCGGACAGGCCCGGACAGCCCTCAAGGCGGCGCGCGAGGATTCCAAGCGGACGAACGGCTCCTCACCTTCCAACTCTCCGCCTCAATAGGGGTGTTAGCCCCCGGGTGATCCTCGTGTCTCCCCTGACATGCTTGGTCCGCGAAGAAGTTGATCCGGCATGACGAACTGGGGGCAGCAGGAATGAGTCTGGCAATCGACAGGACGGGGAGTACGCGCAGGATCGCCGGGAATCCAGTGACACGGGTGCTGCGTGGTGTGGCGTTAGCCGGTCTCGCGCTGGCGGAGGCCGCGCTCCTGCTGTGGGTCACGCTGGCACTGGGGCTGGTGGCCATCGGTATCGGAGTGTTCCTGCTGCCGAGCGCGCTGGGGATGATGCGCGGTGCGGCCGATCTGCAGCGACGCCTCAGCCGCGAGTGGGCGAGCGTGGAGGTGGAGTCGTTCCCTCACGTACCCGAGAGCGCGAAGATGGCCGAGGCCCCTGAGTGGCGGCGCGGCCTGTGGCGGCTGTCGGACCCGGCGACCTGGCGGGAACTGCTCTGGCTGCTGGTCAACCCGCTGATCGGGCCGGTGCTGGGACTCATTCCCGCGGTTCTCGTGGTCGACGGAGTGTGGGGACTGACCATGCCGTTCCTGTGGGAGCCGATCACCCACACCTGGGACGGCGTGTGGTTCGCCTTCATTCCCGTCCGCGGTCAGTTCACCGCGAACCTCGCGGCGGCCTTCGGCGCGGTGGAGTTCGTCGCAGGCCTCCTGCTGGCCCCGCGGCCGCTTCTGAAGGCGCACGGCCTCTGGGTGCGGTTCATGCTCGGCCGAAATTCCCGCGCCGGCCTGACGGAGCGGGTCGACCACCCTGCGTCTTCGCGGTCCGACACGATGGGCCGGCAGGCGAGCTGACTCGCGCCGACGTCTTGGCTCGATCGCCTTCACAAGCTCTGGGACAGGTCTGACGATTCACGTCGGGCGGACGCGAACTGCCAGACACGGCCTGGCCGGGACACGCGTGACGGGCCCGCGAGAACGCGGACCCGTCACCCGGAAATGCGAGCCGATCAGCCCTGGTACGCGTCCAGTTCGGCGAGGAACGCCTCCCGGACCGAGGGCGCCGCCCACGAGATCTCGATGGCGTTCCGCTGGAGGAGGACCAGCTCCTCGTCCGTGAGCGCGGCGGGGCCGCGCAGCGCCGCGAGGTTCTCGGAGACGTAACCCGGGAAGTACGCCGGGTCGTCCGAGTTGACCGTGACCTTGACGCCCCGGTCCAGCAGCGCGCGGATCTCGGCGGCCTTCAGGCCGTCCGTGACGTGGGCGTTGGAGATCGGGCACACCGTGAGGCCGATACCGCGCTCGACGATCCGGGCCACCAACGCCGGGTCCTCCAGGGCGTTGACACCGTGGTCGATGCGGTCGACGCCGATCTCGTCCAGCACCTGGCGGATGTGCTCCGTGGAGTTCTGCTGGTCGACGTCGCAGTGCATCGTCAGCCGGAAGCCCTCGGCGCGGGCCCGGGCGAAGACCTCGCGGAACTTCACCGGCGGGTTTCCTGCCTCGTCCGAGTCCAGGCCGACGCCGACGATCCACTCCCTGTACGGCAGGGCCTGGACGAGCGTCGCCATGGCGAACTCGGCCTGGAAGTCGCGCAGGAAGCACATCACCAGCCGGCCCCGGAAGCCCGTCGCCCGCTCGGCGTCGTCCAGCGCGCGGGTCAGGCCCCGGATGACCGTGTCGAAGGCGACACCACGCGCGGTGTGGGCCTGCGGGTCGAAGAAGATCTCCGCGTAACGGACGTTCTGCGCGTGCGCCTTGGCCGCGTAGGCGGCGGCCAGGTCGTAGAAGTCCGCCTCGGTGCGGAGCACGGACATGCCCTCGTAGTAGACGGCGAGGAAGCCGGGCAGGTCGTCGAAGTCGTACGCCTCGCGCAGTGCGGCCTCGTCGGCGTAGGGGAGTTCGACGCCGTTGCGGCGGGCGAGCGCGAACTTCAGTCCGGGCTCCAGGGTGCCCTCGATGTGCAGGTGCAGTTCGCACTTGGGCAGACCCGCGACGAAGGGGTCCACGGTGACGGTCTCGGTCATGGCGATCTCCTCGGTACGGCGGGTCAGTTGGCGGCGGGAAGCAGGACGTCGACGACGTCCTGGGTGGTGTAGCTGACGACACCCAGGTCGGTGACGGCGTACTCGGGAATGGCGGTGATCTCCAGGAAGATCAAGTAACCGAACGCCGAGGGAAGTTCGCAGCCGAGCGCGCGGGACGCCGCCTCCAGGCGGTCCTCCGCCTCCGCCATCGCCTCAGGAGTGATGTCGGCGACGATCCCGGCCACCGGCAGCGGCAGGAACTCCTTGATCACGCCACCGTCCACCACGACCTGGCCGCCGCCGTGCTCACAGAGGTGGTTCACCGCCAGCGCCATGTCGGCCCGGTCCGCGCCGACGCAGACGATGTTGTTGTCGTCGGGTGCCGCCGAGGAGGCGATGGCTCCGGACCGCAGACCGAAGCCGTTGATCATCGCGGTGACGGTGCGGCCGTCGTTCTTCCCGTACCGCTCCGAGACCGTGACGTACAGCGCGTCCTGCGCGAGGTCCGCGCGGACCGTGCCGTCGACCACCGGCAGCGTCATCTCCACGCCCTTGCGGACGAAGGGGACGGTACGGTCCATCTCCACGACCAGCACGCGGGCCTCGTCGCCCTCGGCGGCGATGCCGACCCCGGACGGCGCGAGCGGAGCCACCCGGAAGGCGGGGGAGAGCGCCGGGGTGCGTACGGGCGGCTGCGGGGCACGCAGGGTGCGGCCGTTCTCCGCGACCAGCTCGCCGCGCGCGAACACGCGCTCCACCTGGAAGGACTCGGGGGAGTCGACGATCAGGACGTCCGCGAAGCGGCCGGGCGTGATCGAGCCGACGAGGTGGTCGATGCGGTACATCTCGGCGCAGTTCAGCGTGGCCATCTGGATCGCTTCGACCGGGCGGACACCGGCCTTGATCGCCATCCGGACCAGCTTGTCGAGGTGGCCCTCGCGGATGATGTCGGCGACGTGCATGTCGTCGGTGCAGAACCCGACGTGCCGGGACTGGGCGCCGAACTCGGTGACGGTACGGACGTTCTCGTTCATGAAGTGCGCGACCGAGGACTCGCGGATGAGCAGCGACATGCCGGCCCGCAGCTTCTGGAGGGCCTCCTCGGCGGTGTAGCTCTCGTGGTCGAGGCGGACGCCCGCCGCCGACAGCGCGTTGATGGTGGTCTGCGCCGCCATCGGGGCGCAGCCGAAGATCGGCAGCCGGTTGCGGTGGGCGAGTTCGAGGGCGCGCAGCACCTTCTCGTCACGGTTGAGGACGAACTCGGCGACCGTCTCCCACACGCCGAAGCACTCGGCCCAGCCCTGGGTCTCCTCGTGCTCCTCCGGTCCGAAGGTGAAGCCGACCGTGGTCTCGGGCAGGGTGTACGGCGTCTTGAAGGGGGCACCCCAGAAGATCTTCATCGGGCTCGCGTCGGCCTCCCGCAGGGCCTCGCGCACCCCTTCGAGACCGGCGACGACGAGGAACTGGTCGAGACCGGAGATCACCGAGGTGGTGCCGTAGCGGACGGCGGCATCGGCGAACATCGTCACCGAGAGCTTGGAGCACTCCAGGTGGAGGTGGCCGTCGATGAGCCCCGGGGTGAGGTACTTGCCGGTGGCGTCGACGAACTCGGTGTCGGGCCCCTCGTAGACGGTGACGTCACCGGTGGCGGCGATCCGCTCGCCGGTGATCGCGACGTCCGCCGGGTAGATCTCGCCGGTGTGGACGTTGACGAGCTGCCCGCCCTTGATGATCCGGTCGGCCTTGACGACCCCTTCGGAGGCGTCGATGAGGCTGCGGAGGCTGGGGTGGTTCATGGGGTTCGCTCCAGGGCGGGTCGAGAAGGTGGTGAAGAGGGGGGAGGGGGAAGAAGGGGGGCCGGGCGCCGGGTGTGCGGCGCCCGGCCACCGCTCAGGCGTCCAGGACGAGCTCGGCCTCGGCGCGCACGGTGCGGCGGGCGAGCAGCCAGTACACGACACCCGCGACGAGGGCACCGGCGAAGACCGAGAGGTCCAGGCCGCCGGCCGCGTCGGAGAGCGGGCCGACGAACACCGTGGAGTCGACCCAGAGAATGGCGGCCCCGAAGCCGAGGAGCACCGCGATCAGACCGGCCGGGCGGACCCCGCCCTTGTGCCAGTAGATGCCCTTGGACCCGGTCTCCCGGGGGAAGAGCGAGGGAACGTGGTAGCGGCCGCGGCGCAGCGCCCAGTCGGTGAGGTAGACCGCGGCCCACGGGCCGAGCCAGAGCACGATCAGGCTGAGGAAGTTCGACAGCAGGGTGTAGAAGTCCGCGGAGAAGACGGCCCACAGGGTGATCGCGGTGCACAGGGTCAGGTCGACGAAGACGATCATCCAGCGCTTCACCGGGAGGCCGACGGCCAGCAGGTTCAGGCCGGAGGAGTACATGTCGGTGGTGTTCACCGCGAGCAGCGACACGATCGCCAGCAGCAGGTACGGGGTGATGAACCAGCCGGGCAGGACCTCCGGGAGCCCCGAGATCGGGTCGGAGGCGTTGGTGGTCGCGGTGGCGACGGCGGCGCCGAGGATCTGCAGCGCGATGTTGGGCACCATGCCGCCGAGCGCGGCGCAGCCGAACACCTTGCGGGGCGCGGCGTCGGCCGGGAGGTAACGGGAGTAGTCGCTGCCCATGTCGGCCCAGGACAGACCGCCCGAGGCGGTGACCATGGCCAGGACCAGGGAGATCGTCACCACCGAGGGGGCGGCGCCGTGCGTGGCGAAGTCAGCCTTCGGGAAGACGAGGAACGCCATGACGACGAACATCGCGGCGAAGATCCAGGCGAAGTACTTCTGCACCTTCATGATCAGGTGGTAGCCCGACAGCGGCAGGAGCATCTGGAGCCCCGCCGCGATCGCGATGGTCACCAGCTTCAGGGGGGTACCGGTGTGGACGCCCGCCTGCTCGAAGAGGGCGAGGCCGGCGAGCACGATGAGAACCATGCCGCCCGCCTCGAAGCCGACCAGCATCACCCAGCTCAGCAGCGCCGGGAGCCGTCCGCCGTTCGGCCCGAAGGAGGCCCGGGAGACGGAGTGCGTGGAGGTACCGGTGCGCGGTCCCTGGAGGCTGGTCAGACCGGTGACGGTGAAGCCGAGGACGTTGCCGACCACGATCAGCGCGACGGCGTACCAGAACGAGAGGCCGAAGGAGACGACCAGCGCCCCGTAGACGACGGTGAAGACGGTGGTGTTGGTGCCGGCCCACAGCCCGAACAGGCGACCGGGGCCGCCTTGGCGCTCGGAGGCGGGGACGGCGTCGATACCACGCTGCTCGACCGTGAAGACGGACGTCTGGGACGACGGGGGCGTCCGGTCGGCGTGATCGGTGGATCCGGGCGGAGCGGTGGCGGTGGCCTCGGCCATGGTCGGCAGACGTCCTTTGCGGACTTGCGTCCCGGCCTGGAGGGACGGGACGAGGGATGTACGGGGAGGTCCGGAGCGAGCCGGGTGACCGCACGGCGGTGTGCGGGGGTGGAGCGGAGGCGGAAGCCTGAGGGGTGGAGCGGTAGGGCGGGGCGTGCGGCGCGACTCGGGCGGGGGGAGCCCGGCGCGCCGCACGTATGCCAAAACGTTTTGGCAACAGCCCGCAGGGAAGTGCGCAAACGTTTTGGCAATGATGCGGACCGTACTGCCTAAACGTTTTGGCAGTCAACCGGTAGGCTCGCCGCCATGTCAGACGTCACAGAGCCGGATCCGCGCGGCACCCCTCGCACACCCCGCGCCTCCGGCGTCGCGGCAACCGGCGGACCCAGGTCCCGCGCCGCCGGCACCGCGAAGACCGGTGGACTGCGCGAGGTGGCCCGCCGCGCGGGTGTCTCGGTCACCACCGCCTCGCACGCCCTCAACGGCGTCGGCCGCGTCGGCGCCGAGACCCGGGAACGCGTACTGGCGGTCGCCGCCGAGATCGGCTACCGCGCCAACCCCAACGCCCGGGGACTGCGCGGCGCACGCACCGGACTGCTGGGCCTGACGCACCGCTCCGCCGTGGAGGGCGGCGTCACCGACATCGAGTACTTCGTCAAGATCGTCAACGCCGCCACCTGGACGGCGATGGCCCACGACTACTCCCTCGTGCTCGTCCCGCCCTCGCTCGACGGCCGCCCCTTCGAGTCGCTGCCGCTGGACGGGACGATCGTCATCGACCCGCTCACCGACGACCCGCTGCTCACCCGGCTCTCCGGCATGGGCGTCCCCGTCGTCACCACCGGCCGCGACCTGGCCCGCAAGGACGCCTTCCCCTGGGTCGACAACGAGCTGTCCACCTGCGCCCTCGCCGCCTTCGACCACCTCGCCGCCACCGGCGCCCGCCGGATCGGCCTGCTGACCGGCTCCACCGGCCAGTCCTACGACGAGGACGCGGCCCGCGCCTACCGCGACTGGTGCGCCCGGACCGGGAACCCGGTGCTGATCGACCGGGCGGAACCCGGCACCGACTCCACCGATGCCGCACGACGCTTGCTCGACCGGCCGGACCGCCCCGACGCGCTCTACGTCGTGATGGAGAAGTTCGGGTTCGCCACCCTCGCGGTCTGCCGCGAACTGGGCCTCGGGGTGCCCGAGGACGTCCAGATCGTCGTCGGCGCCGACGGCGAGTTCGCCCGCAGCGCCCGCCCCGCGCTCACCGCGCTGGACCTGGCGCCCGAGGAGATCGGCAAGCAGGCGGCGCAGCTCCTGATAGAGCTCGTGCAGGGCGGCGGCGCGGTGGCCGAGGGCCGGCCCCTGCACCGGCTGGTACCGGCCACACTGCTGCGGAGGGCCTCGACGCGGGAGCCTTCCTGAGGCGTGCCGGAGCGTGGCCGGCGGCGAAGGACCCTTCGCCCGAGCCGGGATCCGCACCGCTCCGGCCCACGCGCCCGGGTGACCCCCCGGGCGCGTTCGTGTTCCCCGACGCGGTGCCGGTCGTCAGTCGAGGCCTTCGACGATGCGGAAGTCGCGCTCGACGCTGTCGGCGAGGACGGCCAGAGCCTCCTGGTAGGCCGCACTCTCATGTGCCGCGACGGCCTGTTCGAAGCTCTCGAACTCGATCAGGACGGTGCGCTCGGCGATTCCGGCGTCGTGCGCGACGACCCGGCCGCCGCGGACGAGCGTCCGCCCGCCCGCAGCGGCGACTGCCGGACCGGCCAGCTTGCCGTAGGCGGCAAGCCTGTCGGGGTCTGTGATGGTGCGATAGGCGCTGACCCAGTAGCCCTTGGCCACGGTACCTCCTGTGTTCGGAATCGATACGCGGAAGCATGTCGCATCCTCGGCCGGCACGCTGTGGTTCGGCACGCTGTGGTTCGCGCGCGCCGTCGTGATCGCCGTCGCGGCGACGCCGACCGACTCCGCGGTAACGCAGAAATCAACTCCAGTGCGTCTCCCGTGACTTGAGCGCGATCTGCCACCGGTAGAAGCTCATCGCCAGGGCGAAGTCCAGCCCCGCACGCCCGTCCAGGAATCCGCGCCGGTAGACGTACATGTACGCGAACGACACCAGCGGCTTGAACGGTGCCTTGTGGAACAGCTGGCCCTGGCGGGACTTGACCCGGCGTACCTGCTCCTTGACGTCGGGGTGGTGCTCCAGCCAGGCCTCCCAGTCGGAGTACCGGTTGTGGCGCTCGAACCAGGCGGTCACCGGGTCGAGGTCCTGGTGCTCGATCGGATTCCGCAGTGCCTGGGCGGAATCGGCGACGGGCTGGTAGTGGCCCTCCACCTCGCCGATGCCGGGGGCCGCGAGGTCGCCGACCTCCGGATAGGCGCAGCGGGTGCGGTCGGTCAGGGAGCGCTTGCGGATGGTGTAGCCGTGGCGCAGCCGCTTGCCGGAGAACCAGTAGCCGAGCGGGATGTCGTACGCGGCCGGCTTCGGGGCCGCGGGATCGGCGAATATCGCGCGGAGTTCGGCGAGGAGTCCGGGGCTGAGCCGCTCGTCGCCGTCCAGGACCAGGATCCAGTCGATGTCCGTGCGGACGTTCTCCAGGCACCACTGCTTCTTCCGGGGATGGCCGCCGTCCCAGGTGTACTCGACCACCTCCGCGCCGCATTCGGCGGCGATCTTCGCCGTGTCGTCGGTGCTGTGCGAGTCCACCACGACGACCGCCTCGAAGTGGCCGAGTACGGAGTTGACCGCCTCGGCGATGTTGAGGCCCTCGTTCTTGGTGGGGATGGCCACGGCGATGGGCAGCTTCGCGATGGGCGGATTGCTCAACTCTTTTCTCCTTCGGGCAGCCAGGCGTAGCAGCCTGTGGAGGTGAAGGTGCGGGCGGCCGCGGGGAGGGTGATCCGCACCGGTTGACCGCTCGCGGAAGACCCCTGGTCGAGGACCTTGCCCCCGGCTCCCTCGGCCCGCCAGGTGCAGGCGGTGGTGGGGGAGACCGACCGGTAGGCGCCGGGGCGCAGTTCCTTCCCGGTGTGGGTACCGTCCGCGTAGCCGAGCGCGGCCTCGTCCACGAGGTCCTGATGGTCGGTGCAGAGATGGGCCACCGCGGGTGCGGCGTCGGGTACTTCGCCGGTGACGATGGAGCCGACGGCGATCCGGCGGTCCGCCTTGACCAGGAAGTCGAGCTTGTCGCAGGTCTCCTGGCCCGCCTGGAGGACGGCGGCCGGGTCCATGCCCCGGGGCACCCGGTCGGTGAGGTACTCCTTCTCCTTCTTGGTGAACGTGCCGGTGGCGGGCGTGAGTTCGTCGGTGGGGACCTTGGGCCCGGTGTCGGCCGTCGCGGGTGCGGCGTCGGCCCCGGAAGCCCCGGAAGCCCCGGAGCCACCGGACGCTCCGGACGCCCCGGCTTCCGCACCGTCGGTCGGTGCTGCGGCGGAGGGTCCCGCGACGGAGGGCCCGGGGGCAGCGGAACGCGGCGCGTCCGCAGCCTTGGGGCCGTCCCCGTCGTGGGACGAGCCGCACGCGGCCAGCGCCGCCGTCAGGAAGACGACGGCGGCGCCGGCCAGGAGCGGGTTCCTCATCAGCCCGTCCTGAGGGCGTAGTGCGCGGCGACCTGCGCGGCGCTCAGCGCGGTCGGGTAGACGGCGGTCTCGTCGAGCTGACCGGCGAAGAAGGTGCTGGTCGGGGCGGACGGCCAGCCGTTGAGTGTGTCACCGCCGACCCTCCAGTACCCGGAATAGCTCTGGTTGGTCTTGTACGAGGTGTTGGAGGCGCGCAGCACCCCGTCCACGTAGAGCGCGACGCCGCCTGCGCCCTGGGTGGCGACGACGTGGTGCCACACCCCGTTGTTCCAGGCGGTCGGGGTGGTGACGACGCGGGTGGAGCCGTCGTGGACGCCGAAGACCAGCTTCCCGTCGTTCGTCATGTAGACGTGCTTGTCGTAGTTGGTGCTGTTCTGCATCGTCAGGTTGCCGAAGCCGATGAGCTTGCCGCCCTTCGTCGTGGTCGTCTTGAACCAGGTCTCGACGGAGAAGGCACTGGGCTGGGCGTGCCGGCGGTTGCTGTACGCGTACTCGTCGGTGCCGTTGAACCCGATGGCGGTGGACGCTCCCGCGACCGCTGCCGGGGTCTGCCGGTAGGACGGGGCGTTGCGCAGGAATCCGTTGTCCAGACCGGTCCCGGTGTCCGCCGCGAAGGTCGAAGTACCCTCGTCGTAACGCCAGTAGAGCGAGGCGCCGTCGGCCAGCACCTTCGCCGGGTACGCCTCCGCCGCCGAGGCCACGGTGGCCGACAGGGCGGGGGATTTGGCGCTCGTGTTGGTGCCGTCGCTCGCGGTGATCCGGTACGAGTGGGTCTCCCCGGCGGCGACCGCGGTGTCGGTCCAGCGCAGTTGCGGCCGGTCCCAGAAGATGGAGTCCGCCGTCGTGGTGTACACCGGGGTGGTGGCGCCGTCCTTGTAGATCCGGTAGGTCAGCAGGCCGTCGTCGGTGTCCGAACTGGTCTGCCAGTTGACGTCGATCTGCCCCGGCCGGACGGTGGAGAGCTGGACGTTGGGCACCCAGGGGGCCCCCGTGTCGGGCCCGTCCGCGAACCGGGTCAGCCCCTGCTGGGCCGCCGCGTTGACGGTGGTGAACTCGCCGCCGACCCACAGGTAGTGGTGCCCGCCGCTGTCCGCCTGCGTCATGACCCGGGGGCCGACCGGCTCACCGATGCCGTCGTTGGTGTCCGGGGCCCACGGCAGCAGCTTCGGGTCGTCCACCGACTGGGCCAGCAGGTGCTTGCGCGGCTGGTCGGGGAACTCGCCCATGCTGGAGCAGTCGTGGGCGTGGCTCCCGCTGTAGAGCACGCCCGCGTGGACCAGCACGGCCTGGGTGGCTCCCAGGCAGGTGTCCCGCCAGCGCTGCTGGAAGTCGTCCAGGTCCACAGCGATACGCCCGTCGAACACCCCGCCGCCGGTACCCTCGTTGGCGGTGTAGAAGCCGGTGGCGTCGCTGGTGATGTCCTGGACCGTGGAGGTGGCCGGGATGAAGCCGGGGTAGGCGGTCGTCAGGGCTCCGGTCGTCGCGTCCACCACCGCCAGCGCGTGCGAGGAGGTGCCGTTGACGGTGAGGAAGTCGCCGCCGAGCACCACGTGCTGCCCGTCCGGGGTCACTTCGAGCGCGCGGGCCACCTCGTCGGCGTTGGCCGTGAAGGGCAGCAGGTCGGCGCCGGTGGTGACGGCGGCGAACTTCTGGCGGGTCTGGCCACCGACGCTGTTGAAGTCGCCGCCGAGGTACACCGTGTCGGCGGTGACGTCGATGGCCCGGACGGTCGCGGAGACGGCGATCTTGAAGTCCTCGCGCGGGGTGCAGGTCGCCGTGTCGATCGCCGCGATGTTGCTGACCCCGACCCCGTTCACCGCCCCGAACTGACCGCCCGCGTAGAGCGTCGACCCGTCCGGCGAGAGAGTGAGAGCGCGGACCGTCGCGGTGCCCGAGGAGAGCGTGAACGACAGGGAGCAGCCGGTCGGTGCGCCGGTCGCCGCGTCGAACGCGGCGAAGTTGACCGCGGGGGTCTCCGAGGTGCCGGCGGCGGCGTCCGGCGGACGCACGGTGGAGAAGGTGCCGCCGGCGTAGACCACGCCGTTGTTCGCGGCCATCGACCAGACGATGCCGTTGGTCTGCCAGGTGGAGAGATCGTCGGCGGTGATCGACACCGGCGGCGTCAGCGAAGCCGCCGGGGAAGTCCCGACCGCGGTGGCGGTCAGGGCTCCGGCCAGCAGGCCGAGAGCCGCGGCAGCGGCGCGTCCGCGCCCGCGTCCGGCGGATCTCCGCCCCGTACGTCCGTTCATCATTCAGCTCCGAAGGTGAGAACGAGCTGCGGCCGGTAGGCCGCGGTGGAGATCTCGCTCGACCAGATACGGAGACTGTCCGTACCCGTGTTGGTCAGAGCGAGCGAGGTCGCGGAGCCGAGGGCCCCGCTCAGGGCCGACGCGTCGAGCGCCACCGAGTAGTCGGTGGATACCGCCGTCGCGCCGGTGATGGTCCCCAGCACGGTCGCACCGAGCGACGGCCGGGTGTTGTAGGTGACCGTCGATTCGGTCCAGGCACCGGTGACCGGTACCACCCGGTGGTTCTCGGCGGAACCCGCCGTCGAGTCCGAGGAGGTGCGGAAGTCGATCCGGGCGCCCTTGAGCACCTGTCCGGCGGGGGCCGACGGCAGGTCGTAGCGGAGATAGCCGAGGTACGCGGTGGTGCCGCGCGACGCCAGCTGGTTGTCGTTGTAGTTCGTGTTCGGGGCGACGCTGTTGACGTACGCGTCCTCCACCGGAGTGAGCGTGACCGTGGTGTCCTCGCCCCCGCCCCCGTCGCCGCCGCCTCCGTCGCCGGGAACGGGTGGCGCGTCCGCGAGGGCGTAGTGCTCGGCGACCTGCGCCGCCGTGAGGGCGGTCGGGTAGACGGCGGTCTCGTCCACCTGCCCGGCGAGGTAGTTGCTGGTCGGACGGTTCGGCCAGGCGGCGTTCATCGTGTCGCCGCCGACCCGCCAGTACCCGTCGTACGAACGGTTCCCGGTCGCCGCGTTGGTGCCGGCCACCGCGCCGTCCACGTACAGCACCATGCCCGCCGGGCCCTGGGTGGCGACCACGTGGTGCCAGGCGCCGTCGTTGAAGCTGCCGGTGGTGGTGATGGTCGGCCGGGTGCTGCTGCTGCCGGTCTGCACCCCGAAGGCGAGCCGGCCGTTGTCCGTCAGATAGACGATCTTGTCGGAGATGGTGCTGGTGTGCCCGGTGTCGACGCCGATGTTGTTGCCGAAACCGATGATCCGGCCCCCGGTCGTCGACGTCGTACGGAACCAGGTCTCGACCGAGTAGGGCGACGGCGAGGTCAGGTGGTGCAGCCGGTCGCTGTAGACGTACTCGTCCGTGCCGTTCAGGCTCAGTGCGGTCGAACCCGGCACCGCCCCGGCCGCCCGGTACGTCGGCGCGTTGACGTACACGCCCCCGTCGAGTCCGTCCGAGGCGTCGGCCGCGAACGCCCCGCCCGCCTCGTCGTACCGCCAGTACAGTCCGGCGCCGTCCGTCAGGACGCGTTCCTGGTACGCGGAGGCCGAGGAGGCCGCGGTGACGGAGGCGGCGGCGGACTGGGCGCTGGTGTTGGTGCCGTCGCTCGCGCTGACCCGGTAGGAGTACGTCCGCCCGGCCACCACGTCCGTGTCGGTGAAGGTCAGCTGCGGACGGCTGAAGAACAGCGAGGAACCCGTGGCGGTGTACACCGGGGCCGACGCGCCGTCGCGGTAGACCCGGTAGGTGAGCGAGGAGTCGTCCAGGTCCAGCGAGGACCGCCAGGCCACCTTCACCTGCCCGGTCCGCGGAGAGGAGACGCTCACCACCGGTACGGCGGGCGCACCCGTGTCCGGCGTGTTGGCGAACCGGGTCAGACCCTGCTGGGACGAGCCGTTGACGGTGGTGAACTCGCCGCCCACCCAGAGGAAGTCGCGCCCGTCCCGGCTCGACACGGTCAGCGCGCGCGGCCCGACCGGCTCGCCGATGCCGTCGTTGGTGTCCGGCAGCCACCCCAGCATGGCCGGGTCGTCCACCGACTGGGCGGACAGATGCTTGCGCACCTGGTTCGGGAACTCGCCCATGGTGGAGCAGTCGTGCACATGGCTGCCCGCGTACAGCACGCCCCGGTAGACGCGGAGCGCCTGGGTGGCGCCCTGGCAGGTGTCGCGCCAGCGCTGCCCGAACCCGTCCAGCTCCATGGCGAGGCGCCCGTCGAAGGAGTTGCCCCCCATGCCCTCGCCCGCGACGTACCAGCCGCCCGAAGCCTGGTCCGTGACGATGTCCTTGATGACCGCGGTCGACGGGACGAAGCCGTTCGGATAGGTGTGGACGAGCGCGCCG
This sequence comes from Streptomyces sp. NBC_00102, assembly GCF_026343115.1. Taxonomy (GTDB): domain Bacteria; phylum Actinomycetota; class Actinomycetes; order Streptomycetales; family Streptomycetaceae; genus Streptomyces. Next base: position 5,893,033 of record NZ_JAPEMC010000001.1, read on the forward strand.
GAGGCCGCGTCCGTCACCGCGAGGGCGTGCGTCCCGGTGCCGCCCACCGTGGTGAAGTCACCGCCGATCAGCACCGACGCACCGTCCGGAGTGACCTTCAGGGCCCGACCCGGATCGTCCGCGTCCGGATTCCACGCCGTCAGCGCACCGGCCGGGGTCACCGCACCGAAGAACCGACGGGCGCTCCCGTTCAACGTCTGGAAGTCCCCGCCCGCGTACACCGTGCCGTCCGCCGCCACGTCCAACGCCCTTACGGTCGCGGAAAAGTTCGGGGCGAACCCCGAACGCACGCTGCAGGTTGCGGTGTTGATGGCGACCAGGTCGTTGACCGCCGTGCCGTTGACCGAGCTGAAGTAACCGCCCGCGTAGAGCGTCGACTTGTCCGGCGAGAGCGCGAACGCCCGCACCGTGGCCGTGCCGCTGCTGCGGGTGAAGAAGAGCGAGCAGCCCGCCGGGGCGCCGGTCGCGGCGTTGAACGCCGCGAAGTTCACCGCCGCCGCCGAGCCCGTTCCGCCCGCCGCCACCCCGGCGGGGCGGATCTGGGAGAAGGTGCCACCGGCGTACACGACCCCGTTCGCCTCCGCCAGCGCCCAGACGATGCCGTTGGTCTGATAGGTGGAGAGATTGTCGGCGGTGAACCCGACCGGAGCGGTCAGCGCGGCCGCCGGGGGAGTGCCCGTGGCCGAGGCGGTGAGCACCCCCGCCGCCAGCGCCAGCACCGTCGCGCACACGCCTCCCCGCCGCACCCGGGCGCCCGGGCGGCGTGGCGCGCTCACCGGTCCACCCGCACGGCCGCGCCGCTGAGCTGCGCCTCCAGCAGCCGGACGTCCGCGTCGACCATGATGCGGGCCAGCTCCATCGACCGGACCTCCGGCTTCCAGCCGAGCAGCTCCTCCGCCTTGGAGGCGTCACCGATCAACGCGTCGACCTCGCTGGGGCGTTCGTACTTCGGGTCGTACCGCACGTGTTCACGCCAGTCCAGACCGGCATGGGCGAAGGAGTGTTCCAGGAACTGCCGGACGCTGACCCCCTCACCGGTCGCCACCACGTAGTCGTCCGGGGTGTCGCGCTGGAGCATCCGCCACATCGCGTCCACGTACTCGGGGGCGTAGCCCCAGTCGCGTACCGCGTCCAGGTTCCCCAGGTGCAGCCGGTCCTGGAGTCCGGCCTTGATGCGGGCCACTCCCCGGGTGATCTTGCGGGTCACGAAGGTCTCCCCCCGGCGCGGGGACTCGTGGTTGAAGAGAATGCCGTTCACGGCGAACATCCCGTAGGCCTCACGGTAGTTGACCGTGGCCCAGTACGCGTACACCTTCGCCACGCTGTACGGGCTGCGCGGGTGGAACGGCGTCGCCTCGTTCTGCGGGGGCGGGGTGGAGCCGAACATCTCCGAGGACGACGCCTGGTAGACCCGGGTGTCGATGCCGCTGGCGCGAATCGCCTCCAGCAGCCGGATCGAACCGAGTCCGGTGACGTCCCCGGTGTAGAGGGGCGCGTCGAAGGAGACCCGGACGTGCGACTGGGCGCCGAGGTTGTAGACCTCGTCGGGCTGGATCTCGCGCAGCAGGTTCACCAGGGCCACACCGTCCGCGAGATCCGCGTGGTGCAGCACGAAGGAACGGTCGGCTTCCTCCGGCCCCTGGTAGATGTGATCGATGCGCTCGGTGTTGAAGCTCGACGAACGGCGTATGAGCCCGTGGACCGTGTACCCCTTGTCGAGCAGCAGCTCCGACAGGTACGAGCCGTCCTGCCCGGTCACGCCGGTGATGAGTGCGGTCTTGGCCATGACTCCCCCCTTCTGTGGTCGCCTGAACGGCGTTGTATGACACCGGAATTGAATAGAATGAGCGGTTTGCGGTGAAAAGGCCACAGTGTCGCGTGTCTGCTGGCACAATCCGAGCCATGACGACTGATCTCCCCGGCCCTCCCCAGGAATCCGATCGCTCTCTACTGCGCCCCGGCGCTCGCATATTCGTGGCGGGTCACCGCGGACTGGTCGGCTCGGCGGTGGCCCGCCGCCTCACCGCCGACGGCCACGAGGTGCTCACCCGTGACCGTGACCTTCTCGATCTGCGCGACGGTGCGCGGACCGAGGCGTACCTGCGGGACGTCCGGCCGGACGCCGTCGTCCTGGCCGCCGCCAAGGTGGGCGGAATCATGGCGAACAGCACCTGGCCGGTGCAGTTCCTGGAGGACAACCTCCGCATCCAGCTGAGCGTGATCGCCGGCGCCCACGCGGCCGGCACCGAGCGGCTCCTCTTCCTCGGCTCCTCCTGCATCTACCCCAAGCACGCCCCCCAGCCGATCAGCGAGGACGCGCTGCTCACCGGCCCTCTGGAGCCGACCAACGAGGCGTACGCGCTGGCCAAGATCGCCGGAATCGTGCAGGTCCAGTCGTACCGCAGGCAGTACGGCGCCTCGTACATCAGCGCCATGCCGACCAATCTCTACGGCCCCGGGGACAACTTCGACCTGGCGACCTCGCACGTCCTGCCCGCGCTCATCCGCCGCTTCCACGAGGCGAAGCGCGACGGGGCGCCCACCGTCACCCTCTGGGGCTCCGGCACCCCCCGCCGCGAGTTCCTGCACGTCGACGACCTGGCCGCGGCCTGCGCCCTCCTGCTGGCCTCGTACGACGGTGACGACCCGGTCAACGTCGGCTGCGGGGACGACCTCACCATCCGCGAACTCGCCGAAACCGTACAGGAGGTGATCGCGTATCAGGGGCGCATCGACTGGGACGTGTCGAAGCCGGACGGCACCCCGCGCAAGCTGCTGGACGTGGAGCGCCTGACGGCTCTCGGCTTCGCGCCCAAGATCTCGCTCCGGGACGGGATCGCCGGAACCTACGCCTGGTGGCGGGACCGGGACTCCGGCCTCGGGTGAGCCGTACGGTCCGGTGCCCCGCCGTGCGCGGGGCACCGGGACTGCTCGCATCGTCTCCACTCCGCCCCCTCAGTACGCGCCGCGGCCGTCGGTGACCGCGCGCACGGTACGGGCCAGCAGCTCCATGTCGGTGGAGACCGACCAGTTGTCGACGTACCAGAGGTCCAGCGAGACCGACTCCTTCCAGGAGAGGTCGGACCGGCCGCTGACCTGCCAGAGGCCGGTGAGACCCGGTTTCACGGCGAGCCGTCTTCGCTCGCGGTCGTCGTACTCGGCGGCTTCCTCGGGGAGCGGAGGACGCGGACCTACCAGGGACATGTCACCTCGCAACACGTTGTACAGCTGCGGGAGTTCATCGATCGATGTCCGCCGCAGCGTCCTGCCGATCCCGGTCACCCGGGGGTCGCGGCGCATCTTGAACAGCGGCCCGTCCCCTTCGTTGGCCGTGCTCAGCTCCGCCTTACGGGACTCGGCGTCGACCACCATCGTCCGGAACTTCCACATGGTGAACGGCCGGTCGTGCCGACCGTGCCGGATCTGCCGATGGAAGACGGGGCCTCGCGAGGAGAGCCGTACACCCAGGGCCACCGCCAGCAGCAGGGGCGCCAGCAGCACCAGCCCGAACAGTGCGCCCGACCGGTCCAGCACCGCCTTCACCGCCGACTGCGGCCCCCGCCGCAGCGGCGGGGTGACGTGCAGCAGGGTCATCCCCGCGACCGTGGCGGGCCGCACCCGGGCGGTGGTGATCCCGGTCAGCGCGGAGAGCACGCAGAGCGCGACGCCGCCGTCGTGCAGCCCCCAGCCGAGCCGGCGCAGCCGGTCGCCGCAGAGCAACGGCCCGGGCGCGACGAGGACCAGGTCCGCGTCGTACGCGTACGCCCCCGCGAGCACGGTGGGCACGTCGTCGTCGGTGCCGTCGGCCCCGAGCCGTCCGGTCAGCGGCAACTGGTGCTGCGGCTCCGCGGACCCCACCGGGACCGCCGCGACGACGGCGTAACCCTCCTTCTGCGCACGGGAACCGAGGGCGCCGGCCACGGTGTCCACGCCGGACGCGTCACCGACGACGAGTACCCGCAGAGCCGGACGGCGGTGCGTGGCACGGGCCCGCCGCCGGACGGCCGAAGTCACCGCCACCGCCACCGCCCCGCCGGGCACGGCGGCCACCAGAGCGGCCGTCGGATCGACGGCGTCACCGGCGATGGCCCAGGCGACGGCGAGCAGGCCGACGAAAACCAGCCAGTCCCCGAGGACGCCCGCCGCCCCGGCGGTGCTCCGCGGCGGTCCGGCCGCCCGGCGCCCGCGCACGGCCCGTACCCCGCCCCACACCAGGGCCGCGGCGACCGCGGTGGGCAGGGCCACCGGCTGCTCCCGCGCGGCCAGGACGGCCCAGGCGGGAACGGCCATGCCCACGGTCTCGGTCAGGACCGCGAGAGAAGCCCCCCGGGAGACCGGCCGCCGGCCGGGCAGTACGCGATCGGCCGGGTCGCGCTGTGCTGTCGGGGCCCTCCAGAGCTGTTCGAGAGCCGTCGCGCGGTTCCGGGGCGCCGTGGAGCTTGGGCGTGGTGGACGCCGCAGTCCCACGGGCCCGGATATGTCAGAGTCGGGTGTTTCGACATGCCCCATGAACCCCCCAGTCACAGTTGCATCCCCAAAACGCGGCGCATCCGTCGATCCCCGGGACCGACGGATGCGCCATCGCCCTGTGCACGATATCCACACACGTGCCATTTCGCTGGGGTTCACGTGAAGTTCAGACACATCGGAGCCTTCCGCCGCGATCCCCACCCATTCGCCATCTCCCGTGCCGTGTAGGTCTGTTGGGTCTGATGTGCAGGGAGGGGCGAACCGGATGGCGGACCGACCGGGCGCAACGCGGACGAACCGAACTCCGGTATTCCGCACGGCATCTGTGGATACGGAATGATCAAGTCTCCGTAAAATTAGGAGAGTTAGACACATCACAAAGAGGTTTGATCCGGCGATCCTTGGCGGCCGGTGTTCGTGAGGTCCTTGGCGGCCGGTGTTCGTGAGGTCCATGGCGGCCAAGTTCCATGAGGTTCGTGGCGGGTGGTGGTGGCGAGGGGGTGGCCCGCTCCGCGGGACCGTCCGTCGGCCCGGCGCGGCCCCTCGTGCGGTCGTACGGCGTGTGCGCCGCCGGTCTGGGGGTTCCGTGCGTGGAGGGCTCGGGTGCGCGTGCCGTCGGGAGTGTCCGGCAGGTGTCCGGATTCCGGGGTGCGGAGTCGTCGAATCCCGCACGTTCGACGGGGAGATCTCGAACGAAAATGTTTCGTTTGTGACGCGCCATTGTTTCGGCAGCGATACATGCCCCAGGATCTGTCTCAGCGCCGACGAACGGCTCAGGGCTTCACCCGTAGGGGAGTTATCCACCTGAAGCGTCCGGTAAGTCCAGGCCACCGCTCCCTCTCCCGAACGGGCGAAGGGGTGGAGCGGCACCTGTCTTTTGCCGAGAGAGTTTCGGGAGGGCGGGGCCGGACCGGGGCCCTGGTCGGCGCGACGCACCCCAGTCCCACCCTTATGAGGAGTTGCACCATGCTGTCCAGACGACTCGCCCTCGCCGTCGCCACGGGTGCCGTGGCCGCGTTGACCCTCGGCACCGCCGCCCAGGCGGCCCCCGCACGTCACGCCGGGCACGAGGCGACGCTGCGCACCCTCGCCGAGCGTCCGGACCTGCTCATCGGCACGGCCGTCGACACGAGCGCGCTGGCCGCCGACGCTCCCTACCGTGCCGACGTGGCCTCCGAGTTCAGTTCCGTGACCGCGGAGAACGTCATGAAGTGGGAGGTCGTGGAGCCCGCCCGCGGCACCTACGACTGGTCGCAGGCGGACACGTTGGTCAAGTTCGCGAAGAGGAACGGCCAGGAGGTGCGCGGCCACACGCTGGTCTGGCACAACCAGCTGCCGGCCTGGCTCACTTCGGGCGTCGCGGACGGTTCGATCGACGCGAACGAGCTCCGGGGCATCCTGCGCAAGCACATCACCGACGAGGTCCGCCACTTCAAGGGCGAGATCTACCAGTGGGACGTCGTCAACGAGGTCTTCAACGAGGACGGCACCTACCGGGACTCGCTGTGGCTGCAGAAGCTCGGCCCGTCCTACATCGCCGACGCCTTCAAGTGGGCCCACGCGGCCGACCCCAAGGCGAAGCTCTTCATGAACGACTACAACGTCGAGGGCGTGAACGCCAAGTCCACCGCTTACTACGACCTGGCCAAGAAGCTCCGCGCGCAGGGCGTACCGGTCCAGGGTCTCGGGATCCAGGGGCACTTGGACATCCAGTACGGCTTCCCGGGTGACGTCGGCGACAACCTGGCCCGCTTCGACGCGCTCGGCCTGCAGACCGCGTTCACCGAGATCGACGTGCGGATGACGCTCCCCGCGGACGACACCAAGCGGGCGCGCCAGGCCCAGGACTACCGCAGACTGCTCGACGCCTGCGTCTTGGTGAAGGGCTGCAAGTCCTTCACGGTCTGGGGCTTCAGTGACAAGTACTCCTGGGTGCCGGGCACGTTCTCCGGCCAGGGCGCGGCGAACATCATGGACGAGAACTACGTCCGCAAGCCCGCGTACACGGCGCTCGCCGACGGCCTCCGCGCCGCCCCGCGCCGCACCGGCCGGCACTGACCCGGACGGCCCGGGCCGGGGCGGCCGTGTGTCGTCCCGGCCCCGCGGGTGCGCGGCACGGAACCCCAAGTTTGGCATGCGCATGGCGATCAACTCGGGCATGCCCCTGATCGTGGCCGTCCCCCCGGCGGTCAGTTCCTCCCTGTCCGACCACGGAAGAGAGAAGCAGTCATGACCATCAACGTGTCCGACGCGGGCGGGCGGCACCGCTCCCCGCTGCGCACCTTCGCCCGCAGGGCCCTGGCCCTCGGCGGGGCCGGCCTCGTCTCCGTCACCGGAGTCGTCGCGCTCTCCGGCAGCGCGCAGGCCGCCGGATCCACCCTCGGCGCCGCGGCCGCCGGCTCGGGCCGCTACTTCGGTACGGCCGTCGCCGCCAACCACCTCGGCGAATCGGGCTACGCGACCACGCTCGACACCGAGTTCAACGCGGTGACCCCCGAGAACGAGATGAAGTGGGACGCCGTCGAAGGCACCCGCAACACCTTCAACTTCAGCAACGCCGACCAGATCGTCAGCCACGCCCAGAGCAAGAACATGAAGGTCCGGGGCCACACGCTGGTCTGGCACTCCCAGCTGCCGAGCTGGGTGAGCGGCCTCGCCGCCACCGACCTGCGCACCGCGATGAACAACCACATCACCCAGGTGATGACCCACTACAAGGGCAAGATCTACGCCTGGGACGTGGTCAACGAGGCGTTCCAGGACGGCAGCAGCGGCGCACGGCGCTCCTCGCCCTTCCAGGACAAGCTGGGCGACGGCTTCATCGAGGAGGCGTTCAAGACCGCCCGCAGCGTCGATTCCGCCGCGAAGCTCTGCTACAACGACTACAACACCGACGGCGTGAACGCGAAGTCCAACGCCGTCTACAACATGGTGAAGGACTTCAAGGCGCGGGGCGTCCCGATCGACTGCGTGGGCTTCCAGAGCCACTTCAACAGCAATTCGCCCGTCCCCTCCGACTACCAGGCCAACCTCCAGCGCTTCGCCGACCTCGGCGTCGATGTGCAGATCACCGAACTGGACATCGAGGGTTCCGGCACCGCCCAGGCCACCAACTACGGCAACGTCGTCAAGGCCTGCCTCGCCGTCACCCGCTGCACCGGGCTCACCGTCTGGGGCATCCCGGACAAGTACTCGTGGCGCGCCAGCGGCACCCCGCTGCTCTTCGACGACAACTACGGCAAGAAGGCCGCCTACACCGCGGTCCTGACGGCCCTCGGCGGGAGCTCCTCCGGCGGCGGCACCGACCCCGGCACGGGCGGCGGCACCGACCCCGGCACCGGTACGAAGACCTGCACCGCCACCTACACGGCGACGCAGACCTGGCAGGGCGGGTTCAACGGCCAGGTGACCATCAAGGCGGGCTCCGCCGCGATCACCGGCTGGAGCGTCAAAGTCACCCTCGGCGCCAACCAGACGACCACCGGGGTCTGGAACGGCACGACCGCCTGGGACAGCACCGGCAAGGTCATGACGGTCACCCCGAGCTACAACGGCAGCCTCGCCGCCGGAGCCTCCACCAGCTTCGGGTTCACCGTCCAGGCGAACGGCAACACCGCCGCCCCCACGGTGAGCGTCTGCACCGCCTCCTGATCACCGCCGTTCGCACGGCCCCGTAACGGCCGTGAGGCCCGCACGCGGATGCCCGGCCGCCCTTTCCAGAGGGGGCGACCGGGCATCTTCGCGTGTGCGGTCCCGGTCGTCGGGCGGTGGCGCACGAAGTGGCCGACGGCGAGGCCCGGCTCACGCCGGTCGCGGCGTCCCTCTGCTGATCGTTCCGGAGCGGCGACTGGGCCCTCTGGGCGGGAAGGGGCGAATCTCCGCAACCGAAGGGGGCTGCCGCGTGAACCCGGCACCCGGTTCACCTGCTGGGCACCTCGTCCACGGGATCGGCTGTCGGCGGCGCCGCGTCCGGCGTCCCGCGCCTACGCGGCGAGCCACGTCGCCCAGGTGCGCATGGCCCCGCGCATCACGGCCATCGCCTCCACCGACTCCCTGAGTGTCCGGGCGAAACCGGCCCGGTACTCCGGACTCCCGCCTCGGTGGCCACAGGCCATCCACAGCTGCCAGGCCGCCGTTCCGACGCGTCCGGCGAACATACCGGTGAACGCGGATTCGTCGACCGCCCCGACCGCCCCTCCCGCGGCGACGTATCCGGAGAGACACGCTTCGACGATGCGGCGCTCGGGCACTTCCGGCCCACGGCCGAAGCCGGCAAGACCGAAAGCGGTGAAGACGAGCTCCCACCACGGCTCCTGCGCCCCAGCGGAGTCGAAGTCCAACAGCACCGGACCACCGGAGCCGGTCAGGACGTTCTGGTGCCGGATGTCGCGGTGCATGACCAACTTCGACCGCCACAGCTCCTGCTGATCCTCGATCATGGCCTGGGCTTGTGCCACCGACAGCCTGAGGACGCGGATCTGCCCGGCGCTGAGGATCTCAAGACGTTCGGCCTGAGCGAACCATTGCTCCCACTCTCCGCGGGAGTACGACCCGTAGTCGCCGTCGACGGCCGGATCGGCCGGAATCGCGCACCGGGCGAGGTCGGCGACGAGCCCGCCGGCCCACGCCGCCAACGCTTCGGACGTCGGTGCGGTCGGATGCGAGCCCTCGATGAAACGCACCGCGCGGGCGTAGACACCGTCCCCGACCGGTCGCCACAGCCCCGCTTCGGCCAGAGTCGTCGACTGCGGCTCGGGCATCGCGACACCGGTCTCCCACGCGGCGACTTCGAGTGCCCCTGCCTGAGCGGCCATGGACAGCCAGAAGTCACCCCAAGGCCGGTTGAGCTTCACCACCCACGAGCCGGAGTCGGTAGCGGCCTTCCACACCGGGCCCTGCTCGTCGTCCTTGAGGAGCAGCGGTGCTTCCAGCAACTGTCCCAACCCGAGCCGCTCGGCCGCGCGTGCGAGGTTCACAACGGTCAGTCAATCCCTCCGTCACCTGGGGGGCCACCGATTTTGCCGGTCGTCAGAATGACCTGAGGCGTGGACCTTGCGCCCAGATCTTGTTCCGGATGGCCCGTGGGAGCGGGTGGCTCCGCTCCTGCCGCCGACGCCCGCTCGGCGCACCCCGGACATGACGGAAGCCCGGCCCCCTCGGACGGGGGCCGGGCTCCTGCGCTCGTCGGAGGAGCGGCGAGGGTGTCAGAGTCCCTTGACCGTCTCCACCTCGAACTCGGCGTGCAGCCGGCGGGTGTGGTCCACCTTCCGCGCGGGGCCGGTGAGCGTCACCTCGGCGGTGAGGCGCGGGTCCGTGCTGGAGGCGCTGAGGCGCAGCTCCAGCGCGCCCGGCTCCACCACGCGCACGCCGTCGCGGCCGGTGAAGGAGGCGAGGTCGGCGGGGACGGCGACGCGCACCCTGGCGGCCTCGCCGGCCGCCAGCTCGACCCGTACGTAACCGGCCAGGCGCTGCACCGGCTGGACGACCGAGGCGACCGGGTCGTGCAGGTAGAGCTGGACGACCTCGACGCCGTCGCGGTCACCGGTGTTCCGTACCGTGCACTCCAGTTCGGCCGAACCGTCGGTGCCGATCTCCGCCGAGGCGACGGCGAGACCCGACCACTCGAAGGTCGTGTACGCGAGCCCGTGGCCGAAACCGAACGCGGGCGTCGGGTCGATGTTGGAGACCTCGTTCGCGTGCCCCAGGCGGGCCGCGAGGTAGGTGGACGGCTGCGCGTCCGGCTTCATCGGGACGCTGACGGGGAGCCGCCCGGACGGGGCGACCCGTCCGCTCAGCACCGAGGCGAGCGCGTGGGTGCCCTCCTCGCCCGGGAAGAAGGTCTGCACGACGGCCGCGGCCTCGTCGACCGCGCGCCCGAGCGCGTACGGACGGCCCGCCAGCAGGGTGACGACGACCGGGGTGCCGGTGTCCAGGAGCGCGTCCAGCAGCTGCTGCTGGACACCGGGCAGGGTGAGGGAACCGGCGTCGCAGCCCTCGCCGCTGGTGCCCCGGCCGAAGAGACCGGCCCGGTCGCCCAGCGCGGTGATGACGATGTCGGCGTCGCGTGCGACGGCCAGGGCCTCGCTGAAGCCGTCCGTACCACCGTCGTCGATGCCACAGCCGGCCGCGGTGACGATCTCGCTGCCGGGGAACTCCGCCACCAACGCCTCGCGCAGCGTGGGCAGGTCGACTCCGAGCGGCATCTCCGGGTGCTGGCTGCCGACGTGCACGGGGAAGGAGTAGCAGCCGAGCACGGCGGTGGCCAGGTCGGCGTTGGGGCCGATCAGCGCGATGCGGGCGGGGGCGTTCTCGCCGCCCAGCGGCAGGATGCCGTCGTTGCGGAGCAGCACGATGGCGCGCTCGGCGATCCGGCGGGCCAGGGCGCGGTTGGCGTCGCTGTCCAGGACCACCGTGCCGCGGAGCGTCTCCGGGGCGAGTTCGGCCCCGGCGAGCGCGTCGGGGACCGGGTTCCAGTCGGCGTCCAGCAGACCGAGCTGCGCCTTCTGCACGAGGACGCGGCGGGCGGCGCGGTCGATGTCGGCCTCGGCGATGAGCCCCTCGGCGACGGCGGCGCGGAGCGGCTCACCGAACGTGTTGACGGTCGGCAGCTCCACGTCGACGCCGGCGAGGAGCGCGGCGACCGCCGCTTCCCCGAAGGTCCCGACCACACCGTGCAGGGACTTGAGGAACGCGATGCCGAAGTAGTCGGCGACCACGGTGCCGTCGAAGCCCCACGTGTCCCGGAGCAGTCCGGTGAGCAGTTCCCGGTCCGCGGCGGACGGGACGCCGTCCGTGTCGGTGTAGGCGTGCATCACCGAGCGCACACCGCTCTCGCGCACGGCCATCTCGAACGGCGGCAGGATGACGTCGGCGCGTTCGCGCGAGCCCATGCCGACCGGTGCCAGGTTGCGGCCCGCGCGGGAGGCCGAGTAACCGGCGAAGTGCTTGAGGGTGGCGACGATGCCGGCCTGCTCCAGGCCCTTGATGTAGGCCGTGGCGATCGTGCCGATGAGGTACGGGTCCTCGCCGATGGTCTCCTCCACGCGGCCCCAGCGGGCGTCGCGCACCACGTCGAGCACCGGGGCGAGCCCCTGGTGGACGCCGACCGAGCGCATGTCGCGGCCGATCGCCGCCGCCATGTCGCCGATGAGCGCCGGGTCGAAGGTCGCGCCCCAGGACAGCGGCACGGGGTACGCGGTCGCGCCGTAGGCGGCGAATCCCGCGAGGCACTCCTCGTGGGCCACGGCGGGGATGCCGAAGCGGTTGGCGGCGGTGATCGCGCTCTGCGTGCGCAGCAGCGAGAGCGCACCGAGGGCGGGGTCGACCGGGACCGTACCGAACGGCCGGGTGAGCTGGCCCAGCCCCTCGGGCAGCAGGTCGGCCAGCGGCGGAGGCTCCTCCATGTCGTGCTGGTGCGGGGCGACTTCGGCCCCTTCGTCGGAGGCGCCCACCCAGATTCCGAAGAGCTGGGCGATCTTCTCCTCCAGCGTCATCTCCCGGAGCAGGGCGTCTGCGCGATCGGCCGGGGTGCGGGACGGGTCCCGCCACAGCGGGAGCGTCACTTCTTCGGCCGGTTCGGTCTGTACGGACACGTGGTCGGTCACTTTCCTCCGACTCCCATCAGCCCCTGTACCAGGGCTCGGCGGGCGAACAGATATACGAGCAGGATGGGGAGCATGGACAGCACGACAGCCGCGAGCATCCCCGGCATGTCGACCCCGTGTTCGGTCTGGAAGTCGTAGAGGCCCATGGTGATGACCTTGGACGAGGCCGACTGCGTCAGGACGAGCGGGAAGAGGAAGCCGTTCCACGCCTGGAGGGCGGAGAAGACGACGATGGTGGAGATCCCGCTCTTGGAGAGCGGCAGTACCAGCTGGAAGAAGACCCGCCGGTGGGTGGCGCCGTCCATCGTCATGGCCTCGTACAGCTCCGGGGTGATGTCGCGCATCACACCGGTGAGGATCAGGGCGCACACCGGCATCGCGAACGCCGCTGTCGGCAGGATGATGCCGACGAGGTTGTCGTAGAGCCCGGCTTCGCTCATCGCGAAGAACATGGGCACGATCACGGCCTGCGAGGGGATGGCGAGCCCCAGCAGGAAGAGCCGGAACACCATGCCGGTCACGCGGCTGCGGCTGCGGACGATCGCGTACGAGAGCGGCGCCACGAGCAGGACCACGATGGCCACCACGGAAAGGGTGACGATCACGGTGTTCAGGAAGTACTGCCCGAACCCGCTGTTGAAGTCGTTGACGTAGTTGTCGAGCGTGAAGTGCTTGGGCAACGCGAACGGGCCGTTGGATCCGTAGTCGGCGCGGCTCTGGAAGGTCGCGACGAGCATCACGTAGAGCGGCAGCCCCACGACGAGGAGCCAGACGGTGGAGCCGAAGCCGGCGAGGATGTTGGGACGGCGCCTGCTCACATGCCCTCCATGGTGCTGTTCATCTTGTCGTAGCCCGTGAGGCGCACCATCACCAGCGAGATGACCGTGGCGACCAGGACCAGCATCACGCCGATGGCCGAGGCCGTTCCGTAGTCGAAGGTCTTGAACGCCTTCTGGTACATGTAGTAGGCGCTGATCGTGGTGTCCGTACCCGGGCCGCCCTGGGTGAGGATGAGGACGGTGTCGAACGTCGTCAGACCGCCGACCACCATCAGGATCATCGAGGTCACGACGCTGTTGCGCAGCTGCGGCAGCGTGATGTGGAAGAACTGCCGGTACCGGCCCGCCCCGTCGATCTCCGCGGCCTGGTAGAGCACCCGGGGTACCGAACGGGCCGCGCCCTGGTAGATCAGCGTGTGCAGCGGGGTGAACTGCCAGGTGCTGACGAAGATCAGGACCCCGATCGCGGTGCTCTGGTTGCCGAACAGGTTCCCGTCGCCGAACAGCCACTTGGCGTGCGCCGGGACACCGAAGTTGGGGTCGAGCACCGCGCGCCACAGCACGGAGACGGCAGCGGCGGAGAGCAGCAGCGGGATGAAGTAGATCGCGGACAGCACGGCCCGGTTGCGCTGGTGACCGGCGGCCCACACCCCCAGCAGGATGGAGAGCGGGGTCTGTACGGCGACGCCCAGGAAGGTGAGCAGCAGGCTGAGCCAGAGGCTCTTGATCATGATCGGGTCGTCGAACAACTTCTTCCAGTTGTCCAGACCCGTGAACTCCGGGTCGGAGAGCCCGTCCCAGGTCGCGAAGGAGAGGACGACGACCAGGATGAGCGGGACGATGGCGAAGAGGCCGAAGAAGACGGCAGCCGGAGCCGCCCAGGCAAAGCCGGGGCGGCTGGCGCCTTCATGGGAGCGGCCGGGTCGACGGCCGCTCCGCTGGACCCCTTTGCTGGCCGCGGGGACCGCGGTGGCAGTTGTGGTCATGAGAGGTGTTCCAAATCGGATGGTGGGGCGCGGTCAGGAGGTGGGCAGGCCCTGCATCGCCTTGATGAAGCCGTCCACGTCGATCCCGCCGTTGAAGAACTGCTGCACCGCGGTCGTCAGAGCCGTGCCGGCGGTCTGCGGGTACGCCTGGTCCCAGGAGAGCTGGAAGGAGGGCGCGTTCTTGACCAGGTCGTACTGGAAGTGCGCGTAGTCGGGGCTGGCGGCGGTGTCCAGCTGCGCTTCGGTGTTGGTCGTGGTCGGCAGGTTGCCGATCGAGAGCTGCGCCTTCACGAACTGGTCGGAGTACATGAGCTTCAGGAACTCGGCAACCTCCTCCGGGTGCTTGGTCTTCTTCAGCACGGAGTAGAAGTTGTTGGTGTTGCCCACGATGTCGGTCGGGGCGCCCTTGCCGCCGTCGATGCTGGGGAAGGCACTGTAGTCGAGGTCCGACTTGGCGAAGTCCGGCTGGGAGTCCTGGAGGGTCGAGTACTCCCACGAACCCATCAGCTCGAAGGCCGCCTTGCCGGTGGCGAGAAGCGTGGGCGAGCCGCCGTCGGTGAACTTCACGGAGTCGAAGTTGGTGCCGAAGGCGCCGGCGTCGATGAGTTCCTTGAGCTTGTTGAGCGCGTCCCTGCTGCCGTCGGTCGCCCAGACGTCCTTGTCGCCCTTGACCGCGCTCTGGACGAGCTCAGGGCCGGCGACGCGGTCGAAGAGGTACTCGAACCACATCAGCGTCGGCCACTTGTCCCCGCCGCCGAGGGCGATCGGGGTGACGCCCTTCGACTTGAGGACCTTCACGGCGTTCAGCAGCTCGTCCCAGGTCTTGGGGGCCGTCAGGCCGTTCTCCTTGAGCACCTTGCTGTTGTTGAACATCAGCACCGGCTGCGTACCGCGCATCGGGATGCCGTAGGCCTTGCCGTCCACCACGGTGCTGTTGAACACGGAGGGGAGGAAGTTGTCCTTGAGTCCCGGGTCCTTCGCGATGAAGTCGTCCAGCGGGAGGAGCAGACCGGCGTCCACGAACGGCTTGATGCTGCCGCCGCCCCAGTTGAAGAAGACGTCCGGCGCCTGCTTGCTGTTGATGATCGTCTGCAGCTTCGCCTGGTAGTCGGCACCGGGGATGGTGTCCAGGACCACCTTGACCTTCGACGACTTGTTGAAGGTGGCGACGAGCTGCTTCTCCACCTTGTTCGTGGCATCCCCGTAGACCAGCACGTGGATCTTGTCGCCGCCGGAAGCGGAGTCATCGCCTCCACAGGCGGAGAGGGACAGGGCCATGGTCAGCGCCAGCCCGCCGACGACGGCGATACGTGGGAGCCGGTTGCGTCGCGTCATGGTCTCGCCTTTCGAAAATGTTTCGGCTTCATTACCGAAACTTCATGCGTCGGGACGCTAGGGCTCGGCGACTGGAGGGGTCAACCCTCATGGCTCAAGTTGCTGATTTGTTATCTCTGTTGGCCAATTGTTCGTGCCCTATGCTTCTCACCATGCGCGATGACGAGAACGTGGGCCGCATCACCCTCGCCCAGGTGGCCCAGCAGGCCGGCGTCTCCATTTCGACAGTTTCGAAGGTTCTGAACGGCAGACAGGACGTTGCCGCGCCGACTCGGGTCAAGGTGGAACGCCTGCTGGAGACACACTCCTACCGGCGCACCACCCGGTCCGCCCGGGAGGCGCCGCTCATCGAGCTCGTCTTCCACGAGCTGGAGAGCATCTGGGCGATGGAGCTGATCAAGGGCGTCGAGAACGTCGCCAAGCTCCATGGGGCGGGTGTGGTGCTCACCGAGAGCGGCACCCGCCATTCACCGAGCCCGGAGTGGATCGAAGGGGTGCTCCAGCGCCGCCCGCTCGGTGTGGTGCTGGTCTTCTCGGCCCTGCCGCTGGAGTTCAAGCAGCAGCTGCGTTCCCGGTCGATCCCCTTCGTGATCATCGACCCGGCCGGCGACCCCGAACCGGACGTCCCCTCGGTCGGCTCGGCGAACTGGAGCGGCGGCCTCGCCGCCACGCGCCACCTCATCGAACTGGGCCACCGCCGGATCGGCATCATCACCGGCCCCGAGGACATGATCTGCTCCCTCGCCCGGCTCGACGGCTACCGCTCCGCGATGAGCATGGCCGGCCTGGAAGCCTCCTCCGACCTGGTGCTCTACGGCGACTTCCACGTCGAGGGCGGCTACGACCGGACGATGGAGCTGCTCGCCCTGCCCGACCCCCCCACCGCGATCTTCGCCGGCAGCGACCTCCAGGCGCTCGGCGTGCTCGAAGCGGCCCGGGTCAGCGGACTCCGCGTCCCGCACGACCTCTCCGTCGTCGGGTTCGACGACGTGCCGATCGCCCGCTGGTCCAGCCCCGCCCTCACCACCGTCCATCAGCCGCTGCGGCAGATGGCCGAGGAGGCGGTCCAGATGCTCGTACGGCTCCGCGACGAAGCCCCGATGACCACGAGGATGGAGCTCGCCACCAGCCTGATCGTACGCAACAGCACGGCCGCTCCTCGCAGTTGAGGAACGGCCGTGCCGGGGGAAAACGCGTCGGTGAAGGACGTCGGCGGTCGTCGGTGCAGGCGCGGACGTCCGCCACGCTCCATCAGTTCCCGGCGGACGCGGTGAGCGTCAGCCGCACCCGACGGACCTGACGGCGCGGGAGCTCGATGGTGGTGAACTGCCCGGTGCCGGCAGCGCCGGTGACCACGTCGGTCCAGTGCGTGCCGTCGGCGCTCACCGGAGCGGTGCGGCCGCGCGGATGGTCACCGAGGAACCGGTGTCGGGAAGTCGGCCAGCGCGCCGCCGGGCAGCGTGTACGGCAGGTACCTGTCGCCCTCGCGGACGGCGAAGGTCTGCGGGTCGTCGCTCTCGTCGTGGGCGACCAGCACGGTGCTGCCGTCCGGGTTGCGGAAGGCGACGTCCTCGACCTGGCCGTTCCAGCCGGTGGTGCCGAAGGAAGTGCCGGCGATGCGCACAGCGCCCCGGCCCACGAAGCGCGCGAGGCTGCCGAGGGTGTAGTACTCGGCGTTACGGGTGACCGTGCCGTCGTCCGCCACTGTCGGCACGCCGGTGCCGTGACCGCTGCCGCCGTGGCCGCTGTCGCCGTGGGCGCCGGCGGGGCCCGGTGGAGCGGCCTGGGCGGCCACGGTGCCGGGACCGGCGAGCGCGGTCGCGGTCGCGACCAGCAAGCCGGCAGCCGCGAGGACGGCCTTGGAGATTCTGGGCATGGGAGAGGGACTCCGTGCGGGTCTCGGAGGGCGCCCGGTGAGATTTTCCGACCGGACGGGACGGGACCTCAGCCCAGCCTCTCCCTCCCGGGGAACAGACGCGCTGCTCCCGCTTCTCCTCCGCGCGCGGCGCTGACCTGCGCGAAGGTGACGATCCGGCGGTTCCGCACGCCGCCCTGGGGAGCGTGCTTCACGCCGCGGTCAGCGCAAACCCGTGCCCGGCCGGATCGGCGTAATGACGGGTGTCGTGGAGGCCACCGTTGTTCCGCGCTTCCACCGGGGTGGCACCCAGCCCGATCGCCTCCCGCTCCGCCGCGTCCATGTCCACCCGCTCGACGCGGATGAGCACATGGGCCTGCTGCGAGTCGTCCGGCCGGGGCCAGCTCGGCGGCGCGTACCCGAGATCCCGCCGGATCGCCAGATGCACCCCGGACTCGCCGACGACCTCCACGAAGTCGTTGCCCTGACCGGGCCTCGACTCGGCCCCCAGCAACCTGGCGTAGAACTCGGCCAGTTCCATCGGATCGGCGCAGTCGAGCACGAGGACCAGGGACTTGTTGACTGCCATGCGAGCAACCCCTCCTACGACGGACGGACGAGCACGACCGGACACGGTCACGAACGGCCACGCGCACCGTCTTCCCCCGAGGGGACAGGACAATCCGCTTGCCGCGCGGGGGGTCCGTGCCCACCATGTGTGGCATGGAGAGTGCGCGCATCGCCCCCGCCCCGCAGGTCCGCCGCGCTACGGCCGACGACGTACCCGCCCTCGTACGGCTCCGAGCGCTGATGCTGGCCGAAATGGGGACGGCGGTCGGGCCCGAGGACGCGCCCTGGCGCGGTGCCGCGGCCCGGTGGTTCACCGAACGCCTGCCGGCGGTGCACGAGTTCGCCGTCTTCGTCGTGGACGAACCCGAACTCGGTGTGGTCAGCAGTGCGGCCGGCAGCTGCGAGCACCGCGCCCCGGGCCCCAACAGCCCCAGCGGCCTGCGCGGCCACGTCTTCAACGTAAGCACCGAACCCGCCGCCCGCCGCAGGGGACACGCGCGCGCCTGCACCGAAGCGCTGCTGCTCTGGTTCGCCGAGGAGACCGGGGTGACCATGGTCGACCTCAACGCCACGCAGGACGGGACCCGCCTCTACGAGGAACTCGGCTTCGAGCTACCGCACTTCCCCGCCCTCCAACTCCGGCTCCCCGCACGGTAGGAGGTTCTGTCCTCCAGGGGCCGGGGCAGAAGCCGTGCATGGCATCGAAGAGGCATGTGGCTCTGGCTCCCCGTGCGCTGCGGCAGTTGCGGCGCGTGCGTTCCGTCTACCTGGTGGGTGCGCTGCTCTCCCTGCTCGTCCTGCTCACCCAGGGAGACGGGCCGGAGGCGGCCGAAGGCAGGCATGCGGCGATCGCGGGGGTGCTCCTCGCGGTGTTCGCCGCTCTGTTCACCGTGACGCTCGTACAACTGCGGCGCCACGGACGCACCGTGCACTGCGGTACCGCCCGGAAGCTCGCCCGGCCCAGCTGAGCACCGGGGCGGCACGCGCCGACCGGTCGACGACCTTCCCGCCGTCCGGCGGGCCGGGTAAGGACCTGCGAGGGCTTGCCCCGGGCCTTCGGGCGCTTGTGTCCGGGCCTTCGGGGCTTGTCCGGGCCCTCCGGGAAAGCGGGTTCGGCGGCGCCCATCAACACGGTGCCGCAGCCGAGTCCGCAGACACGCAGCCGCAGGTTCTCGTCCTCGTGGAAGCCGCCGTCAGTGACTGACGGCGGCCTTGACCACGGCGACGACCAGACCGATTGCGGCGTCGAGGGCGCCGGCCAGCAGGGCGCCCGCGGTTCCGTTGCCGAGCCGGACACCGCCGTACCAGCCCCAGCCGAACAGGCCTGCCACGCTGACCCCCGCCGCCGCGAAGAGCGCGGTCTCCAGATACATCAGGCCCAGAGCGGCGGCGCCGATCAGGACCAGCGGGCCGGCTGCGGAGAGCAGCAGCGGGCTGCTGACCCACAGCATCCGGCGCAGCTCCGCCCGCGTGGCGTACGGCCGTGCACCGTGCGGTGCGCCTGCTCGTCGGCGACGAGCGTCGCCAGCCAGAGGCCGACGGCGGCAGCCGCCACACTTGCCGCCGCCCCGGCCGGGGTGGGGTGCTCGGCGGCCGAGAGGCCGATCACCACGGAGATCATGGTGATGGTCGCGTACAGCCGTTCCTTGAGCCAGTTGAGCCAGTCGGCGGGACGCCCCGCGTCCTTGCCCGTTCCGGTCCCGGCGGCGTCGGCCGGACGGGGTCAGCGCCCCTCGGTGCTCTCGTGGGCCATGCGGTCAGCGTAGGTTTCGGGACGCCCGGCGCGACGGCCCGTCAAAGTCGTGTCGTCGGGGCGGGTATGCCGGGGCGGGCACGGCGGTGCGGGCGCGGCGGTGCGGCGTGCCCCGCTTGCGGCCGGAGGGGCCGGGGAGGCAGGGTTCGATCCTGTGGCCACCCTGCTGATCGTCCATCACACGCCCTCGCCGAACTGCCAGGCGCTCTTCGAAGCCGTCCTCTCGGGGACTGCGGCGGACGGCATCGAGGGTGTCCGTGTCGTGCGGCGTGCGGCCCTCGCCGCCACGGCGTCCGACGTGCTCGCCGCTGACGGCGTACTGCTCGGTACCCCGGCGAACCTGGGATACATGTCCGGCGCCCTCAAGCACTTCTTCGACCAGATCTACTACCCGTGCCTGGACGCCACCCGGGGCCGCCCCTTCGGCTACTGGGTGCACGGCGGCAACGACGTCACCGGCGCCGTGCGCGCGATCGAGTCGATCACCACCGGCCTGGGATGGCGCCGCACGGCGGACGCCGTGACGGTCACCGGAGAGCCGGTCAAGGCCGACGTCGAAGCCTGCTGGGAACTGGGCGCGACCGCCGCGGCGAGCCTGACGGCCTGAGATCCGGCCCGGTCCGCGCGCCGGATGCCGGAGGCCCTCGCCGCCGGTCCGCGGGCGCGGCACCGCTCTCCGGGGCGGCGCCGTTCCTGGCCGGGGCGATGGACGCGGTCACGCGCGTCGCGGACGTCGCGCACCTCGCGGACGTCGCGCACCTCGCGGACGTCGCGCACCTCGCGGACGTCGCGCACCTCGCGGATGTCGCGCACCTCGCGGAGGTCGCGCAGAACGCGCACGGGTTGCGCGTACAACGTCGTTACGGGCGTTCCGTCATCAACTCGTTCCCGCGATCTGGTCGATCGGTACCGTCGCCGGTGGCCTCGTGGCACGCCGGAGCCATGGCGCTTGACCTGACGCCACGTCAGCACGCACCTGTCCGTACCGGCCGTCGTCTTCTCCCTCGCCGCCCCCGTCGCGCTGCGCCACTGCCGGGCTGCCGGTCCCGGCCAACGAGCCCGCCCCGCCATTCGGCCGTACGGGCTTGCCCGGCACATCCCCGCCCTGCCCGGCGCCCCGTGCGCCGCGCGCCCAGCGCCCCTGCGCCCAGCGCGTCGCACGCCCTGCCCTGCGACCCGTGTCGCAGTGAAGAGAGTGTGCGGACGCGGGGCGCGGGCGTCCCCCGGCCGGGTCCCGGATTTCCGGGTGCGGGGCCGCGACTCGCGTAAGGGGGAGAACGTTCGGTCTTGACGCGGGGCGAGGTGGCTGCCACTCTGATGAGGCAGAACGTTCGTTCTTGCAGTTCACGCGGTAGTCGGGCGCTGCCCCGCATCGAACCGTTCTCTCCCGTGCGCATCCACCACAAGCTGAAAAGGAATCACCATGAGTGCCGTAGCTGCTCCGTCCGGTACCGCGGGGACGGCTTCCGTCCTGCGGCGGCTGTACTTCGTCCGGTTCGCGTTCGCCATCGTCTGGGCGCTCGTGATGTTCACGATGGCGTCGGAGATCACTCCGGTGGCGGCCGTGCTGCTGGTGCTGTACCCACTGTTCGACGTAGGGGCCGCGGTCGTCGACGCGAGGTCCTCCCGCACCACGGGATCGCCGGTCCTGCTCTACGTGAACATGGCGGTCAGCCTGGCCGCGGCCTGTGGTCTGGCCATCGCCTGCGCGTCCGGCATTCCGGCCGTGCTGGGCGTGTGGGGAGCCTGGGCGATCGTGTCCGGGCTGGTGCAGCTGATCGTCGCAGTGCCCCGGCGCAAGCTGGGGGGCCAGTGGCCGATGATCACCAGCGGCGCGATTTCGGCGCTGGCCGGGGCCTCGTTCCTCGCGTCGGCCGGCGCGGACGACCCCGCGCTCACCGGAGCGATCGGCTACGCGATCCCCGGCGGCATCTTCTTCCTCGTCTCGGCCCTGCGCCTCGGCCCTACGGCCAAGCAGAGCTGACAAGGACGCCCACCGCCCACGACGCCCCCGGACCGGGCTCGTCGGGCGGTGGAGCGGACCCCCGCGCCGCCGGAGTTCCCGCTGACCCGCCGCTCCGTTCCGCAGGCGCGGACCACCCCGCCGGCCCGTCCGACTCGGTCGACGCCGCCGGTCCAGCCGCCCCTGTCAGCTCATCCACCCCGTCGGCTCCACCCACCTCGTCGACTCGACCCGTCTCCTCGGCTCCATCCACTCCGTCAGCTCTGCCTCCCCCGAAAGGCCACTCCCGTGCGCATCCGCATCCCGCGTCGTGTCACGCTCACCGTCGGCGTCCTCGTCCTGCTCGGCGCCACCACCGCTCCCGGCGTGGCGATGGCCGACGACCCAGGGCCTCCGTCCGTGTCCGCGTCCCCGAAGCCGACCGTCGTCCTCGTCCACGGCGCGTGGGCTGACTCCTCCAGCTGGTCGGCGGTGATGGAGCGGCTGCGCAAGGACGGCTATCCGGTGCGCGCCATCGCCAACCCGCTGCAGGGACTCACCGGCGACGCGGCCCACCTCTCCAGCTACCTCGCCACCATCGACGGCCCCGTGGTCCTGGTCGGCCATTCCTACGGCGGCGCCGTGATCACCAACTCCGCCGTCTCGGACCCCGACGTCAAGGCCCTCGTGTACATCGCCGGCTTTATCCCCGCGAAGGGCGAGACGGTGGGCGACCTGGCGGCCAGGACCTCGCCGGCCATCCCGCTGGTCGCGACCCCCGTCCCGGACGGCACGGAGGTGTCCATCGACCCCGCCCACTTCCGGGACTTCTTCGCCGGCGACGTAGACGGGACGACGGCCGCCGACCTGGCCGCGGTCCAGCGGCCCGCCAACACCCGGGCGGTCTCCGAAACCGGCACGGAAGAGGCGTACCGCACCATCCCGTCCTGGAGCTTGATTGCCCGTCAGGACCACGCCATCGCGCCCGACGTCCAGCGCTTCATGTCGAAGCGGGCCGGAGCGCACACCGAGGAGGTCGACGCCTCCCACGCCGTGATGGTCAGCCGCCCCGGCAAGGTCACGCACATGATCGAAGAAGCTGCCCGCAGCATCCGGTGAGGAACTTACGCCCGACGATCCGCACCGCCCCCGACGACCCGTCCCCCTCTCGCGCCCCGCCCCCGCCCCCGACGCCCGTCCCTCCCGCGACCCGTCCCACCGGCCGGAGCCGCCGCGCTCCGCCGGCCGGCGGGGCCGACGCCAGACGCCCCGTCCTCCGTTCGTGCCGAGAATTCCGAAGAGGCAGAGGTTCCATGTCCGCGACCACCCACCCCCGACTCAGCCGTCTCACCGACACCCTGCGGAAGATTGTTCCCGCAGGACGGGTGGTGACCACCGGGCCGGAGTGCGACGCCGGCCGGACCCTGTGGAACGGGGCCGTGTCCACCCGCCCGGGCGTCATCGTCCGGTGCGCGGACCCGGCCGAGGGCACCCGGATCACCCACGCCTACGGGCCGAACACCGAGCGGCTGCTCGCCCTGAGGCACCGCTTCGACCCGGACAACACCTTCCGCGCCCCCTGCCTGCCTGAAGCCCCTTCTACGGTCCGCCGACGGCCGACGCGGGAGCCCCGCTTCCCGCGCACGTCGAAGAGCACATCGCCCCGCACATCGAACACCACGCCGAAGAGAATAAGGGAGAAGGAAATGAACCTGCGGAACAAGATGACCCGCTGCGCCGCCGTCGTCGGATTTCTGGGCGCGGCAGCGGCGTTGACCGCTCCCCAGGCCGTGGCGGCCGCGGAGGCCCGTACGGACGCCGGGTCCGTCGCCGTCCCGGTCGGGGCGGCCGGCCGCCCGCTCGGCCCGCTCGGCCCTCTGACGGGGCTCGTCGTCGAACGCCTACGCGTGGGCGATGACGTCGCGGCGTCCAAGTTCGGTACGGCCTCGCCCGTCGAAGACCCCGTGCGCGAGGCGCAGGTGCTGGAGCAGGTCCGTGCCGCGGCCGGCACCGTCGGAGTGGACCCGGACGCGGCGGCCGCGTTCTTCCAGGACCAGATCACCGCGAGCAAGGTCGTCCAACAGGGGCTGTTCGACCGCTGGACCGATCACCCCGAGCAGGCCCCCACCACACGCCCCGATCTCGCGCAGATCCGCCAGAAGCTCGACCGGCTGACCACGGAGCTGCTGCAAGAGCTCAAGGACACCGAGCGACTGCGCGACAACCCCGTCGGATGCGCGGCCCAACTCGCGCCGGCGGGCGGCTCGGGGGCGGCGCGGGAACAGCTGGACACGCTCCACCGCCAGGCGCTCAGGACCGCCACCCAGTCGGTGTGCGGTACCGGCAGGCCTGCCGGACAGCGCTGAGCGCAACTCGGCCACCGGCGCGACCCCCTCGGCTCACCGGGGGAACCGCGCCGGTGTCTGTCGGGCGTGAGAGCCCGTCGGTCTCGGACGCGAGGGCTCGTCGGCCGCCGGCCGTCAGGCGGAGAGGGCCCGCAGGAGCCCTTCGACGCCCCGCAGGAAGGTCTCGGAGACCAGCGCGGGGTCGGCCAGGCAGCCCGAGGTCATCGCGCCGTCCCGGAGCATGACGAGATGCCGTCCGGCGGGCTCGGCCGCCGGGTCACCGGTCTCGGCCAGCAGACCCGTGATGGTGTCCTGGAACCACTGGCGGTGGGAGAGGACGGCCCGGTGGACCGGGTGGTCGGCATCGGGGTACTCGGCCGCCGCGTTGAGGAAGGCACACCCCCGGAAACCCGGGGACTGGATGCCCGCGGAAATCGTCCGGCAGACGGCGCGGATCTTGTCCGCCGGTGCCTGCTCGCCCGCCTGAGCGGCTTCGGCCTGCGCCCGGAGGTCCCGGTCGACCCGCTCCAGGTACGCGAGGACGAGGTCCTCTTTGCCCGTGAAGTGCCGGTACAGCGTGGCACGGGTGACCTGCGCCTCCGCCACGATCCGGTCGACGCCGACGGAGTGGATTCCCTCCGCGTAGAAGATCCTGGTCGCTGTGTCCAGCAGCCGCGATCGCGCCTCCGACGTGCCCCGCCCCTTTGCGCTCTGGTTCATACGCCCAGGCTAGCGCAAGAAAGAATGGTCGTTCCACCCTCCTGGAACCCGCCCCGGACGACCACTCGCACACCGTCCTGCGGCGGTCCGCCAGGCTCCGTTCCTGTTGCAGTACTCCCGGGCGGCGGGGTGCGTCATCAGCGAGTCGGCGACGAACCGGAGCCGGTCGTCCAGAGGAATCCGAACCGGTGCCTCAGCGCCAGGGTGCAGAGTTGACGGTTGACGTCCAGCGACTGCCTGTAGTCGACGTCCCCGGCAGGTTCGCGGGCCTCCGCGTGCGTGCGGCGAGGTTACTCGCAGAAGCACCGCAAGCACGGCATGAACGTGCAGGTCATCGCCCGTTCCGACGGGACACCGCTCTGATTCTCCCGCGCGACACCCGGCTGCACCCACGACCTGACGTCTGCCCGCGCGCACGGCATCGTCCAGGCGTGTCTGACGCGGCAGACCCTCGCCCTCGCCGACCGCGCCTACCAAGGTGCCGGCGCCACCTCCCGCGCGCGGTACTGCCACCACCGCGGACATGCCCAGCACCAGCAGCAGTTCAACCGCACACGCCCGAATCAGAACTCCGGGCGAGCGCGCCTTCGCCCGGGTGAAGTCCTGGCGACTGCTCCGGCGGGCCAGGACTTCAACCGGCCGCATCGGCGCCATCGTCCAAGCCGTCCACACGCCACTGACCTGCAACCCTTCAGGATGAAAGAGGTTCAGTAACTGCCCCCTTCCGCAACCGCTTTCTCGCGGCTTCATGCGGCGATGGTGATCGCGACGGCGGACCGGATCGAGCCGTTGACGTCGGCCGATCCGGTCCGTGGACGGCAAGGATCGAAAAGATCCGCGGGATCCGGAAGATCTAACGGCGCCCGGAGTCGGTGCCCGAGCCGGTGTCGGTCGGGAGGCCGACGGAGTTGATGTCGTCCAGCGCGTCACTCTGCGGCTGCTCCACGGCCTTGATCTGCTCCAGGTTCGCGTCGATGAGACCGCCCACGATTTTCACCGTCGTGGCCAGCGCCGACAGGCAGGACTCCCTGTTCTTCTCGTACTGGGGACCAGTGCTGTTGGCGAAGTCGTCGTCTATTCCGTACCAGCCGTTGTACTGCGCGACCTCCTGCTGGAAGTCGCGCTGCACAGCGAGGAAGTCGGCCTTGATGCTTGTCAGTGTGTCCGCACCGCGCCGCAACGCGAAGACATCGCCGCGGTACTGCCCGAAGTCAGCCATTCTCTCCGTCCTCCACTATCTCGTCGCGAAGCTTGGCGGTTGCCGACCGGTCCTGTGCCCCGGTGTTCCCGATGTCGAGCATCGAGCCGAAGACGTCCTTCCAGTCGAATTCCAGGCCCGGTACCAGGGCGAGGTCCTCCGGCAGTGAGGGCAGGGGCTCCTCCAGCGGCTGGAACGCGTCCATGACCCTGCGCGCCATCTGTGCCCTGCCCTCGCCCGCCGCCTCCAGGATCGAGGCGGCCAGGTGCGGGGCGCCCATGGTGCGGTACTTGCCGTCCAGGAACTGCAGTCCGGAGATCTCGCCCTGCGGTCCGACCGTGACCTCGACGGCGCGGTCGCGTGAGACGACGGTGACGGATGTCCGTCTCAGTTCCTGTTCCGCCCGCGCGACGGCCGCCCGGGTGGCGTCCATCTGGGCCTTCGCCTGAGCGAGCCTGGTGAGTATTTCGTCTTCCAATGTCCGTTCCTTCGGTTGTTTCGTGTGGTCCGTCCTCGGGTCATCCGCAGGTCATCTGCCGATCGATGCCGGGGCGCCTCCCTCGTCAGTTCCCCAGACGTCCTCCTCCTCCGGCTCCCAGGCCGAGCGGGCCCGGTCGCTGCTCTCCGTCTGGTTTCCCTGGCCGCCGTTCCCGCCGCCACCGCCCATCTGCGGCATGTACGGCATCCCCGACGAGGTCGCCGTGCTGTAGCCGGGCGCCGCCACCTCGTCGTACATCTGGTTGCCGGTCCTGGCGGCGGTCACGGGCCGGCCGGCGGCGACGGCGGTCCGGGACCGCTCGCTGGTCGAGCTGGAGGTCTGTCCGGAGAGCATGGTTCCGGTCGGCAGCATCGGGCTCATCGGGCTCGACGACGTCCCGGACGACATGTTCTGCCCGGTCGACTGGCCGAGCAGGGCGTCCTCGTCGAGCGGCTGGTCGTCGTACAGCTGGTCCTCGTAGGCGGAGGTGTACTGGGCGGTGTCATCGCCGTAGTCGGGCAGGGCGCTGCCGGGGCTCAGGGGGGAGAGCTCCGACGTGCCGTCCGGGTAGACCGTCTCCACCAGACCGCGCTCGGGGTTGATGGTGACGGAATGGCCGTCGGGGTAGTCGGTGGTCACCGTGCCGTCGGAGTTGACCGTCGTCCAGCTGCCGTCGACGTTGTGGATGGACTTCCCGTCCGGCAGGTCCGTGATGTCGACCCTGCCGTCGGGCGAGACGGTGACCGCCGTGTGCTCGTCCGGGTCCACAGTCGTGAAGCTGCCGTCCGCGAAGTCGGTGGTGACGGACCCATCGGAATTCAGTACGGTCTCGCTGTCCCGGAAGTCAGGGGTGCTGAGCGAGGACTGCTGCGCGTCGAGCTGCTGCTGGAACTCCTGCTCGCGCTGTGCCTGCTCCTTCTCCAACTTCTCCTGCTGCGAACTGAGGTCCTTCTCCCTGGCTTGCTGATCGGCTTCCAGATCGGCCTGTTGCTGGGCCAGCTGGTCGGCCTGCTGCTGGGCCAGCTGGTCGGCCTGCTGCTGGGCCTGCTCGGTCCGCTGCTGCTCCTGCTGCTCCTGCTTCTCCTGGACGAGCTGCTGCTGGGCCTCCTGCTCGTCCTGCTGGGCTTGCAGTTCGGCCGTTTGCTGTTCCTGCTGCTTCTGCTGCTCGTCGAGGAACTGCTGCTGCTGGGCCTCCTGCTCGGCTTCCTGTTCGGCCTGCTGCTTCCGCTGCCTCTCCTCCTCGCCGGCGGCCTGATTCTGGGCCAGCACCTGCGCAGCCAGGTACTGCTGCTCCTGGGCCTTCTGCTGGGCCGCCAAGTCGGCCTCCTGCTGGGCCTGCTTCTCCTCCTGTTCTTGCTGCTGCTGGTCCTGCTCCTGCTGTTGCTGCTGGAGAAGCTGTTGCTGTTCGGCGTCCTGCTGGGCCTGCTGCTTCTCCTGCTCCTTCTGTGCTTCTTCGGCTGCCTTCTGCTGGTCGGCGTATTGCTGGTCTTGTTTGGCTTGTGCTTCTTCGGCTGCCTTCTGCTGGTCGGCGTATTGCTGGTCTTGTTTGGCTTGTGCTTCTTCGGCTGCCTTCTGCTGGTCGGCGTATTGCTGGTCTTGTTTGGCTTGTGCTTCTTCGGCTGCCTTCTGCTGGTCGGCGTATTGCTGGTCTTGTTTGGCTTGTGCTTCTTCGGCTGCCTTCTGCTGGTCGGCGTATTGCTGGTCTTGTTTGGCTTGTGCTTCTTCGGCTGCCTTCAGCTGGTCGGCGTATTGCTGATCCTGTTTGGCCTGCGCATCTTTCTGCTGCTTCAGCTGGTCGTCCATGTACTTGTCCTGCTTGTCCTGCGCGTCCTTCGCGGCCTTCTTCTGCTCATCCAGCTCCTTTTTCTGTTCCGCGGCCGCTTCTTCCTGCTTCTTCAGCAGGTCTTCATTCGCCTTGTCCGCCTTGTCCTGCGCGGCTTTCTGGTCGTCCTGGAGCTTGTCGTTCTTGTCGGAGACGAGATCGTCGGACAGACTCTTGCCGCTTCGCGTCACGACCCGGTTCAGGGTGACGCCGAACGCGCGCTGCACCTCCATGATCGCGTCCCGGGCGGGAACTCCGAGGTCCGAGATGACGGAGTTCTGCCACTCCCGGATCCCCTGCTCCCCAATGAGCTTCCAGGAGCGGAGATCGTCGTAGCGGCCGTACAGGGGATGTGTCAGCTGGAAGCCGGGTTCGGTGACCAGTTCGGTGTCCTTGGCCTTGTGGTCGGCCTGCACCATGCTCGATGTCGCGGCGGAGGTCTTTTCGGTGTGCGTCACCCACTTGACCTTGGTGATGTTGTTCTCCCAGATCTGCTTCGTCAGGTCCAGGAGATTGTCGTGCAGCCAGCGAAGCGGATTCCCGCGCCATATCTGCCACCAGTCCCACTTGTGGTGCAGCCTCAGCATGGAGTTGATGAAGACCTGCTGGGCGTTCATCAACTGCTGGCCCTGCTTCGAACCGAAGGCCGAGATGCGCGGTATGTCCTCCTCGTAACTCCCGTACATCTTGTTCAGCTTGTGGATGAGGTCCTTGAAGACGCCCGAGGCCTGTCCGCGCCACAGCGGATTGTCGGGGCCCAGGCGGGCTTCCCAGGAGTCGAGAACCTTGCTCTGGTTGTCGAAGAAGACCGCAGCTCGGGAGAGGGCGTGGGCGGCGCGCTCGAAAGTACGGGTGTCCACCGCGCTGGCGAGGTCGACCTGGAGGCCGTTCCACTCGAATCCCGCGGTTGTGTGGTGATCCAGCAACTGACGGAGCGCCATGCCGCCCCCGTAGCTGTACTGCTTCAGGGACAGGTCCGTGTAGTCACCGAAGTCTCCGGGCGTGCTGTCCACCCCGCCCATCGGCGGGCCTGCCGTGGCCGCGCTGCCCAGCAGCCGGATCTTCGCCGAACGGAGCTTCACGGGCGTGCCCGGACCTGGATTCTCCTCACCGTACTTCGGTGCGTAGAACGGGACGACAATGTTCTTCTCCTCGATGGACGTGCCCGAATTGCTGGCCCGCCAGTAGAGGTTCTTGATCACCTCGGAAAGGCTTTCCTCCGGGAGGGCGCCCGAGTCGACTATCTCCACCTGCATGAGGGGGATCGAGTCGTTCCCGACCAGCTTGTCGAAGAGATCCTTGCGCGCCGGTGCCGGATATCCGGTGAACAGAGTGATCGCTTGCTGCCAGTAGTCATCGGTGGAATTGGCGGGTGCAACCATGGAAAGTCTCCACGTAACAGGGATGGGATGGAGGCGCCCACGAGGTTCGGAGGCCGTGTGCGAGGAGGCGGAGTCAGGAGCAGGAAGCGGGGGAGAGGAGTGAACGGAATGCCCGGACAGGCGCGTGGGTTTACCGGCCGACGGTCAGGCGGTTCCGGACGTATTCGTGCCGGCCTCAAGTATGAGGGAATCGACATCGGTGAGATTGTCGAGGAACTTCTCGCCGTCGATCTTCTCCAGATTCACGTTCTGGGAATCGAACAGATCCTTGAGTGTGGCCTCAAGGCCCTGGATGAACTCGTTGAAGAGTTCTTCCTGCTCATCCATGATTTTCAGGATGGATTCAGCGACCGCCGAGACCTCGGAATTGATGCGGTTCCCATTCACGATCCCGCCCGCCTTGTCGTCAGCCATCACGCCGATGGCCAGGGGCATCCGCAGGCCGAACAGGCTCTTGTCGTCGTACTGCTCCAGGCCGAGGAGCTGGCCCATCGACGGAGTGGATCCGTCCGCCTTCCGCAGGTCGAGAATCGCCTTGAGGAAGGGCTTGACGTCCTCGGTGATGAAACGCTGGATTCCTGCTTTGTCGAGAGCCAGTTTGTTTTCCGAAGTATCAGCCATGAGTCAGCTCCACACGTCTGGTGATCGGGAAGGGACCCGCCGCCCCGAGAAGGAGCGGCCGGGTCCCCGGGCACGAATTTCCGGTTCAACGGCCGATGCGGACGGCCGACCACATCTGGCTGAGCGAACGCTCGTTGTACTGGTAGTTCTCGGAGATGTCCGTCAGCAGCGCGGCATTGACGTTGAGCATCTGCTGCATGGCCGTGACCGCGTTGTTCCAGGCGAGCTGCTTCTGGTCGTACTGCTCGCGGTCGTCACCGATCCACATCTCCTTGAGCGTGCGCAGCTCCATGTCGAGGTTGGCGAGCGTGGTTTCGATGGCCCGGGTCTGCGCGACCAGGTCATCGGCGGTGTTGTTCATATGGGCGTAGTCGACGTAGATGTAGCCGTCGCTGAAGTTTGCGCTCATCGGGGTTCTCTCTGTTGGGGCCCCTCACCCGCGGGCGAGCACGGGCCAGTGGTGTGGGCCTCCCGCGCCGCGGGAAGGGCCGTGAACGGTGCCGTACGGGCCCGGCCGGGCCGGGAGATCAGCCGACCATGGTGTCGAAGACGGCCTGCGACTGGTGAAAGGACTGCTGGACGCTCTCGTCGTTCGCCCCCTGTGTCAGACCCTGCTGCTGCAGCGTCTCGTTCAGGGCGTCGATCATTCCCTGGACGTTGGTGATGATGACCTGGCCCTGGTCCTCCCAGGCCTTGATCAGTTCCTGGTAGCGTCCGCCGTCCTTGCCCCCGTAGTTGGGGCCCAGGGCCAGGCGGGTGTTCTCGACGTCCTGGCAACTGCGCACGATGCCGGAATAGGCCATCTCCAGTGCCTGGATGCCGTTCCGGGTGGCGCTTTCCTCTGACTGACGCATGGCGTCCCAACCTCTGTTCTCTGGAGTGATGGTCTGCGAGGCCGCTGTCCGGGGCGGGACGTGTACTCGGTTTCCGTCGGACGAGGGCCGCCGCTGCTTGCGGCCTCAGGCTAGGAAAAGGGGCCTGTGTGTCTCTTGCCGTTGCCTTGCCATCGCTTGCGGCCGGGCAACGCCGGGTTCACTCCCGGGAGGTGGCCCCAGGGGCCGGGGCCGTCCCCGTGCGTCCGCTCCCGGCGCCGCCGGCCGGACCGCAGCGCGGTGCGGTGGCCGAGGACGTGCCGCCGGCCGCTGCCGACGGTGACAGGTCAGGACCCGTGGGCAGGAGCGACAGCAGGGTCGAGGGCATGGTCCTGATGTCGGACGTGGTGAAGCCCAGCGCCTCCAGTGCCTGGCTGGTGGGCACCCGGTACTTCATCCCGGTGTCGGTCACCAGGTACACGGTGTCGCCCATCGCCGTACCGCCCGCTCCCAGCGCCCGGACCAGGGCGCCACGGCCCGCCGGTACGGTGATCCGGTCGGCGGGGACGCACGCCGGCGTCATACCCTCGGACGGCGTCTGCGCCGCCGGGCCGAGCTCGCTCCGCGCCAGCAGCGACACGCTCGACCGGGTCTCCTCGGTGCCGGGGGAGATCCGGACGCAGGCACTCTGGTCCGTCGTGGCCCGGACCAGATGGGGCGGAGTGGCGGGCAGCGCGCTCGCGGTGTTTCGCTGACTGCCCGTCACCGGCGCCAGGCGGCCGCTGAGGGCATCGGTGCCCAGGTCGGTGGCGTGCGCCCCGCCGCCCGCGGACGAGCCCAGGGTGAGCGCCGCCTCGGTGGCCGTCAGCGGTGTGAGCCCGTCCGTGCGCAGCAGGTAGTAGCGGGTCGCGGAGCCGGGCGCCGACACCTGGAAGACCTGGCCGATCCGGGTCTGGCGGCCGTCCAGACGCGGCCCGGTACCGCCCTGGCCAGTGACCGTCACGGGCGTCAGATCGGGGCCCAGCGGCAGCGCGTCGAGGAACGCCTCCGTGACCGGGAACGGGGTCGCGGACTCGTATCCGAGCGCCGACACCGCCCCGTGCTTGGTGTCCAGGCGCAGCCTGGTGCCCCGCCACACCAGGTACAGGGTCTTGTCCGGGGCCCGCGCCAGCAGCGCCGAGTTGGCGTCGAGGCCGGTGCCCCCGGCCGCGCTCCCGACCGCGACCGCGGTCCCCGGAGAAGTCCCGGATGAGGTCAGACCGGTGCCCGAACACACCAGCCACGGGCCGGAGTCGAGGCCGTCGGGCACGGTCTGGGGGGCACCGGTGATGCCCACCGGGGCCCCCCGGTCCACCCCCGCCAGGGAGGAGCTGTGCACGGTGGTGGTGGTCAGCTCGCTGCCCACCAGGAGCCGGGCCGAGGTCTGGTTGCGTACCGGGCGGAGCCTATTGTCCAGGTAGAGGTAGCTGGTGCCGGTGTCCTCGTCCACGATCAGCGCCTTCGAGGTACGCCACGAGTCGGTCGTACCGGGTTTGATCAGGCCGAAGACGAAGGCTCCGGCCGACACCATGATGGCGATCAGCACGCCCATCGCCACCCCCCGGTTGGTGCGGCCCTGCGGGCTCTCGGGGGCGTCCGGGTCGGAGCGCAGCATGCTGGTGGTCAGCCTGCTCATCAGGAACATGTGTGCCTGGACCTGATCACGTTTGGTCTGCATAAGGGTCCTTGGTGAATTCCTTGTCGGGTTCCTTGACGGGTTCCTCGTCCGCGGCGCGGGTCAGGCGGCGAGCGCGCGCAGGGTGCCGTAGACGCCCAGCACCCACAGGGCGAGCGGCAGCAGCGCGATGGCCGCCGTCGAGTGGGCCAGTTCGGCGGCGCGTCCCCAGTAGGGCAGCATGCGGGTGCCCGGCACCGTCCAGGAGGCGATGGCCAGCGCCGCGGTGACCGCGAGCAGCCCGGCAACCAGCAGCAGCCGGTATCCGGGGGTGGCGTCGAGGAACGTTGTACGGGTCAGGGAGGCGGCGCCCAGCAGGGCGGGCGTGATGAGCGACAGCCGTTGCAGGGTGTTGCCCAGGCCCCGGGCGTGCAGCAGGAGCAGCAGGGAGAGCGTGGCCGTGGTGACGTTCTGGGCAAGGTCGGCGCGTACGGCGAGACCCGCCACGCATACGGCGCAGATGATCCCGGCCGCCGCGTACAGGCCCGTCATCCAGCCGTCGGCCAGCACGGAGCGCTCCGCGACGACGCGTGGCTCGTGCGGCTCGATGCCTTCCTGGAGATCCTCGGCGTTGGTCGGGATGGGCGGCATTCGCAGCCCCGCGAGCCGGAACGACAGGGACGGCACGAAGGCGCCGAACACCACTGCGGTGACGGCGAGGATGCCCGAGGCGTGCTCGGGCGGCAGGTCGGCGACGAGCAGCAGCACCCCGCCGAGGGCGCCCGCCCCGGCCACCGCGGCCAGCGCCAGGAACACCGTGGCGAAGGCGGCCACTGCGGCGACCGCCAAGACCGCTCCGGCGGCGGCCGAGGTACTGGCGGCCAGCAGCCTTGCGCCCAGCACCTCGTGCAGGTCGGGGCCGCTCAACTGCCCGCCGGGCAGCGTCCAGCCGGCCGACGCCAGGAAGGCGGGCACCATCACCCCGAGGGTGGCGCCCGCGCCCGCGTCACCGATGGCCCGGCTGGCCGCGGCGGCCCCGCCGAGGGTGAGCATGCCGAAGGCGAAGGCGGCCAGCGCGATCACGATGCCGGAGGCGTCCGAGAGCGCGAGCACCACCAGGGCGAGGAGTTGGCAGAGCGCGGCGAGGGTGAGCAGCACCCGCTTGCCGATCAGCGGGGTCCAGCCGAAGGGCTGGTCCCGCATGGTGGTGTAGATGCCGTCCACCAGGTCGTCGAGCCGCACCTCGGGCAGCGCCTCGGCGTGCGGGCGCAGGTAGAACACCTCGCCGTCGTGCGCGTCCTGGGCCTCCAGGGTCGCCTCGTGGTCCAGGGGCCGCCCACCGAGGCGCTGGAGCACCCAGCCGTCGTGGTCGACACCGGCCTCGGCCAGCCCGTCACCGGCGTAGGCCAGCACTGCGGGCAGCAGGTCGGCCACCGGGATGTCGGCGGGCACGGACAGGTCCACCGTCTTGTCGGGGGCGCGCACCGTCAGGCGGCACAGCCCGGACAGGGCGTTGTCGGTCATACGAGAGCTCACTTTCCGTGAATGCGCGGGGAGGTCCGCGTGCGTGTGGGTGATCCGTGTGCACGGGGATCCGCGTGCGCGCGGTCATCCGGGCATGCCGGCGTACGGGCACGCCGGCGTGCGTACGCGGAAGCTGATCGTCCGCGGCCGGAATCCGGGTGAACGGGTTGCCGTCCGAGGACGTTGCTGCTTGTCGAGGACGCGCGAAGGAGGACGGAAAGACACGGAGAGTGTGAGGGGCGGTACGCCCGGTGCGCGCGCTGACGGCGCGGGAGAAGCGCACACGGAGTGCCGCCGAGAAAGCATCTTAGGCTCAACAACGCGCCGCTGGCGACTCGTTGACCTCGTACGACGCGGTATTCGGCGTCCCCGCCGACGCCGGTGCGCGGCGTCCGAGGCATGCCTGCGCGGCGCCGCCTTGAGCTCGGTGTCACACGGCGTACGGCACTGCCACATGGCCGGTGCCGCGCGTCGTACGGCACCGGCCCCGGGTGTCACCGGACCCCGGCGAGGGGCGGACGACCGGCCCGCCGCGGCCCCGGCCGCCGCCCCGCCCAGTTCACAGCGATTGAGGAGACCGTCCGTTGAGTGTCGTCCTGTTCCGCAGGCCCGCCCGGCGCCGTGGCCCGGACATGCCCGAAGGCGAACTCAGCCTTCAGGAGCCGCCCACCCTGCCGGAGACCGTGCCGGACAGCTCCGCCGTCTGGAACTACCTCCCCATGGCCATGATGTCGGTGTCGATGATGCTGATGTTCATGCGCCCGGGCATGGGGGGCGGTTCCGGCGGATCCTTCTTCTACCTGGCCATGGGGATGATGATCGTCGGCTCGGCCGCGATGATCGTCGGCCAGTTCATGCGCAAGGCGAGCGAGCGCAAACAGCGCGTGAAGGGCGAACGGCGCGACTATCTGCGCTACCTGAGCCAGATCCGGCAGAAGGTGCGGGGCGCCGTGACGGCCCAGCAGAAGTCGCTGGCCTGGCAGCACCCGCAGCCCGACGCGCTCTGGTCGCTGGTCGGCACCAGCAGGCTGTGGGAACGGCGGCCGGGTGACCCGGACTTCGCCGAGGTGCGCCTCGCCGTGGGCGACCAGAAGCTGAACCTCCGGCTCAACCCGCTCTCCACCCAGCCCGTTGAGGACCTGGAACCGCTCAGCGCGCACGCCCTGCGCAGCTTCATCCGCGCCTACTCCACCATCCCCCAGCAGCCCATCGCCATCTACCTGCGGGCCTGGTCCCGGGTCCTGCTGCGCGGCGACGTCGGCCGGGTCCGCTCCGCGGTCCGCGCGCTGCTGGCCCAGCTCGCGGTCTTCCACGCGCCGGACGACGTGTGGATCGTGCTGTGCGCGGCCGACGACCGGCGCGCCGAGTGGGACTGGATCAAGTGGCTTCCGCACGGCCTGCACCCGCAGGAGACCGACGGCGCCGGGCCCGCCCGGCTGATCGTCTCGGAGTTCAACGAGCTGGAGGGGCTGCTCGGCGCCGAGTTCTGGGAGCGCCCGCAGTTCGAACCGGACGCACCGGCCGGGCGTGAGGAGCCGTACACGGTGATCGTGCTGGACGGCGTCAGCGTGCCGGAGGGCCACCGGCTGGACGGGCCCGGCCTGCGCAACACCGTGGTCCTCGACGTCGACGGCGCGCTGTCCTGGCGGCCCGGCCGGGCCACCCTGCGCCTTGAGGTGGAGGAGCGCTCGATCTCCCTGGTCCGCACCGACCGGGACCGCAAGGAGCAGTCCACCCGGCTCGGCGCGCCGGACTCCTTCGGCCCGGTGGCCGCGCGCGCCCTGGCCAGGCAGCTCGCCCCGCACCGGATGAGCATGGGCCTGGGCGCCGACGCGGCCCAGCCGCTCTCCGCCACCCTGGAGCTGACCTCCCTGCTCGGCATCGCCGACCTGGAGCGGCATCTGCCCGATGACCTGTGGAAGCGGCACACCGGGCCGGGCCGGCTGCGGGTGCCGATCGCGGTGGGCGCGGACGGCGCCCCGGTGGAACTCGACATCAAGGAGTCCGCGCAGGGCGGCAGCGGCCCGCACGGCATGCTGATCGGCGCGACCGGATCCGGCAAGAGCGAGCTGCTGCGCACCCTGGTCCTCGCGCTCGCCCTCACCCACTCCTCGGAGACCCTCAACTTCGTCCTGGTCGACTTCAAGGGCGGCGCCACCTTCCTCGGCCTGGACGAACTGCCCCACACCTCGGCCGTCATCACCAACCTGGCCGACGAGATGGCGCTGGTGGGCCGCATGCAGGACGCCCTGCACGGCGAGCTGATCAGACGCCAGGAACTGCTGCGCTCGGCGGGCAACTACACCTCCGCGACGGAGTACGAGAAGGCGCGCGCCGCCGGGGAGCCGCTCGAACCGCTGCCCAGCCTGTTCGTCGTTGTCGACGAGTTCAGTGAACTCCTCGCCACGCACCGGGACTTCATGGATCTATTCGTGATGATCGGGCGTCTCGGCCGTAGCCTCGGCGTGCATCTGCTGCTGGCCTCCCAGCGTCTGGACGAGGGCCGCATGCACCAGCTGGAGGGCCACCTCTCCTACCGCATCGGCCTGCGTACCTTCTCCGCCATGGAGAGCCGCGGTGTGCTGGGCGTGCCCGACGCCTATCAGCTGCCCTCGGAGCCGGGCAGCGGCTACCTGAAGACCGGCGTCGACATGCTCACCCGGTTCCGTGCCGCGTACTCGTCGGGCCCGTACGTTCGGCGGCGCGGTGTGGTCAACCAGGCGCGCGCCATCAGTCAGGTGGTGCCCTGGTCGGCGGAGTGGATCGTGCCCCGGGAACCCGCGGAGGAGACCGTGAGCCCCGAGGCGGAGGAGCAGGAGGCGAACGGGCCCGCGCTGCTCGCGGTCGCCGTGGACCGGCTGCGCGACTCCGGGCCCCCCGCCCACCAGGTCTGGCTGCCGCCCCTGGACCTGCCCACCACCCTCGACCAGCTCCTTCCGCCGCTGACCGCGGACGAGCGGCACGGCCTGACCACCACCGACTGGTACGGGCGCGGGCAGCTGGCCGTGCCGATCGGTGTGGTGGACCGGCCGTTCGAGCAGCTGCGGGACCTGCTGATGGCCGACCTGTCGGGCGCGGGCGGCCATGTGGCGATTGCCGGCGGCGCGCAGAGCGGCAAGAGCACCCTCGTACGGACCCTGATGTGCGCGCTGGCCCTCACCCACACACCCCGCGAAGTGCAGTTCTACTGCCTGGACTTCGGTGGCGGCACACTGGCCGGCCTGGCCGCGCTGCCGCATGTTTCCGGGGTCGCGGCCCGGCTCGACGCGGAGCGGGTGAACCGGGTCCTGGCCGAGGTCGGCGCCCTCCTGGAGGAGCGCGAGCGCCTCTTCCTCGAACACGGCATCGACAACATGGCCACCTACCGCCGGCATCGCGCCGAGGGCGACTTCGCCGACCAGCCTTTCGGTGACGTCTTCCTGGTCATCGACGGCTGGTCCACCGTGCGCCAGGACTACGACCGGCAGGTTCCGGCCATCAACGCGCTGGCCACCCGGGGGCTCAGCTACGGCATCCACCTCGTCGTCACCACGGCGCGCTGGGTCGAGCTGTCGTCCGCCGTCCGCGACCAGTCGGGCACCCATCTGGAACTGCGCATGGGTGACTCCATGGACTCGAACATCGATGTCCGGCGGGCGTCGACGGTGCCCGAGATGCCCGGCCGCGGCCTGACCAAGGACAAGATGCACTACCTCGCGGCGCTGCCGCGCATCGACGGCGTGGAGGCCGCGGACGACCTGACCGACGGTGTCGCCTCGCTCGTCGCGGCCGTGCGGGAGAGCTGGCAAGGCCCGGCCGCACCCCGCCTGCGCACGCTGCCCACCACCCTCTCCGTCACCGAACTACCCCCCCCTGAGGGCGAGTTCAAGGTTGCCATCGGGGTCGAGGAGGCGCGCCTCGAACCGGTCTGGCACGACTTCAGCGAGAACCCGCACATGATCGTGGTGGGCGACAGCGAGAGCGGCAAGACCAATATGCTGCGGCTGGTCGCGAAGGCCGTGACCGAGCGGTACACGCCGGAGCAGGCCCGCCTGATGGTCGTGGACTTCCGGCGCGGCCTGGTGGAGGCGGTGCCGGACGAGTACCGGCTCGGCCACGCCATCTCCATGGACTCGCTGAAGGAACTGGTCGAGGGCGCGGGCCGGGCCGTCAAGACCCGGCTCCCCGGTCCGGACATCGCGCCGTCGCGGATGCGCGCGGCCGACTGGTGGCGGGGGCCCCGGCTGTTCATCCTGGTCGACGACTACGACCTGATCAACGGCGGACCCGTGAACCAGCCCTTCGCGCCGCTCCTCGACCATCTGGCGATGGGCTGGGAACTGGGCGTGCACGTGATCGTCGCGCGGTCGGCGGCCGGGGCCGGGCGCGGCCTGAACGATTCGCTCCTGCGCCGGATCCAGGAGACCAACACGCCGGGCATCCTGCTGTCCTGCCCGCCGAGCGAGGGTTATGTCTTCGGCAACATCAAGGGCCGCAACCTGGCCCCGGGGCGCGGCCAGCGGATCGCGCGGCGCAAGACCGTCGAGATGCAGACCGCGCGGGTCGACGAGGGCGGGGAGGGGGACGAGCGGGGCTGAGGGCCGGGGCCCGGGGGCCCGTTCCGGCGCCCTGCCGGGCCGCGTTTCCGGGCCGTACTCGCGCGTCACAAGGTCCCGCGGGAGGTCGCGGGCGGCGTCTCCCCGGAGGCGTCCGCCTGTCTTTCCCAGGAATCCTCAGCCGGTGACTTCGGGAGCTCACACCGCTTTCGGGGGATTGCCATGCTTTCCGAAATCACCGGTACGGGCGGCTTGGTACAGCTCACAATAGGAGCCGCCGGGATCGCCCGGACGTGGCATTGACGTCGGTCGTTGTCTTTCCGGAGGCCTTCTGTGGACTGTGTGCATGCCCGTGACGCCTTGTCGGCGGGGCTGTTCGGAGCCTTGGACGCCGCCGAGAGCGGGGAACTGACAGCACACCTGAAGGGGTGTGCGCGCTGTCGTGCGGAGGAGGCGGAACTGGGCGCGGTGCTGCCACTGCTCGATCTGCTGGAGCCCGGCGCGGTCACCGGGCCCGGACACGCCGGTGCCTGGCTCGGGGAAGGGCCCGAACCCGATGTGCGACGGGCGGTGCGTGCCGTGCGCGCCCTGGCCCACGAGACTCCGGAGACGCTGGGCTGAGCGGGCCGGCCTCCCGCCCGGGAGGCCCCAACGGCCGCGCCGGTCACACGGGCCGCGTACGCCACAACGTACGGACCCGCGCCACCCACCTGCGCGGCCCGCGCGACGTACGCGGCCCGCGCACCACGCCCCTACGGAGTCTGCGTGATCGCGTCCCGCACCCGGGCGGCGGTCAGGGCACGGTGCAGCAGCGCCAGCAGAGCGTCCCGCACGGACTGCCGGTCCCGGGCGTCGAAGGTGACCACAGGCACGTTCTCATGGACGGCCAGGGCCCAGCGGATGGCGGTCAGGTCATGGCTGAGCGAGCCGTCGAAGCGGTTGACCGCGACCGCGAAGGGCATGCCCAGCCGCTCGAAGTAGTCGATGGCCGGATAGCCGTCGGACAGGCGGCGGCTGTCCACGATGACCAGCGCGCCCAGCGCGCCGCGCGCGATGTCGTTCCACATGAAGCCGAAGCGGTCCTGGCCGGGCGTACCGAACAGGTAGAGCTTCATGGTCTTGTCGACGGTGATGCAGCCGAAGTCGAGCGCGACGGTCGTGGTGGTCTTGTCGGGCACCACCGCGGTGTCGTCGGTGGCCAGTGAGGCGCTGGTCATGAGCGCCTCGGTGGTCAGCGGGACGATCTCGGAGATGCTGGCGACGGTGGTCGTCTTACCGACCCCGAAGCCGCCCGCGATGACCAGCTTCACCGGCATGGGCGGCCGGGGCCGGGCCACGGAGGCCCGCAGGTCGGGCGGCGGCAGGACGGCCGGACGGTCAGCTGATGGATTCGAGCGCACGGATGATCCTTAGGAGGGTTTCCTCGCGGTGCGGGGTGTCGTGGTCGGGGGCGGTCACGGCGAGGTGGCCGTTGAAGTGCAAATCGCCGATCAGGACACGGACGACGTTGAGGTGCAGGGAGAGCTTCGCGGAGATCTCCGCCAGGGACTGCGGCGAGGCGCAGAGCTGGACGATGTCCCGGTGCTCGAAGCCGAGGGACGGGACCGCGGTCAGGCCCGCGCGCGTGCTGACGACCTGGGCCTCCATGGTCAGCCCGGCGGGGCCGCTCCCCACCCGCCCGCCGGTGAGCAGGAAGGGGCGCAGCGGCCGTGCGGGTGCCGGAGCCGGCATCGGCGGGCGGAGTTCGGTCGTGGGCGGCAGATAGGGGCGTGCCAGTGGGGGGTCCAGGTCGGGCTCCTGGTAGTACGCGGGGCGGTGTGCGCTGTCCGTGGTCACGAGGGCACGGAGTTCTTCAGTTCGTCGATGAGGTGCGGGGTCAGCATGGCTCCGGCCCGCTGGGCGAACAGGGTGATCTCGTAAGCGAGGTTGCCGAGGTTCGCGGACTTCTCCGCGACCACGCCGAGCACGCATCCCACGCCGATCGAGGACACCACGAGGTAGCCCTCGGAGTAGTCCACGATCACTTTGTCGAGCGCGCCGAGCCCGCGGTTGGCGGAAGCGCCGAAAGCGAGGCTGGTCATGCCCGAGATCACCGCGGCCAGCCGGTCGGCCTCGGGCCGGTCGGTGACGTGCGAGGCGGCGATGAGCAGCCCGTCGGACGACACGGCGACGGCCTCCGTCACACCGGACGTCTTGTCGGCGAACTGTTCCAGGAGCCAGTTGAAGTTGGCGGC
This sequence comes from Streptomyces sp. NBC_00102, assembly GCF_026343115.1. Taxonomy (GTDB): domain Bacteria; phylum Actinomycetota; class Actinomycetes; order Streptomycetales; family Streptomycetaceae; genus Streptomyces. The sequence continues at coordinate 5,933,652 of NZ_JAPEMC010000001.1, forward strand.
TTCGGCGCTGGGCGCCGTGCGAGCGTCGTACCTCATGTTCATGGAGTCTCCCAAGAAGGCTGCTGGGGGTGAGTGCGTCGTGGTGTCCCGGGGGCGGGACACCCGATGGGATCGGCCTCCGCGCGGGCACGGGCGACGCCCGACTCGAAGTCCAGGACGAGCGAGCGGGCGAGATCGGGGTTCTTCATGTGCAGGGGCACGGGTACCGGGCGGACGGCCAGGTCGGGCGAGAGACCGGCGCCCGGCACCCGGCGTACGAGCCCCTCGGGGGCCGGCCCGGCGGGGGGCGGTGAGGATGCGGGCATGGGCCTGGGCGTCGGTACGGGTGACGGGACGGGCAGCGGTACGTGGCCGGCGCCGGGCGCGGTGGCGTGCGCGGCCATGGCCTCCGGCGGGGGCATGGCGTCGAAGGCGGGCCAGGGCGCGTAGTTGCGCAGGTGGTCGATCTCGTCGCGGAGGCCGTCCATGAAGTGCTGGAAGGCTCCGAGGGGCGTCGCGTTCATGTGTGTCCCGCCCTGGAGGTGTCCCTGGGCGTGCGCCTGCGCCTGTGCCTGTGCCTGGGGCTGTGCCCGCGGGTACGTGTGGTCCTGGGCACGGGTGTGGTCCTGGGACAGTGTGTGGTCCTGGGCCAGGGTGTGCGCGTGGGCCTGGGCGTGGGCCACCCCCGCCTCGTACCGCTCGATGGCGTCACGGCTGGCCGCCGGATCGGGCCCAGGAGCGGAACGGTCGGCCTCGTGGGGAGCGGGGTGCGGCCCGGTCGGCGGCACGACGTCGGTGAACGCGGGCAGTTGGGTGCCCGGCACCCGCCGGGTCAGTGATGGTTCGTCCGCAGCGGTCGCCGGCTCCGGCTCCGGACGCGGCGGGGGCAGCGGGGTGCGCATGGCGGACGGCAGTTGGCGCGTGCCGGCGCCGGTGTCCGGCAGGGGCGCGCCGGACGCGTCCTGCCGGGGCGTGGCCGTCCCGTCGTCGAGGTGCGGACGCTCCGCGCGTACGAGATGGGAGTGCGGCACGGTGACCCAGGCCGCGGTGCCGCCGTCGGGGTAGGCGTCGAGGCGCACTTCGATACCGGTGCGCCGGGAGAGCCGGCCGACCACGAAGAGCCCCAGCGTGTCGGTGGGCATCAGGTCGAGGCGTTCCCGGCTGCGGATACGGGCGTTCTCCTCGTCCAGCCGCTCGGCACTCATGCCGACGCCGTGGTCGAGGACCGTGATCAGGCAGCCTTCCGCGATCCGTGCCATGGACAGCTCCACCGGGGTGTCCGGTGGGGAGAAGGAGAGCGCGTTCTCCAGCAGCTCCGCGATGATGGAGACCAGCGGCGAGACGACCGCTGGGGAGAGCCGTACGTCCAGCAGTGCCTGGAACTGCACCCGCTGGAAATCCTCGACCTCGGCCAGCGCCGAGCGCAGCGCGTGCACCGCGGACAGCGGCTGAGCCGGTCCGAACGGCTCCCGGTCGCCGGAGAGCACCACGAGATTGCCCGCCGTGCGGCGCAGCCGGTTCGTCAGGTGGTCGAGCGCGTACAGGCTCTGCAACAGCTCCTGGTCGGTCTCGTCGCGCTCCAGGTCGTCGATCATCGTGAGCTGACGGCTGACCAGGTTGTGGGTGCGTCTGCCGACGCCGGCGAACATGGCCGCCACATTGCGCTGAGCGGTCTGCTGCCGCTTGACGAGTTCGTACGCGCCGCTCTGCACCCGGTCCACGGCGGTGGCCAGGACGCCGATCTCGTCGGAGCGGTTCATCGTCAGCCGGGCCGCGGGCGCCTCGACGGGCTCGGCGTCATCGTCGTCGCCCACCCGCCGCAGCTCGCGTTCGGCGGTGTCGGCGGCGCGTGCGGCGGCCTCCGTGAGCAGCCGCAGCGGCCGGGCCACGGACCGGCCGACGAGCGTGCTCAGCGTCACCACCAGGGCCAGCAGCGCGAGCAGCAGCCCGCTGAGCACCACCGCGCTGACGATCTCGGAACGGGCCTTGTCCGAGGCGGTGTTCGCGGTGTCGGTGGCGATGGTGTGCTCCACGAGGAGCCGGAGCTCCGTCTGGAGCTGGAAGGTGTTGGCGGCACCCTCAAGCAGCTCCAGACGGTCGGACTCGGACAGCGGCTTCCGCGCCGCGGCCTCGATCCGCTCGGCGTACCAGTGCGCCCGGGTCGGTACGGAACCCGAGACGACGATGCCGGCCAGCCGGGTGTCGGAGGACTCGGCGGCCTGGCCGAAGCGCGCCGCCCACACCGTCTGGCGGGTCCGCTGCTCGTCGGCGAGCGCGAGGGCGGCCGAGGGGTCCTGGTCGGCGAGCGCGGCGAGCAGGGCCGCGTTGGCGCTGGTGCCCGCCGCGTCACCGCGCAGCAGGGCGTCGATACCGCTCTGCCGCCGCGCGTCGTCGGCGCCGCTGTCCGGCGGTGTCCACAGGGAGAGCGTGTCGAGCAGCGCGTTCACACACGTGTCGTACGAGCTGGTGGCCTCCAGCGCGGACACCGAGTGGTTCAGGACCTGGGTGCGCAGCGCGGCCAGCGAGTCGATCAGCTCGACGGCTTTGCCGACCGTGTCCGAGGCCAGGCCCTCGGCCCGTACGGCGCTCAGCTCGCGGTCGACGGCCCCCATCTGGGTGAGGACCGGTCCCGGCATGGCATAGGGGGAGACCAGGTGCGCGAGGGAGACGAGCTGCTCGCGCTGCACCTGCTCCACGAGCTGGCCGACGGCCGCGGCCTCGCGCATCGACGCGGCCGTCCGGTCGGAGTCCCGGACCGTGTCGGCCCGCCGTTCGACCTCGGGCACGGCGAGGACGAGAACGGCCGTGAGCGGGATCAGCACCAACATGTTGAGCTTGTGCCGGACGAGGGGGTCAGGGAGCCGCATGGCGGGACACCTTCTTCCCTCGGTGTGCGCTGGACGTCCGTATCCGGGAGGGCCGCAACCACGACGGTTCGGCGCCCGAGGGTGCTGCCGGGGACGCGGGGGAGGCCGGGGGCCACTGCGCATTCCTGGTGTTCCCGGTGCGGTCCGGGCCGGTGGCCGGGGCTGCGGACGCGGGGGTGCCGGTGGAGGCGGTGGGGTCTGCGGCGTCCGGGGTTGGCTCCACGCGCGTACGGGACCGCGCCCGCGACAGGAGCGGCAGAGGCAGGGCGAGGACGAGCGTGCCCGCGGCGAGGCCGGCCGCGGTCCACCTCTCCCGCTGCGCGGTGTCCTCGTTCTCGGCCACCATGCCCGCCAGTTGTTCCAGACCGTCCTGGGACAGCGACTGCGCCGCGGCCAGACCGCGTTGCTGCGTACGGGCGAGCTCGGCGGGGTCGGCCTGTTCGGGCTGCGGGTCGAGGTTGTGCACCGGGGCCATGGCGAGGACGGCGCCCGCCATCTCGTCCATGCTTGAGATCATGGCTGGGCCGACACTCTGGTTCTCGGTCTGGTCGAGGGCCTGATGCAGCACATATGCGGTCTGGGCGGTGGCCTGGCCGAGCAAGGTACGGGCGGTGAGCGCCGCGGTGCGGGACTGCGCGGAAGGCCCGGCCGCGGCGAGCCTGGTCAGGTCGACCAGCCTGCCGGACACGACGACCAGCGTGGGCAGCCGCTGGGTCATGGCGTCGGTCAGGTAGTACTGATCGAGCCGGCCGGACAGCAGCAGTCCGGAGTCCTGGGCCAGTCCGCCGGCGAACACCGAGATCTGGTCGATGACTTCGGACCACCGGACGTAGGCGGTTTGGCCCTGGACGGAGGTCTTGGTGGTGAGGTCGTCGATGAGATCACGAATCCCGTCCCAGGACCGGGCGGAGGCGAGCGACACGGAACCGATGCCGCTCCTGTCCACCGCTTCCGCGGCACGGCGGACGCTCGTCACATCGGGCGAGTCGCCCTTGACCGCGGCCGACTGGGCGGTGGTCATCGACGCCAGCAGGGTGGTCAGGGCACCCGCCTGGGTGATGCCGAGCCGCTGACGCCGGGCCAGGGCCCGGTCATCGGTGGCGCCCTGCCAGGTGTGCCAGGCCATCAGGGCGGAGGGCACCAGGAGAAGCGCGACGACCAGGACGACGACGAGGCGTCGGGGGCCGGCGCGGAAATCGCGGAACGGATGAGAAGCGCTTTTCATGTACCTGTTCACCGAGGGGGCGTAGGAAGGTGACGGCGGTGACGGCGCACCAGGGAACCGTGCGGGCGGGGCGGCGGCCGGTGGGTGGTGGCCGGGCGGGCGTGCGCGCGACGCGGTGGTGGGCGTCGCGCGGGCGGGCTTCACGTGGTTGGGCGCCGCGTGGACGGCGCGCGCAGGGGTGGGTGTCGCGTGGACGGGACCCGGACGGGCGGGCGACGAGGGGCAGACCGGGCCGAGCCGTACCGCTCGGAATCCGGGCCCGATCCACGCGCCATGCCCTCCCTCACCCGTCCGGTTTCACCCCTGCCGAGTCGTCGTTGCATCACTACGACGGCCTCATCCATCCGGTTCACGGCCGTACGGCCCGAAATGGTTGGGCCGGAGGGCCACCCGATCAGGGACGTGGGGCCGTTCCGACGTGCGGCTGTGCCGCGTGGGCGCGAAAGAGGCCGCAGGCCGATGCCCCGGCGGCCAGAAGACTCGGCAAGGGAACAGCAAGGAGCCTCATCCACACTTCCCCCAGCGGGCCGACCACCCGACGGACGCGCGACTCCCCGGAGCGCAACGGTCGGCACAGGTCACCCACCAGTGCGGTCGGACCGCGCCACGTGGCTGCCCGCGCCACGGGACGGCGCACGCCACGAGGGGAGCGTGCGTCACGTCACGGCGTCAGATGCGAGGAGCGGCGTACGACACGACGGCGTACCCCGGCAGCACCGCCGCCGGGGTACGCCGTCGTGTCGTACCCGGGCAACCGGATCGTGGGGGTGGAGTCCCAGCGGCAGCCATCGCCGTCCTTCGGAAGTCGACGGTTTCGTGTACCGGCTGACTCCGCGCGAAACGCGGGTAGCCGGGTGTCCCGCCGGACTTGATCCGGCGGAAGAACGCGGGGGAACGCCTTGTCGAGACGCCGCGAGGTGGCCTGCTGCGAGGAGAACGACCAGCGGCCCCGCCGCTCAGGGTCGAACGCCCGGATGCCCATGAGCTGCCCGGACCGCGTCCCGTACGTGATGCTCGTCTCCGACGTGTGCCGATAGCCGTCTCGGCACTCCGGCAAGGTCCGTCGCCGATGGCTTCTCCTGTGCTCCCGTGGCCCCAGTGACCCTCGCGCGCGTTGCTACGAGGGGCACCGGCAGCCGGTTCAGATCCCGCCCCGCGCACCGCCGCCGAACCCCGCCGCGGACCTCCGCAGCAGACGGCCGACGAGGTATCCGCCGACAGCGGCCGTCACCGCGAGGGTTGTGGCGGTGAGACCCGGGGAGTGACGCCAGGGGTCCCAGGGCGGCGCCGACGAGGAGCGCGCCCCGGACACCGGGAGCGGCGGCGTCGCGGCGCAGGCCCCGTACAGGTCGATCAGTCCGGCATCCGGCCCGTCGAGCGCCAGCGCGGCGGACAGCCACGACGTCACCCGCGCGTCGCTCTCCTGTTCCGTACGGCAGGAGTGGCAGCCCCGCAGATGGGCGCGCACCAGCGCCTCCTCCTCGGCGTCCAGGCCGCTCAATGCCCGGACGGCAAGACTCAGCCGCACGTGCTCGCAGTCCACGGTCTTCCCCCGCTCGGTGTTTTGCCTCATGTCCCTCTCTGTTACGGGCATGTTGCCCGACCGGTTCACCGGTGGTTGTTCACGTCCGGCGGGTCACGCCGGTCCGGGGCCGGTTGGACGGGGCACGGGCACTCCGAACCAGAGCGACCGGCCGTCGTCCATGATCACGGCACCGGGATCGAAACCGGCGGCGCCGGGACCCGCACCGCGTCCCCAACCCGGTGCCGGGACCGCCCCGGGCGACCCGTCGTCTTCGAAGATGCGGACGCTCCAGTCGCCGGCCACGAGGGAGATCCGGACCCTCAGCAGCCGCGCGGTCAGGGCGGGCAGGAACAGCGCGGCCCATCGCGCGAAGTCCCGCTGCCCGGTGCCGGACGGATCGAGCAGCAGCAGCCGTGCCTGCTGTACGGGTGTGAGCGGGACGGTGGACAGCGGCAACTCCCCTCCTTGCAAGGCGGCTTGCGTGCTCTGCGTAACGCTCGGGGACACGCCGGCGGCCCGGAGCAGCGTCAGTGGAACGCTCCGCTCCCGGTTCAGGGAGGGCGGCGCGCCGTGCGCGAGATCGCCGTCCGTCACCCGCTCCGCCAGCCAGCTCACGAAGTCGGCACTCGTCGTCCCGGCGTCCACCGGGATCGCCTGGGGCGCCGTGGCGCGCAGCACGTCCAGCAGTATTCCGGCGATCCCGCCGTCGGGGTCCGACGGCCGGTGCAGGGACAGCTCGGTGCCGTACAGCGTGGAGGTGGCCGGCCCGGTACGGCTGTAGCCGCCGTGCGAGCCGAAGGGGATGGTCCCGGAGCTGTCCGTCGTCACCGGCCGGGCAGACGGTGCCGACGTGGGCGTGGGCGTTGGCGCGGGTCTGCGCCGGGGCATGCCAGAGCCTGCCGGGGCCGGAATCGGAGCCGGTGTGGATGCGGGTGCGGGTGCCGACGGCCGGGCGGTCGGGGTCGCCGGGACCGGCTTGCGGCGGGGCATGCCCGAGGACGGCGCGGGTCCGGGCGTCCCGCCGTCCGGTGCGGGCTGCTGCGTACGGCGTTGCTCCGCACCGTTGTTGGCCGGGTCGGGCTGTGTACGTACGGGATCCGGACCCGTGTTGGGCGCGCCCGTGGCCGTGGGACCGGCGGGGTCACCGGCACCTCGCCCTGCCTGGCGGGACGACCGCGTTCCGGTTCGCGGGTTGTTGGCGAGTCGCTGCGCCCGCCGCCGCTGAAGTCCTGGCCCTCCGAAGCTGTCGAGGTCGCCGCCGGCTGTGCTCAGGTCGACGGCTGTCGGTGTCACCTCAGGGGCTGCGGGGAGCGCGGGGGACGGGCCCGGCTCCGGCTCCGGCTCAGGCTGGACGGCCGTCGGCGGGCTGTCCGTCCGCGGAACGCCTGTCTCCCGGTGGGTGGGCAGGGTGCTGCGGTCGAACATGGAGATGTCGTGGAGGATCGGGTCGGTGTCGAGATCTGCGTCGGGACCGGGGTCGGCCGAGTCGTGGCGGTGGCCCGGGACTTCGCTGTCGGCCGGGCTCTGCGGGCCGGGGGTTCCCAGTCCGGAGTTTACCGGGAGTCCGGGGCCCTCGGAGACGTCGGACTGCGCGTCCGGGGCGGTGAGGTAGGCGAGGTCTTCCGGACTGAGGAAGCTGGCGAGGTTGCTGGAGTCCACCGGGTTGTCGCGACCGGGATCGCCGACGCGGCCTTCGGGGGCGTCGCCCGGTGCGTCCGGTGCGTCCGGCTCGTCGAGGTGGGCGAGGTCTCGCAGGTCGACCAGGTTTGCCAGGTCGGCGAGGCTGTCGGGGTTGACCAGGCTGTTGCTGTTGGGGTTGGTGTAGTCGCCGCTGAGCGTGGTCAAGTCCTGGACCTGTGAGGCGTCCCCGACGGCGCCTTCGTACGACGGGGGCGGAGGTGAAGACAGGTCATCGCCGGGTTGTGGGAAGGTGAGGCCCGGCTCCGCCGTCGGGGAGTACCTGGGGAGCTGGCCGGTCGCTTCCTCCGCCAGATCTGTCAGAAGGCGGTCGCCGAGTGAGGCCAGCGTTCTGCCCCCGCCTGCCAGAAATGCGTCTATGACCTGGGGGATTTGGGTCAGGTGCAGCTTGTGCCGGTCGGCGACCGCGAACAGCCACGCCCGGCTGCGGTGGTCCCGCTCCTCGATGCGGTCGCCCCGTACGTAGCGCGCCACCGCCACGGGATCGGTCCGCAGCTGGTCGAGCAGCGCGAGCGAGGCGGGGTCCCGGGCCAGGGCCCCCACCAGATACTCCGGATCGGCCATCACCGTCGAGGCGATGCCGTACAGCGTCGCGGCAGAGATGCCGTACGGCTCCCCGAGGCGCCGGAGATCGTGCTCCCCGGGAGCCCAGCCGATGACACCGGCCCAGTTCAGCATTCCCGTGGTGCGCGGCCCGGGAACGAAATCCAGGTGGAGGCGCAGGAGTTCGGCTTGCTCGGGACGGAATTCGCGCCTCCCGAGAAGGCCGCGGATCCAGTCCGGGGGAAGGTCCCACAGCGCGCTGTAGTGCTCCGTGAGCCATGCGCGCTCCTGCTCCGCAACGGCCGCATCGTTCTGGCCGTCCGGGCCGGTTCGGAGAGCGGGTCGGACAAAGGTCGTGCCCAGGCGCGTGACCAGGGCGCGATCCTCGACAGGCGTGCCGACGCGGATGGCCGGTGAGGTCCGCAACATAGCTGCGAGTTGCGGTAGTTGGTGGATGGGCACATCGTGGCGACCGGCCACGGCGGTCAGCCAGGCCCGTCCCTGGTCATTGTCCTGGGGCAGGTAGTGGGTGTTCACCCGGTCGGCGGCGCGGCTCAGGAGGTCGTGCCACAGCCTGACGCTCATGGCCGGTTGCCCGGCCATGAGCGCGGCCATGTGCTCCGGGGTGGCCATGACGACGGAGGCGAGCCGGTAGAGCTCGACGGGGGTGGTGCCGCTTCGCTCGGCCAGGCCCGTCAGCCGGGTGGGGACGTGGCCGATGGCGCGGAGCCACCGCAGGAAACGGGTGGTGTCCTCGCCGGGGCCGATGCCCAGGTCGTGGCGCAGGCTGCTCAGCGCGATGACGTCGAACCGGCCGGAGTCGTAGAGCGCGCCCAGGAGCGCGGACGAGGTACCCCACTCGGCGGCGAGGGAGCCGAAGCCGAGTGGGGCGGGCACCTGCACCGCCCTGCCGGGCGGTGCGGACGCGCCTCGGGGCCGGACGTTTGTGCTGTCGCCGTGGAGGGGGGCGTCGGGCAGGTTTCTGTTCTGGTTCCTGTCCTGGTTCTGCTCCCGGTTGGGTGCCGTGGTCGGGGGCGTCTGGGGTATCGAGGGCGTCCGGGGTGTCGCGGCAGGGGCGGGTGTGGGTGAGGGCGTGGTGTCCGGTGCGGCCGTGGTGTCCGGTGTGGGCGTGGTGTCCGGCACGGTGTTGGGTGCGGGCGCGCTGTCTGCCGCCTGCGTGGCCGGTGCGGTCCGTGCCTCACGTGCCTCCCGCGCCTCCCGTGCCGCCTGGGCCACCAGTGCGGCCCTGCCCGGGTGGGTGTCCGGAGCGAGCAGCGAGATCTTGGCGGTGTGCAGATCGCGCACCAGTTTCCGCAACTGCTCCAGCGTCAGTTCGTGCCGCGCTGCGAGCGCCATGAGGACGGCGCGGAGGCGGGGGTCCTCCAGGGACAGAAGACCGCCGGTCAGCTCCTGGACGGTCGCCGTTTGGAGCCCCGCGGGCCACTGCTCGGGGTCCCGCGTCTCCCGGGCCATGATCAGGGCCAGGTCCCGCGGGTCGACCAAGTGCTCCTGGGAGAGGCTGTACAACTCCTCCTCGGGAATCCCGTGTGCGCGCGCCACCTCCTCGTAGTCGGCGGGGACACGGTGGATGGCGGCGATCCAGCGCAGCAGCTGCTCGGTGGCCTGGCCGCTGTCGATGCCCCGGCTGGTACGGAGGGACTCCACGGCGGGGACTCTGAACCACAGGTTCCGCACCAGGTTGCTCAGGTCCAGGCTTACGTTCCATCGCGCCTGGAGCTCGAACGCCTGGGTGTCGTAGGGGTTCGGCGTGATGCGGGGGTCGGGTTGAGGGGCGGAAGGAGTCGCGCCGTCGGACGCCTGCCCGACCGGGGGCGCGGTCTCGGGGGCGGGAGGCGTCCAGGAGACGCCGCGCCCGGCCAGGGTGGTCGCCAGAGCTGTCAGCTCGGGACCGTCCAGAGGGGTGAACGTCCGCATGTTTTCGTTCTCGTGGAAGTGCTCCACCAGCGGAGCGATGTGGTCGAACGTCAGCCCTTGATGCGTTGCCGCCGCGATGAACCAGGCACGCAGGCGGCCCTGTTCGCGGTTCAGGACACCGGAATGGTGCAGCTCGCTGATGAGCTCCGAGAAGTCGGACCGCCATGAGGACGGGCTGCGTCCTGGCGTCCGGTCCATCAGGGCGACCACGTGCTGCGGGTCGGCCCCCGCGGCCAGGGACGTTCTGTACAGGTCCTTCGCCGTGAGGCCGTGCATCTGAGCGAGGCCGGGGATGCCCCGCGGTATCCGGCCGATGGCGTCGAGCCAGTTCAGCAGGTCGTGGGTCTGCTCGCCCGCCCCGATCGCGAGACTCTGACGGAGGACGTCCACGGCGTCGCTCCGGAACCACTGATGCGCCAGCATACCGAGCACCTGCTCCGTGGACACGCCCCATCGGGTCGCGAGGGTCACCGCGCCGGTCTCGGGGAAGCGACGCGACAACGGCGGGGCCGAGCGTTCCTGGATTCTGCGGGGCGCGGAAACCCGGGCCGCCATCGCGGCCAGGCGCTCATCGTCGAGGCGGGTGTGGTGGCGCACTCCCGCGTTCATCAAGTCGGGTACCAATTGGATGAGTTCGGGCAGAATCAGCTCGTAGCGGGCGGCGAGCGCCATCAGCCACACGCGTGCGTGACGGTCGGTCTCCCCCAGATAGTCACCCGCCTGGGAGAAGTTGCCCAGCAACTGGTCCGTCGAGGCTTCCGACAGACGGGGCTGCCAATAGGCGACGTCGATGGGTCCTTCCGGGGCCATGACCTGGATCAGGTGCCGGGGGTCCGCCATCGCCGTGGTGGCCAGGGTGTACAGGGCACCGGGTGTGAGGCCGTTGGCCTCCGCCAAGGAGACGAGGTCGGTGGGCATCCGCCCGATGGCGTCGATCCACCGCAACAGCCTCGTGGTGCCTTCGTCCGTCAGGACGTCCAGTTCCAGACGGAGCCTGTTCACCACCGCGGGATCGAACCATTCGAAGCCCAGCAGCCGACTCGTCAGCGGCGTCGCCGTATTCTCCGAGGCAGCGGCGGAGGCTGTCGCGCGGGCGGGCGCGGGCGCGGCGATGCCCCACGACGTGGTGAGGGCGTCCGCGTCCCAGTGGCCGTTGTACGACGAGGGCTCGTAGCCGGGCGGTATGTCCGGGGCCATCAGCTCCACTGTTGCGGGGGGCGCGTCGAGGCCACCGTTCGCACGACGCACCTGGTCGGTCAGGGCTTCGTCGTCGAACGGCGTGCCCTGGCGGATGCCCGCCGCGCGCAGCAGGGGCACCAGGGCGACGAGATCGGAGAGAGCCAGCTCGTGGTGATCCGCCAACTCCATCAGCCAGGCGCGCCCGCGCCGGTCGTCGGCCTGGACGTGCTCGCCCGACAGGGCGGCACGCAGCGACGCCATGGCGGACCAGTTCCGCCCCCGCAGCTCGTTGACGACTCGTTCACCGTCCCGGGACATGGCGTTCAGCAGGTGCCTCGGATCGGCCATGAGCCTCACCGAGACGCCGTACAGATCGATGGGGGCGATGCCGTGCGACTGCGCGAGTTCGGCCGTGCCGGTGGGAACGTGTCCGATGGTCTCGATCCACTCGGCCAGGTACACCGTCTCCCGGCCCGGGGGGAGGCGGAGCTCCTTGCGGAGCGCCTCCATGGCGTCGGGGTCGAACCGGGGGAGGCGCAAGTAGTGGGCCACGCGTTCGGGGGCGATCTGCCACAGGGCGGCGAACTCCTCCGTGCGCGGGTGTGCGTCGTCCGCCGGGGCGGGTGAGGCGTCGTCCGGGTTGTCCTGCCGCGTGGGGAGGGGCTGGTAGGGGGGAAGGCCGAGCACCTCGGCCACCAGCGAACCCATGGTGTCGATGCCGGGCTGCCCGCCCACCGGAATGCCACCGAGGCGCAGCTGGAGCGCGAGCCCGGGCAGCCGGTGGACCGGTACGCCGTACTCGCGGGCGACGCGGGTCAGCCAGGCGCGTCCGCTGTGGTCGTTGCGCGCCAGGTAGTTGGTGTCCAGACCGCGGACGATGTCCAGCAGGTCGTCGCGCCACCGGTTGACGTCGAGACCGGGCCGTGCGGCCATGATCCGGGCCATGTGTTCCGGGGTGGCCATGATGGTGGCGGCGAGCCCGTAGAGCTGGTTCGGGGTGATGCCCCGCTGCTCGGCGAGTTGAGCCAGGTCGGTGGGGATGTGGCCGATGGCCTGGACCCACTCCGCCAGGTACGCCGTCTCCGCACCCGGGCCGAGCCGCACCTGCTGGCGGAGCGCCTCCACCGCGTCCGGGTCGAACCAGGGGTGACGCCAGTAGCTGGCGACGCGTTCGGGGGAGACCCGCCACAGGGCGGCGAACTCGGCAGTGCGCGCGTGTCTGGCATCGGCCGCGGGCGCGGGCGCGGGGCCGGCCGGGTCGTTCTCCGGCGCGGCGAGCGGCTGGAGCGGGAACATGCCGCCCGTCACGGCCACCACCGAGTCCATGGTGGCGGCGTCCGGCTGTGCGCCCACAGCGATTCCATGGCCGCGCAGCGCCCGCGCCAGATCCGGCAGCTGCTGGATCGGCACTTGGTGGCGGTGGGCTAGCGCTGCCAGCCAGGCACGTCCGGAGTAGTTGTGGCGCGGCAGGTACTCGTAGTCCACCTCGCGGGTGGCGGTGCGCAGCACCCCGTCCCAGTGGCCCAGGTCGACATCCGGCCGGGCGGCCATGATCTGGGCCATGTGTTCCGGGGTGGCCATGACGAGCGCGGCGAGCCCGGCGAGGACGTCGGGGTCGCTGCCGTGCCGCCGGGCGACGTCGGCGGTTTCGGTGGGGATGCGGCCGAGGGCCTGGATCCACTGCAGCAGATACGTGGTCTGCCAACCCGGGTTGAGCCCGAGCTGCCGACGGAAGGCCTCCGCGGCGTCGGGGTCGAACCAGGGGAGACGCAGGGAGAGGCCGACGCGTTCGGGGGACATGTGCCACAGCGCGGCGAACTCTTCCGCACGCGCGCCCCGGAGATCGGCTGCGGGGCCGTCGGGGTTGCCGACCGGCTCGGGAAGGGGCTGAACGGGGGGGAGCCCGAGCATCTCGACCACCATTCTGGCTGTGGCCTCGACATCGGTCCGCGCGCCCACGGCGATTCCCGCGTTCTGCAACCGGTGCGCGAACCGCCGCAGATTCCCCAGTGGTACGTCATGGAAGTGGGCGAGAGCGCCCAGCCAGGCGCGACCGCGGAGGTCGTCCTCCGGCAGGTAGTCGGAAGGCAGTCTGTCGGCGGCGTCCAGCAGGACATCGTGCCAGTCGGCGGGGGTGAGGTCCGGTCGCGAGTCCATGATCCGGGCCATGTACCGCGGGTCGACGGTGAGCAAGGAGGAGAGCCAGAAGAGGATGCCGGGGGTGATGCCGCGCCGCCGGGCGAGTTCGGTCATTCCGGTGGGTATGTGGCCGATGGCACGCAGCCAGCGCAAGAACCGTCTGGTCTCGCTGCCCGTACGTACCCTCAGCTGAATGTGCAGGGCCTCCACGTCGGCGAGGTCGAACCCATCGGTGTCGCGCAGCCGGCTCACCATCTCGGGGGAGACGAGCCAGCGGGCGGCGAGAACCATGCTGTTGTGGCGGGTGAGTGTCTCCCTCGGGCTTCCCGGACTTCCCGGACGGATGGTGGAGGCGGGTGACGAGCCGTCGGTAAGAGCACCGTCGTCCTGGACGGGCCGGCTGGCCGCCGTGTGCGCGAGACGCGTCAGGGTGGGGTCGTCGAGCGAGGTGTGGAGCCGCACACCCTCGGTCTCCAGCAGCGTGACCAAGTCCGGGAGCCGGCCGATGGTCACGCTGTGGTGGGCGGCGACGGACATCAGCCAGGCGCGTGCGCGATTGTCGTCCCTCGGCAGGTACCCGCCGACGATCCGTGGCAGGGCAGCCGACAGGGCCTTCTTCCACCGCCGGGAACTGCGTGACTCCCCGGCCATGATCTGGAGCATGTGCTGCGGGTCGGCCATGGCGATGAGGGAGAGCCTGTACAGGGAGCCGGGACGACGCCCGCGCGACTGGGCCAGAGCCCTGAAATCGACGGGAACGCGGCCGATGGCCTGGACCCAGTTCAGCAGCTGGGCGGTGTCCGGGCCCTTTCTGATGCCCAGGTCCCGGCGGAGCCGGTCCAGCATCTCGGGATCGAACCACTCCTGGCCCACCAGCGCGGACAGGTCCAGGTCCACCCGCCACCGCGCGGCGAGGTCCCGCGCCCGCGCCGCGTCCCGCGGCGACACGGGCCGGGCCTGTCCGGCCGTGGGAGCGGGCTGGGGGGCGTCGTGGTGCGGTGGGGGCGCGACTTCCGGGTCGACGGGTGCGGGTGCGGGCTCGGGCGTGGGGTCCGGCTCGGGCTCGCGTGTGGGCTCGGGTCTGGGTGTGACCGTGGGCTCGGGCTCGGGTGTGGGCGTGGGGTCGGGTTCGGGCGTGGGCTCGGGCTCGGGTGTGAGGTCGGGTGCGGGTGTGACCTCAGGTATGGCTTCGGAATCGGGCGCGGGCGTGACCATGGCCTCGGGTGCGGGTGCGTACCCCGGGGGTGTGGCTGCGGCCTCGGGCGTGGGTGCGTACCCCGGGGGTGTGGCTGCGGCCTCGGGCGTGGGTGCGTACCCCGGGGGTGTGGCTGCGGCCTCGGGTGCGGGCGCGTACCCCGGGGGTGCGGCTACGGGCTCGCGCGCGGGTCCCGCCGCGTCGGCGCGGTTCGGCACGGGCGTACGGACCACCTGGGCCACCACTCCGGCCAGACCCGCGTTCCGGAGCGGGGTCAGTGGTGCGATCTTTGCCGCGGCCAACCTGGGTACCAGCTCGCGGACCTGCTCGATCGTCAGTCTGCGGGCTGCGGCGATCTCCATGAGCCAGGCGCGTCCGCTGTGGTTGCGCGTGGACAGGTAGGTGAGGTTCCGGGTTGGGACAACCCTCGACAGGGCGTTCAGCCACTGCTCGGCGGTTCGTTCCTCCGGCGCCTGGTCCATGAGCTGAACAAGGTGCCGCGGGTCGGCCATCGCCGTGACGGACAGTCTGTACAGCGTTTCGGAGGTGAGACCGCGAGGTCCTGCCAGGTCCCTGAGGTCGGAGGGTATCCGGCCTATGGCGGCGATCCAGTCCAGCAACCGCCTGGTGTCGCGCCCCGCGCTGACGTTCAGCAGCCCGCGAAGGGCGTTCACCTCCCCGGGGCTGATCCAGCGGTTCCCCATACGCAGGCCCGGGTGGTTGGTCCGCACGCCCCAGACTCCCGCGGCCTCGAACACCTCGTCGCGGGTCGCGTTGCGTGCACCCGGCTGTGAGGGCGCCGCGCGGAGGCCCACGATCCGCGCCGTCAGCGCGGTCAGCCGGGGATCGTCGAGCGTGGTGTGCGGGCGGATCCGGCTTTCGAGCAACTGGGGTACCAGGCTCACGAGTTCGTTCAGCGTCAGCCTGTGGTGAGCGCCGACCGCCATGAGCCAGACGCGTCCGCGGTGGTCGTTCTCCCCGATGTAGTCCGTCTCCTGGTTGAAGTCGCCCAACATACCGTCCTCCGCGGCCTCCGACAGCAGGCGATCCCAGCGGTTGACGTCGATGGCCCCTTCCCGGGCCATGACCCGCAGCAGGTCCCGCGGGTCGGCCATCGCGGTGGTGGAGAGGGAGTACAACGCACCGACCGGGATGCGGCCCGACCGCGCCAGGGTGCCCAGGTCCGTGGGCATCCGGTCGATGGCTTCCAGCCAGTGCAGCATGCTTTCGGTATCGATGGGCGAGATGATCTGCACGTGCAGACGGAGCGCGTTCACCCCTGCGGGGTCGAACCATGCGTAGGCGAGAAGACGCTCCGTCAACTCCTGATCGACGCCCCACGAGATGGCGAGGGAAGCCGCATCCCACCGGTGGTTGTGAGTGGCCTGCTCATAGCCGGGCAGGGCCTCGGGCACTGACGGCCCGGTGACGTCGGTGGCCGGTGCGCCGGGGGCGGGTACCTCCTGCGGCGAGGTGGGCGCGGGCGGGTGCGGGGAGCGGTCGGTGCCGACGGCCCGGCTCACCTGCTCGGTCACGGCGGGATGGTCGAACGCGATGCCCGGGGGCACGCCGCCGGCATGCAGCAGGGGCACCAGGGCGACGAGTTCGGAGAGCGCCAGCCGGTGGTGGTGGGCGAGCGCCATCAGCCACGCGCGGCCGGCGAAGTCATGCACCTCGAGGTAGGGCCCGCGCAGGAAATCCCTGAGGGCTGTGAGGTGCCCGGAGTTCAGGTCCCGCAGTCTGGGCACGGCCCGGTCCCCGTCGCGGGCCGCGACCTCCAGCAGCTGTCGGGGGTCGGCCATGAGCGTCCGGGCCACGTCGTACAGGCGGGCGGGCTGAAGACCGTACGACCGCGCCAGGCCGGCGAAGTCCGCGGGCACGGAGCCGATGGCCTCCATCCAGTCCAGCATGTACACGGTCTCCCGGCCCACGCTGATCCCCAGGTCTCGCCGGAATGCCTCGGCCCGCCTGGGGTCGAACCACCTCTGACGCCACAGGCTCGCGACGCGCTCCGGGTCCATGCGCCACCCGCGGGCGTATTTCTCGATGCGCTCGCGTGTGCGCTCGTCCACCGGGCCGTCGGAGGCGTCGTCCGTGCGGGGGATGGGCCGGAAGGCGGGCCGGCCGGACACCTCGGCCACCGCCGAAGCCAGGTTGTGGGCGTCTACGCGTGTGTCGACGGTGACGCCGCGGAGGCGCAGGTGTTCCGCCAATGGGCCCAACTGGTCGATGGGCATGTGGTACTGGGACGCGACCGCGGCCAGCCAGGCGCGCCCCCGATGGTCGCCGTAAGGCAGATAGCGGGCGGGCACGGCATCGGCAGCTCTTCTCAGGCCCATGGCCCGCATGTCGGCGGCGGTGTTCGGGGACGCCGCGATGATCCGGGCCATGTGCTCCGGGGTGGCCATGATCAAGGTCGCCAGCCTGAAGAGATCGGACGGCGCGAGGCGGTGTGGCCGGGCGAGGGCCGTCATCCCGGTCGGAACCCGGCCGATGGCCTCCAGCCAGTGGAGGAACCGGAGGGTTTCGTTGCCGCGCAGGCGCAGCTCGCGGTGGAGGGCGTCCACCGCGGCGAGGTCGAACCCGGAGGCGCGGAGCCGCTCCCTGAGGGTCTCGGCGGTGATCCCCCCGCGCCTGGCGAAGGCGTCGCGGAGGCCGTCGGGGACGGGGGCCGGGGCGGGGGGAGCGGTGCGTGTGGCGGGGCCTGGAGCGAGGGGACCGACGGTGGCGTCGGCAGTTGGTGTGCTGTCCGGGGTCGGCGCGGGGTTGGCGGTTGGTGTGGTCCCAACAGTGTCGGCGAGTGCGGCAGTTGGTGTCGCCGCAGGGGTGGCGGGGGCTGTGTGGGGGAGGTCGTGGAGGACCCGGCCGGAGGTGGTGGCCGTCTCGATCTGGGTGAGGTAGCCGACGGGGAGCACGCCGGGGGTGAGCGGGGTGGTGATGCTGGCCATGATGCCGGTGGCGTCGGTCTGTCCGGGGCGGCGGCGGAAGACGGACAGCTCGTCCTGGTAGCGGTCGGTGACCCCGATGTAGTGGAGGGTCTCGTGCAGGAGGAGGTTGTCGTCGCGCTGGGTGAGGGCGTCGATGTCGGTGTCGTGGAGATGGAAGTTCAGCTGGTCGGAGGGTGCCGGGGAACCGCCGGTGGTGACGGTGATTCCCTCCAAGTGGTACGGCCCGGGGCTGAGGACGACCTGCACATGGAGCTGGTCGCCGGACTCGGGAAGGGTGTAACCGATGTTGACGTGTGTGTCGAGGATCCGGTTGATGCGTTCCTGGAGGCTGTCGTGGGTCAGCCCCTCGCCGTCCAGGGACCTGACCGGGAGCGGGATGGTGAGGTTGCGGATCCAGCGTCCGTCGGCGGCCTGGATCCGTCGGATACGGGCGCGGATCAGGATGGGGTCGCCCCGGAGCCGGCCGCGTTCGAGGGAGCCGAGAATGTTCCGCCTGCGAAGTTCGTCGGTGTACGCGTCGTAACTGTCCGGGATGCGGAGGGTGACGACGGGCTGGACGCGTCTGCGCAGCATCCTGACACGGTTCCTGTTCAGGGCGGGCGCGTCGTTGGCGAACAGATAGCGCGGGTCGAAGATCTGGGTCTGGAGGACGGTGACGGGCGCCTGCGCCCGACGGTACGCCCAGGCGGCGAGCGCGACGGGGTCGGACGAGGGCCGGGCGAGGTCCGGAGTGGTGGCGCCCGACGGGATCTCCTCCGCCTCGGGCATACGGCCGCCCAGCAACCGCCCGACACGGCTCGAGCGGTTGCCGCTCCGGGACGACCGCTGCCCGGTGGACGCCCGCCTGAAATCGCCGATCAGGCCGTTCAGGCGGGCGCTGGTGATGGGGGTCCCGGTGGTGATTCCATTGGCCTGGAGTACGGGCACGAGATCCGCCAGCTGGTCGAGGGTCAGATGGGTTTCCGCGGCCAGGGAGATGAGCCAGGCACGTCCGTGGTAGTCCTCGCGGGCGACGTAGCCGTGACGGTGCAGACGGTGGACGGCCGCCGTCAGGGTCTCGTCCCACTGACGCGGATCCCGGTGCGGGCTCCGCGCCACGATCCGGGCCACGTCCCGCGGGTCGGCCATCACGATGGTGGAGAGCCGGTAGAGGGTGATGGCCCCGGTACCGGCCTGCTGGGCCCTCTCCGCGATGTCGCCCGGGATCCGGCCGATGGCCCCGAACCAGCGCAGCAGCCGTGCGGTTTCCCTCCCGCCGCCCACCACGAGGTCACGGCGGAGGCTGTCCACGGCCCCGGGGTCGAACCAGGGCCGGTCCAGCAGGGCGCGCACCAGGTCCGGGTTCACGTCCCATGCCAGCCCGAGGGCGGCGGCGGGGTCCTGCGGGGCGGGGGCGGGCTGGGTGAGGTCGGGTTCGGTGGCGTCGAGTCGGGTGGAGTCGGCTGTGGTGGTGTCGGGTTCGGTGATCTCGAGGTGGGTGAAGTCGGCCGTGACGGGGCCGGGTTGAGCGGTACTGGGCGGGGTGACGTCGGTCCGGGTGGGTGGCGCCGCGCTGGGACCAACCGGGCTGGGTCCAGCCGTGGTGGCTCCCGGTTGCGCCGGTTGTGCCGTGCCGGGACCCGCCGTGCCGGGGCCGGGCGGCGGCGCGGCCGTGCCGAGGTCGCCGTCCGTTTCGCGTTGACGCCCGATCGCCAGGTTCACCACCTCGGTGAGGACGGGGTCGGCGAGGGCGGTGTGGGGGGTGATGTCGTTGCCGTGAAGCTGCCGTATCAGCTCCGTGAGCTGCTCGATGGTCAGTTCGTGGTGGGCGGCCAGCGCCATGAGCCAGGCCCGCTCGCGGCGGTCGCCCATCTCCAGGTAGCTGTGTCCCAGGCCAGTGTCGCCCCGCAGGTTGTCATTGACCCTGATCAGGGCGCGCCGCCAATCGAGGAAGCTGCCGTAGGCGGTGGGCAGGGCCCACGGGCCGCGGTTCATGACCCGGAGCAGATGCAGCGGGTCGGCCATCGCTGTCAGGGACAGGTCGTACAGGAGCCTGGTGGTCATGCCGTGCTCCAGTGCCAGGGCGCCGAGGTCGTCGGGGGTGCGCCCGAGCGCCTCGATCCACTCCAGGAGCTGGTTGGTCGCGGTGGCATCGGTGATGTTCAGCGTGAACCGGAGCGTGTTCACCAGCGCCGGGTCGAACCACCCGTAACGCAGCAGCCGACCGGGCAGTTCGCTGTCCACTCCCCAGGACGTGCTGAGCGAACCCGCGTCCCAGCGGTGCCCCTCGGCCGCGGGTTCGTAGCCGGGCAGCGCGTCCGGGTGCGGCGTCGGGCCGGTGACCGGGCCCCGACCGGACGGGCCTGCCTCGGGCGGCTGGGTGCCGAGGGGAGCGTACGCGGGAAGCGCGGGGACGTTCGCCCCGGTCGTGGACGTGGGCGCGCCGGCCGGCGCGAGGTTGCCTGTCGCCCGGTCCACCTGCGCGATGACGGCCGGGTCGTCGAACGCCAAGCCCGGCCGGATGCCGCTCGCAGGCAGCAGCGGCGCCAGGGCCATCAGCTCGGTGAGCGACAGCCGGTGGTGGTCGGCGAGCGCCACCAGCCACACGCGTCCGCGGTGGTCGTCCTCCGGGATGCCGGAGCTGTGCAGTCCGTCGGCGACGGCGTACGGGGTGTCCCGCAGCCGTCGTGCGACGTCCTGCCCGTTTCGGGCCGCAGCCTCCAGCAGGTGCCGGGGATCGGCCATGACGTTCCAGGCCGTCAGGTAGACCTGCTGGATCTGGAAGTCGTGCGCCCGCGCGAGGTGCGGGAGATCGTCCGGGACGCGGCCGATGGCCTCGATCCAGTCCAGCAGATGGAGAGTGCGCTGCCCCTGCGGGATGTCCAGTGCCTCGCGCAGTCGCTCCACCGCTTCGAGGTCGGGCCACTCGTGTTCGGCGAAGCTCGCGACCCGCTCGCGGGAGACGCGCCACAGGGCCGCGTAGCGCCGCGTGCTGGGGTCCGCCAGGGCGGCGGCGCTCGGCCGCCCCGGGGGGATCGCCGCGGGTACGGGCCGACTGCTCGCGCGGGCGACCATCCTGAACACGGTGTGGTCGTCGGCCGCCGTGCCCACCTGTACCTGGGCGTTGCGCAGTTCCTCCGCCAGCTGCGGCATGTCGTACACCGAGATGTCGTGGTGGTCCACGAGCGCTGTCAGCCAGGCTCGTCCGCGGTGGTCGTCCCGGGCCGGATACCGGTCGTCGGGAACGGCGTTGGGCAGTTCCCGCTGCCACTCGTTGGGGCCGGTGCCCGGTCGCGTGCTCATGATCCGGCTCATGTGCTCCGGGGTGGCCATGATGGTGGAGGCCAGCCGGTAGAGCATCGTGGCGGAGGTGTAGTGCCGCATGGCCAGCTCTCTCAAGCCGGTGGGGACATGACCGATGCCCTGGAGCCAGTGCAGGAATCGGGTGGTCTCGTCGCCGGGGGCGATGCCCAGCGATTCGCGGAGCTGACCGACTGCCTCCAGGTCGAGCCCGGTGTCGTCCCGGAGCTGACGCAGGAGCCTGGCGGAGGTGCGCCAGCTGAAGGACAGTCGGGTGGCGGTGGACCGGCCCGGGGCCTGGGCGGAGGAGCCGGGGGCCTCGTCGCCGGGCAGGGGGGCGTCCGTCCGGCGCGGGTCCGGATCGGTGGGGCGGGTGTCGGCGGTGTTCGGTTCGGTGGGGCGGGTGTCGGCGGTGTTCGGTTCGGTGGGGCGGGTGTCGGCCCTCCGGTTGTGCACGAGTGCGGTCAGGCGGGTGTCGTCGAGTGGCGTGCCGGGCTCCACTTCGTGGGCAGCGAGCTGCGGGACCAGGGCGATGAGCCGGCTGATGCCGAGTCCGTGGTGGGCCGCGAGTTCGATGAGCCAGGCGCGTGCGCGGTGGTCGTTGCGGGATACGTAGCCGTCGTGCAGGCGCGGTACGGCGTTCGTCAGGACGGTTCGCCAGGTGGCGCCCGTCCGGTCCGGGCGCTGGGCCACGATCCGGGCGACGTGCTGCGGATCGGCCGTCACCGTGATCGAGAGGGCGTACAGCGTCCGGGGCGCGAGGCCCAGCTCCCGTGCCTGCCGCGTGAGGTCGAGGGGAACGCGGCCGATGATACTGATCCAGTTCAACAGCGCCGTGGTGGCCGCACCGGTTCCGAGGCCCAGCTCCTGACGGAGCCGGTTCACGGCCTCTGGGCGGAACCATCGGTGTTCCGACAGTTCGGCCACCACGCCCGGGTCCGCATCCCACGCCTCCGCGAGCGTGGGCACTTCGTCGCGCGGGATCGCGGTGCCGGGCCCGGTCGTCGTGGGCCGGGGGACCGCCGCCGTCGGCGCGGGTGGGGCGGCGGGCGCTTCCGCGCTGTACGCCGGTGCGGGCGCGGTGTATTCCGGGAGATGGTCCGCGGCCTGGGCCGCCATCTCGGCCAGTACCGGGTCAGCGAGCCGGTCCAGAGGCAGGAGGCCGCGGTCGGCCAGACGCGGAACGAGGGATTCCAGCTGGGAGAGGGACAGCCGGTACTGGTCGGCGAGTTCGAACAGCCGGGCCCGCGGGCGGTGGTCGGACTCCAGGAAGAGGTCGGCACGCACGGCGTCGGCGACCCCTTGCGGGTCCGTCAGCAGCCTGGACAGGTCCGCGCGTCCGCCCCTGACGGCGGCGTCCAGCAAAAGACGCGGGTCGGCCATCGTCAGCAAGGCGATGTTGTACAGCCGGTCGGGCTCGACGCTGTGCTGCTCAGCGAGGACGGACAGGTCCGTGGGGATACGGCCGATGGCCTCCACCCAGCGCAGCAGCTCGGTGAGCTGAGCTCCGTCCCTCACGCCGAGTTCCTGGCGGAAGTTGTCCATCGTGAGCGCGTTGAACCACGGGTGTCCCACGAGCCGGCCTGCCAGGTCCCCGGGGATCCGCCACCACGAGGTGAGGTGGGCGGCGAGTTCTCGCCCGGCGGCGTCCGCCCGAGGATTCCGTCCGCTGGGGCCACTCGGTCCGCTCGGGCGGCGTGGGCCGCCCAGGTTGCCCGAACTGTCCCCCTCCTGTGTTCCGTTGGTGCCGGCCACACCGGCAAGCGGTCCTGGAGTGGCCCGGGAACGGCCCAGTTGAGCAACTGCCGAGGTAACGGCCGGATCGGAAAATTCGGTTGACGGGGTGACGCCGTGCTCGCGGAGCAGGTCGGCGAGGATCGGCAGGCTGACGACGAGTACGTGGTGGCGGGCGGCGAGAGCCGCCAGCCAGGCGCGAGCTGGGTGGTTGTCCAGTGGCAGGTACCGGCTGTCCACGCCGTCGGCCGCGGTCGTCAGAGCCACCTGCCACATGTCCGGGGTGATGGAAGGCAGCTCGGCCATCATCCGGGCCATGTGCTCCGGGGTGGCCATGATGGTGGAGGCGAGACGGTAGAAGGTGGCCGTGTCGGTGCCGCGCTCGCGTGCGAGTTCGGCCAGCGTGGTGGGGACACGACCGATGGCCTGAAGCCAGTGGAGGAACCGGGTGCTGCTGGAGTTCACACCCAGTTCGCGGCGCAGGCGGTCCACCGCGGAGAGGTCGAACCCGTGGTCGTCGCGGAGCCGACGCCGGAGGTCGGCGGAGGCCCCGAACAGTGTGGCGAAGGGACGGCCGGGCGCCCGGGCGGCGGACAGCGGGGCTTCGTCGGCGGGGAGGGGGGCGTCGACGGTGGCGTCGAGCCTGATCGAGTCGCCGGCGGGGGAAATCGGACGGGGGCTGCTGGTGGGGTCGGGGACACCGGGGACCGGCCGGGGCGCGGGTTGTGGCGACAGGGCTGTCAGGACGTCGTCGGACGTCACGGACCAGGAGGAGCCCGAGGACAGAGTCAGGCTGTCGTCCGCGTCGCCTGTGCCGTCCGTGCCGTCAGTGTCTTCCGCGTCCTTCGTCGTGGATTCCGCGTCGGACTCCACAGGGGGTACGGAGGTGTCGGCCTCGTCGCCGACAACACCCGAGGAGTCCGGGACGCCGGCAGTATCCGAGGCATCCGGGGTATCACGAACAGCCGCGAGTCCGACTCCCCCGCCCGGGTAGAAGATCCGCCAGCGCCCGGCGCTCCCGTCCGGCGCCGGGTTCAGTTCCAGGACGGTCTTGCCGTCCGCGCCCACCCAGGGATCACGTACGCCCCAGTTCGCGTTCATGACGACCAGCCCGGTGCCGTCGGCGAGCGTCTGCACTTCGGCGGAGAGCAGGCTGGGCACGACGGCGGACGGATCGGACCCGGCGGGAGTGGACGGACCGGCGAGAGGCGAGGCGGACGATTCGCTCTGCGCGAGCGTGGCCGCGCGGGGGCTGATGATGACGAGGACGGTGCCCACGGGGAGCTTCGCCAGGTCGCCGCGCACTCTCATCAGCTCGGCGTAGTCCCCGAGTTCGAGGATCCGCGTACGTCCGCCCCGCATGGTCACCCTGGGCAGGCCGTCCGGGCCACTGTCCGCGTCCGTACTCACGCCGGTGCCCGCGCCGCCGGTGGCGAGGTAGAAGCGGGAGGCCGACGCGAGCGGCATGGGCCTGTCGTGGGCCACCAGCAGGCCGTCGGTGTCCCGGCTCCACTCGGTGTAGCGGTCCGTGTCCGGCAGCCCCTGGATCGCCTTGCGCCGGGCAGCCTGTGTCCCAGGGGCGTACGAGGCCACACCGATCCGGGCGCCCCCCGCCGAGGTGACCTCACTCAGCACCACGTCGGAGTGCCAGGGCTGGAAGCGCGCCGGGCCGGGAAGCAGACGGTGCGGGTCGGTGATCGACTTGCCCTGGAGCAGCCGCTCGGCCGACGGCAGGGACATACGTACGACCACGGGATGCGGCAGGTCCACCTCCACGGTGCCCAGGACGTCCCGCTTGCCGAACGTGGATCGCAGACGGTGGTGCAGCCCGGCCGACAGCCGTATTCCCAGGGTGAACTGCACGAGGACGGACGGCAGGTGGATCTGCTTCTTCCGCGTCTGACTGGGTGACTGGGCCGTGGCCAGCAGGCTGGACTCGGCCACCATGACGCCGGGCGTGGCAAGGCCCTGGTACAGGTCGTGGGTCCGGAAACGCATCCATCCGCCGCCCGCGTGTTCTTCGTTGCTCTCGGTGGAAAGCACCGCGTTTGCAGCGGCACCCTCCTCCCAGCCCTCGGAGTGCGCCTCTTCGTCGTACTCGAAGACCACGCGCTCTCCCGGGCCCAGCACCCGGCCCTCGGTGAGCCGCGCGTCGGCCGTCACCCGGAGGTCCTCGCCGCCGAGTACACGCGGGACATAGGTCTCGGGCAGTTCGGTACCGGTGGCGGCGATGCCGGGCAGCGCGGCGATCAGCCACTCGGTGGACAGTGCCGAGTCCAGAGTCGCGGAGGCGGCCCCGTCCACCGTGGTGAACTGCGGCATTCCGTTGAGGCCGCGTACCAGCGTGGCCAGCGCCGCCCGGATCACCGGGGCGCCCTGGAAGTTGTTGATCTGGGCCTCTTCAGGCACCGGCGAGCCTGCTGCCCGCCATGGGCCGAGCGGCTGGACCGCCTTCCCGAAGGCCAGCATGCGGGCCTGCGGCGGCCGGGGCGGGCTCATCCGTGACAGGGCCAGCAGGTCCGACCGGAGCATGCGGAAGCGCAGGAAGCGGTCGTCGGGGCCGGTACGCGGCGCCGCCAGTTCCACGACGGCGACGGGCGGCGTCCCGACGGGCTTGCCCGGCTCGTACAGTTCCACGGCCAGGCGGACGGGAAATCGGATGTCGACGCGTGCGGCGTCGGGAGGGGTGAGGACGAGCACCCCGCCGCTCCGCTCCCGGGCCCGCTCCCACGCGAGGACGTCGCCCAGCGTCATGACCGACAGCGTGTTGCCCGCCCCCGCGCCCCCCGACCCCTCGTGGTCGGCGTCGACATAGCCGATGGGCAGGCCGAACAGCAACGGCGTCCGCTGCGACACCCTGGCCCGGCTCTGCGTCTCCTCCGCCTGCGCGGCGGTGATGTGCATGATCATCTGCCGGGCGGTGACCTGGCCGTCGTACTCGCCCCGGCCCCGGGTGACGGTGAACCGGGCCTGGAAGACCACCTTGCCGTTCCGGTCCCGCAGCGAGACCGGAATGCCGCCGTCCATGGCTCCGGAGAGCAGCGAGGCACCGCCTATCCGGCTGAGCGCCTGGGTGAGACGGCGGGTGTTGCCGAACGGGTCCTTCGACGCCGCCAGCGGGAGCACCAGGTCCGCGAGGTTCCGGTTCGTGCTCCGCCCCGTCAGTTCCGCGATTCCCTGCCGCAGTTGGAAGACCAGGTGCTCCGCGGAGGGGAAGGACTCGATCAGGCCCAGGCCGAGCGGGCCGGTGCCGTCGAGGAACGAGTTCGGCTCCCCGGAACCGGTGCCGCGCGGCGCGGCGAGCGCGGGCGGCGCGTCGGGCGCGGGCGGCACCGCGGGCCCGGCCTGCGTTGCGGGGGCCGGCGGAGTGAGGGAGGTGGAGGGGGCGTCGACGGCGGGGTCGGCCGGGGGCGAGTCGAGTTCGGTCACCCGACTGTCCAGCTCGGTCACGCGGCTGTCGACGTCGGTCAGGTACGTGTCGAGCTGGTCGCCCAGGCCGAAGTCGCGGGCCTGCTCCTCGGTGAGCCAGATGGCGACGGAATCGGGCAGTCTGAGCCCGTCGGCCGCCATCCGCGGTGGGTCGTACTTCGAGGAGACCTCGGCGGCCATGAGCACCACGAGGTCGGCCTGGACCAGGACGGTACGGCCGCCCGGATCGGAGACGGCCGTCCTGGTGACCGAGCCGGAGATCGCCCGGGACCGTGCCGCGCCCCTGGCCCTGACCGCGCCCAAGCCGGGACCACCCATGGCCCAGGCTTCGGGCGCGAGGTCACCCGCGCCCTGGAGGAACACACCACCCACGGCGGCGTACACGGACTCCCGTTCACCCGACGCCGACTGCCCCCCGGATACGTACTTCTCCACCGGGGGGCCCCCGACCACATGCACGACCCGCGGCCCGACCACATGTGTCCTGACGCCCAGCGCCCCGGACAGCGACTCCCACCGACGGGGGAAGCGCAGGTTGTCCCGCGTCCACACCTGCCCGCTGCCGACCTGGAGGCCGACGGCGGTGCCCTCGGAGTTGAGCATGTCCTCGACGGTCACCGCGGGCATCAGGCCCGGAGTCGACAGGGCGCTGTCGTTTTGGGCGGCGGCGTCGGTCAGCAGCCGCGCCGCCTGCGCGAGCATGGTCTCGGCGGAGGCGACGTCCTCCAGGATCAGCCACGCGGGCAGTTCGGGGGCATTCGAGGTCCACCACTGCCTGTCGAGGAGGGTGTTGACGCCGAGCACCGGCGGCACGGAGAAACTCTCGGGGAGCCCCGGGGGCCGCAGCCGGGAGGTGTCCGGGGCCGTGTCGGGCAGGGTGAACCCGGCCGAGGAGTAGAAACGCACCGGTGCGGTGACCGGTGCGATCAGGGTGACGGTCCCGGGAGGTGCGGTGACGGCGTTGTTGCCGGTGCCGGCGACGAGAGCGGTGACGTCGGTGCTGGTGCTGGTGCTGATGGGAAGGGAGGTGTCGTTGGCGGTGCTGACGAGGTCGATGTCAGTGGCGACGACGGGGGCGATGTCGGTGGCGGTGACGTCGGCGGTGACGTCGACGCCGGTGCCGGCCCCGGAGCCGCTGGGGGTGGCGCCCGCGGGCTCCGGTGTCTTGGCGATGGTCACAACGGGCGGCTGATGCCTGCCGACTCGACCGGGCAGCACCGAGCGCCGCCAGAGGCGCTTGCGCTCGACGGATGTGATCGTCACGTCGAAGACCAGCGTGCCGTCCCAGGCTGCGGCCGGGCCCATGCCCTGGCTCTCGAAACCGCCCGCGATGGTCCGGCTGCCCTCGTTGGCGCGCGCCGAGGTGGCGACGAGTCCGCCGAACGCGGTGACGTACAGGTGCCCGGGAATGGGTTTGGCGGCGCCGCGCAGCACGATCAGGCCGCCGGTCTCCACGGACTGCCCCGAGGCAGCCTTCTGGACGGAGGTCATGGAGGTGACCATGTCGCGGTCGGCACGGTCGCCCAGGTACTCGGGGGCCGTGGCCAGCCGCCCCTTGACCCGGACGAGGACGGTCTGGGTGACATCCGCGTGCTTGCGGACCAGCGGGACGTAGACGCCCGTGTCGAGCAACTGGCCCTTGTGCGTCTGGAGGTTGAGGCCGGACAGGGCGGACGTGAGGGCCCGGCTGTTGTTCCGCATCCGGTCGTGGTTGGCCTCGTCGATCCACCAGTTGCGCCGGTGCAGCCGGTTCCGGTCGTCCGGGCCCTGCCAGGCGGGCAGGATGCCGTACAGCCGGTCGTCCGTCGCGAAGATCCGCTCGATGCCCGCCAGCAGGTCCGTGGTGTCGAGCCCGGTCATGCTCACGCTGGCACCCTTGGGCCCGGCCGGCATGATGCGGCCGAAACCGGACGGCTTGTCGAACGACGTCTCGGGCGCCGTCACGCCCTCGGGCAACGGCAGTCCCAGTTCGTCGGCCTCGGTGACGCTGAGCCGGAACCACAACCGCACCGTGGTCTCGGCCGGTTTGTCGCCGTGCACCCGGCGGGCCGGGGACACCGGGCCAGTCCCCCTGACCCGTACGCGGACCTGCGCGAGGTAGAGCACCTCGTCCTCGCCGATGTCCACGCCGTGTTTCAGGGCGAGAGCCCGTGTGGTGGACTCGAACCTCGAACGCGACCACTCCGTGCCCGGCTGGAGGAAGACGCGGGCCTTCGGGCCTCCCGCGCCGATCCCCACACCGACGCCGGGTCCGACCATGGCGACCGACTGCGAAGAACCGGACGTCTTCTGCTTGAGCGCCGTCACCGCCTTGTGCCGGGGCCGCAGCATGTTCGACGGCGTCCCCTTGGACGAGGAGGCGGTCTCCGCCGCGTCGGCCGGGGCGCTCTCCTCCGGCGTGCCGGCAGAGACGGTCACCTCCGGTGTGCCGCCGTCCCTGACGGGCTGCTTGCCCTTGGCGCTGCTGCTCGCCGTGGTCTCCGGTTCGGTCTCCGGCGTCGTCTCCGATTCGGTTTCCGGTGCGGGCCGGTTCACGGGTATCGGCGTGACCGAGAGGACATCGGCGGTGAGCCGTACGGCGCCCTTCGTTGTGCCGTCGGCGCCGACGAGGTCGAGGGAGGTCACCGGGCCGCCGAGTATGCGCCGGATGTCGCGGGTGAGAGCGCCGGCCGAGGCCATGCCGAAGGCGAGGCTGCGGCCGGGGCTGCCAGGACCGGTGAGCGCGGGGTGCACGCTGGAGGCGATCGCGTCGAAGAGACCGCCCCCGCCCTGGAGCGGGCTGCCCGGGTCGGTGGTGACCGGGCTCATCGAGGGCGACAGCGCCAGCTTCCGGCTTGTACCGGAGTCCAGAGCAGTGGGCTGCGAAGGCTGCGGATCCGCCGTGTCGGGCACCAGATCCGCGGTCGGCACCCGGAACGTCATCCGGCTGTCCGCGCTGAAGGTGCGCTGCGGCCCGCCGGCGCGGGAGACCCGCACGTTCCACTGCACCGGCCGGGAGACATCGACGCTGCCGTCGCGCCCCGTGATCTTGTTCAGGTCCGTGGTACCGGCAACCCGGGTGTCCGCCTTGCCGAGCACGTGGTAGCCCAGATTGACGTTGGCGGAGACACCCGCGAGCAGCGCGGGCTGCGGGGTCGGCAGCAGCGCGGTCCCGGTGACGCGCAGGACCGGCCCGCTGCTCCTGGAGGACTGCTGTATGACGTCGTTGCCGCTCTCCAGCTGAGTGAAGTGCCGCATCACGTCGTCCGGTCCGAGATTCCCGGACGACACCGTAGTGATGATCGGTCGCGGCTCCCGCGAGGCACGCTCCAGGGAGACCGTGACGTCGTACCAGCCGTCGCGGCCCCGGACCTGGAACGACTGCCCAGGGCCGATGAACGACGCGGGGTCCGCGTCGAGGGCATCGATGACGTCCCGGGCGGAACCGCCCTCGGTGCCCAGCTCGATCCGTTCCCTGAGCCACAGGAGGTCGGTGGCCGGGACGTCGTGCAGGGTCGTGTGGCCGGGGGCCCGCATGCTCGACAGGTAGGCGGGCAGCCGCCATCTCAGGATCTGCCGGCCCGCCTCGCGCGCCGCCGCGATGGCCTGGTCGTGCCTGTCCCGAACCTCGGCCAGGGTACGCGCCGTGCGCCCCTCGACCGAGTCGAGCAGCGAGGTGACCTGGGCGCGCAGCTGCCTGACCTCCGCCATCCGACCGCTGCGGCCCCGCTTCGCCGCCTGCCAGGTGTCGACCGCGGCCATGATGGAGTTCAGCTGCCGGCGGGCGAGCGCGTCGTTCTCCGGCCGGGTCCTGCCGTCCTTCAGCCAGGTCTCCACGGCCGCGTCCACCGCGCCCAGTTCCTTCGAGCGGCGCACCCACCAGTGCGAGGCCGACCGCTCCCGCCAGTTCTCGAACAGGGAGTGGTCGCCCGCCGGGGGCAGGGTGCCGTTGGCCGTGGGCGGGACGCCGAACGGGCCGGGGGAAGCGGCTGCCTGGGCCCGCGCCGAGTCAGCCAAGGCGCCCGGAGAGGCGAAGGTAGAGGCGTCCAGCGCCTCAGGGAGGAACAGCCCTGCCCGCTCCGGCGTCGGCGGATCGAGCCAGCTGAGGTCCGGGCCGAGTTCGATGGACTGCATCACGGCCGCCCGGTAGAGCGGCCGTTCGCTCACCCGGCCACGCTGCCCGTCGATCCAGTAGATGCGGCCCTTGTGATTGACGGCGTTGATGGAGTGCGAAGGGCTCGTCAGGGACCGATTCCTCCCTTCCGGCTGGAACACGATGAGCGCGGAGGAACCGTGGCCGCCTCTGCGCAGGCGCGCCGCCACGCTGTTCCATGCCTGATCGGACGAGGACGTTCCGTCCGGTCGGTACTCCGGGCTACGCCATTGAGCGCGCAGCCAGGCAACGGTTCTGTTGTTGGCCCTGTCCTCGACGACAGGGGCGGCGGTGGGGTCGGCGGGGTCAATGGTGTGGACGACGGGTGCGGCGGCGGTGGGTACGCCGTGCCAGGACAACAGCACGCTCCGCGTGACGTCCGAGCAGTTCGCGAGCCAGGCCGGGTCGTTCGTCCGGGCCCCGTTGACGCGCCGCACCCACTCCGCGGAGCCCGCGTCGGTGGCCATGCCGTTACGGACGTGGGCCTCGTTGAGGGCTCTGACGGGACCGCTCATCATGTAGAAAGCGCCCCGAGGATCGGGGAAGCGTTTGAAGGAGTTGTCCTTGGCGCGGGGGAAGACGGAGGTCAGCACCCGCTGATGCTCGCCGTTGGCGTTCCGTCGCAGACTTCCCGGCTGGTCACCGTACAAGCGGGTCGCGGTCTCCAGCTCGCTCGTGAGACGGGCGAGCCTGTCCGGGTAGGAAGGACCGCCTTCCGGACCCGCGCTCGCGGATGCCGGCGGGGCAAGGGAGACGAGGGTGCTCGGACCGGCCGCCGAGGACCCCGCCGTCGGCAGGGGCGGCTGGGGGCCGTCGTTGCCGTCCGTGCCCCGCCTGCCGTCCTGAGCGCGCTTGTTGCGCCTGCCGAACCCGAGCATGCCCGATGAGGCGAGCGCGTCCGGCAGGCCGCTGCTTTCGCGGGTGGCGAGGCCGGCAGCGGGCGTGGTCGTACTCGACGGGGTCGTAGACGTCGTACTCGTGGCAGGGGCGGTGACCGGGTCGGTACGCACGGGATCACTTGGAGGCAGCCGGACCTCACCGGACTGGGTCAGGACCGCTGCCGTCGGCTGACCGACCGGCGCGGGGTTGGGGCCATCGAGCGTGGCGGTGCCATCGAGCGTGGTGAGCGCGGTGTCGGTCGTGGACTCGATGCGGGCGAGGGTCTCGGTGACCGTGGGCCGGCTGACGGGGGGCAGGCCAGGGGTCGGGTCCAGGAGCTGGCTCGGATCCTGGCTCGAATCCTGGTTCTGATCGCGGGTGCCGCGGGTGCCGCGGGTGCTCGGCGGGAGGGAGAGGCCCGCACTCGTCAGGAGGTGCTGGGCCAGGGCCAGCGGGCTGTTCGGTGGCGCGTCCAGGGTGTTGGGGCGGAACTGAACGCTGGGTTCGGCTTCGTCGCCGGTCCGGGCGGGATCGGTGACGAGTTCGAGGGTGTACGGGGTGCCGTGCGCGGCGGGAATCAGGGTGAGGTCGACGCGCACGCGGTCCTGGGAAGTCGGGAGTTGGGGGCCGGTGCCGACGAGAGCGGCGACCTGGTCGCGGACGTTCCGCTGGACGTCGGTGAACTGCTCGGGTGTGAGGGAGGCCGGGACGTCCACCGGGAGGGTGAGGACGACCTCACGCGTCCAGCCGCCCGAGGCCTCGGGGACCCTGCGGACGTGCAGGGTGACGTCTTCGGGTGCGCCGGGGGTCGTGTGGTCGGTCAACGGGACGTCGGACGTGGGGGCGCCGGTCACCGGAGTGTCGGTGACGGGGGCGTCGGAGGTGGGGGTGTGGGACTCCGTGGGACCGGAGGACGTGCCGTCGGGCGTGGTGGTGTCCGCTGCGGTGGTTCCGGGCGCGTCGGTGCCGGGTGTGGTGGTGCCGGGCATGCGCTGGACGGTCGGGGAGGCGGAGGTCTCGGAGTTGTCGGGGGTGGCGGCGGTTGTGCCGATCGGCTTGGGGGTTCCGGAGGTGGTGCCGGTGCTCTCCGGGGTCACCGGGGTCTTGGGGGCGGTGGGGGTCTCGCCGGTGGGGGCGGTGCTCGTGCCGGTGCCGGTGCCGGTGCCGGTGCCGGTGCTGGTGGGGGTGGGGGTGGGGGTGGGGGTGCTGGTTCCCGTGTCCGTGGCCGTGGGCGCGTCGTCTTCGGGTGTGGTGCTGGCGTTGTCCCCGGTGGCGACGGAGTTGGGGTGATGGGAGATTTGGTGGTCTTCGGGGGCAGCCGGGTTGAGGAGTGTGGAGTTGGATTTCCCTTCGGGGTTGATCGAGTTGGGCGGCGTGGAGTTCGACTGATCTCGGGAGGTCCCCGCGTTGGGCAGTGTGGGGTTCGACTTGTCGTCTGGGCTTACCGGGTTGGGCTGGGTGGTCGGCTCGGGTCGGGTGCTGGGGGGCGTGGGAGTCGGCGTGGACGTGGACGTGGGCGTGGGAGTCGGCGTGGGCGTGGGCGTGGGAGTCGGCGTGGACGTGGGCGTGGGAGTCGGCGTGGGCGTGTGGGTGGAGGTGGGGGTGGGGGTGGTGGTGGCCGGGGTGGTGGTGGTCTGCGTGAGGTCGGGGCGGATGTAGGCGGGGTCGAGGGTGCCGATCGTGGTGATGGCGTCGGGGTCGAGGGGGTCGGGTGTCCTCGTGAGGGGCGTCGGGGTGAGGGGCGTCGGGGTGAGGGGTGTGGTGGTGGGAGGTGTGGTGGTGGAGTGGGGTCCGGTGAGGCTGAGGTCGGGCCCCGTGAGGTTGGGGCCCGTGAGGTTGGTGGTGGTGAGGATGGGGGTGGGGCTGGGGCTGAAGAGGTGGGTGGGGTGGGGGCTGGGGTTGGAAGTGGTGGGGTTGTGGGTGGGGTTGGTGGTGAGGTTGGGGGGTGTGGGGGTGGGTGTGCCGGTGGTGGTGAGGCCGGAGAGGTTGGGGCCGGTGCCGTCGGGGCCGGTCCAGGTCTGGGTGTTGAGGGGGGTGTTGAGGTTCTGGTACTTCCATCGGGCCAGGGCGGTGGCGCCTTCGATGAGGCCGCTGCCGAGGAGGCCGGTGGTCACGGCGCTGACGCCGGCGCCGAGCATGCTGCCGGTGTCGAATCTGAGTGTTCCGTGCCACAGGAGGTCGCTGAACATGACGCCGGTGGGTTCGCCGACGCCTTCGGCGACGCCGTCGGCGAGGCTCTTGACGACTTCGTTGGTGAACTTGCCGCCGGGGGTGTCCTTGGGCAGGTGGGTGAGGGGGTCGAGGAGTTTGCGGGTGACCTCGGTGGAGATGCTGGCGAAGTAGCCCACGGTGGCGCTCTCGGCGATGTCGCGCCAGTCGAACTTCTTCTGCCGCAGCTCGGTGGGGGCGGCGGTCATCATGGTGAGCTGGGAGAGGAACTCGATGAGTCCCTCTTCGATGGCTTCGTCGAGGCCGGGGACCATCCGGGAGTGGCTGGAGAGGAAGTGCATGATGGTCAGGAGCTGGAGGCGGGTGCGGGCCTTGACGGTGGCGGCCTGGAGGAAGGAGAGGCCGCCGGTGAAGTAGGCCATCGCGGACAGCGCGGCCAGGATCATGAGGCAGAACGCGAGCTCGTACTCCATGTTGATCTTGGCCTTGAGGATGATCTGCGCGTAGGTGCGCTGACCGTCGCCGACCTGCACGGAGAATTCGCCGACCATGCGCAGCATGCCCCGGCCGGTGGGCCCGCCGGAGACCTTCTCGACCGCGCCCTTGTAGCTGTCGCCCGTGGTGCCGGGCAGTGCGCCCTTGACCTTGTCCACCGAGTCGTCCAGCTCGGTCGCGAGTGCCTCGATTCTGAGCGAGTACCGGTAGTACACCCCGGCCAGCTCGTTCGCCGCCCGGGCGTTCGCCTCGGGCGGGAGGCTGCCGAGCAGGCCCCAGAACATCGCCAGCTCGAGCTCGGAGAACTCCAGGTAATCACGCGGCAGCATCGACAACTCCCACAAAACGGTGGCGGGTCGGCAGGCCAGGAGTGCCGAGAGGAATCCGGCACATCGCGCGTGCTTCCTCGGAAATCCGTGTGTGGTGAGCTGATGTCGCCACCTCGTCAGGGAATTTCCGCCGGTCCACGCCCGGCCGGTCCGCGCGCCCGTCCATGCTCCGCCTTATTTCTCACGACCGGGCTTCCGCTCCGTGCCGGTTCGAAGACGGCGGTTCGGTAGCGCCCCGGTACGGCCTCGCACGCCATGTCGGCTGCGACGTCTTTGGGCAGCTCAGGGCGTGTGGTGCAAGCCAATTGGCAGGCGCAAAAGTAGACGGGGCGCCTTGGTGTGGCCTTGCCGTCCACTTGCCGGAGTCCGGCACCGTCGCACGCGCGCACGCGGCAGAGGAAACAGAAGGGTAACGGGCGCTGAATCAGCGGCTCCTGGCGGGTGCCCGGCTACGGGTTCGGCGGCCCACGCGCATGCCGTGAACCATCGGGCGCGACGACTCGTAGCAGGGGTGCGAGCGGACGCCGTACGGCGCGACGCTGTCCCAGTCCCATCAGGAGGACGTCATGAAGAACCTGAAGAATATGAAGAGCGAGAAGAACGCGGGGGCCAAGAAGAACGGACTGAGGACCCTGGGCCTCGGGGCCGCCGGAGCCCTGGCCCTCACCGCCCTGGTGAGCGGCACGACCCCGGCGTCGGCTGCCTCCTACACGTCGTTCAAGAACGCGCACACCGGTCTCTGCCTGGCCGGTGCCACTGACCGCACGGTGAGCCAGTATTCCTGCTCGACCCAGGACAGCGCCGCCATCGCGTGGACCCTGACGAACAACGTGGCACCCTTCCCGTTCGGCATGCTCAAGAACTCCAAGACGGGCATGTGCCTGGACACCAATGGCGCGGACGTCTACCTGTCCGGGTGCGTCAGCGAGGACGCGGGGCAGTCATGGTGGTTCAACGGTGACAAGGTGGTCAGCCTGCTGAACGGCCGCTCGCTGACCGGCTGGAACGCCGACGGTGTCGCCGTGGTGGCCGATGGCGAGGCGGACGTCCTCAACAAGCAGCGCTGGAGCTGGTGATCACATCTCCCGTGCCGTGAACCAGGTCGCGGTACGGCTCGTAGGAGTGGTCGGCAGATACCCCCGTATTACGGCACCAAGCCGTTCCAGGCTCACCAGGAGAAGTTCATGAGTGACAAGCCGAGCGACAAGCCGCGCAACAGGCTGCGGAGCAAGCTGAGGACCGCCGCTTACGGGGCGGCGGGAGGCCTTGCGCTCACCGCCGTCCTGGTGAGCGCACCGGCTCAGGCGTCGGCCTCCAGCACCCTCAACTACCGGAACGCGCACACCGGTCTCTGCCTGGCCGGTGCCACCGACCGCACGGTGAGCCAGTACTCCTGCTCGGTCGCCAGTCAGTTCGCCCCCGGTGTCACCTGGCAGTGGGTCAATGACGCGCCTCTCGGCCTGCTGAAGAACACCGCGACGGGCATGTGCCTGGACACCAATGGCGCGGACGTCTATCTGTCGGGGTGCAACACGGCCGACCGCGGGCAGCTCTGGATGTACACCGCCGGTTCCTACCAGCTCACCAGCCTCCTGGCCGGCGGGGCGCTGACCGGCTGGAACGCGGGCACGGTCTCCGTGTCGCCGGTGGGGGACGTGGACGTGATCAACAAGCAGCACTGGAGCATGTAGCGGGATTCGTGGGCCCGCCACGTCCCCGGGCCCGTGCCCGAGTGCAAGGGCGGCGCCCCGGGGCCCACGGACGCAACGGACGCAACGGACGCTGGACCTGGTTCACGTCACACGTGCCGTGAACCAGGTCGCGGCCCGGCTCGAAGCAGTGGTCGGCAGATCCGTACCACGGCACCACGCCGTTCCGGTCCACCAGGGCAAGTCATGAGCGACAAGCCGGGCAGCAAGCTGCTGAAGACGTCGCGGGGCAGCTGAGAACGGCCGCGCTCGGCGCCGCGGGAGGTCTCGTGCTCACCGCCACCTTGGCGAGCAGCCCGGCTCAGGCAACGGCCGGTTCCTACGGAAGGAAGCAGAACGTGCGCACCGGCCCCTGCCTGGCCGGGAAGGACCGTACGGTGAGCCAGTCCAGCTGTACCGCGATCAGCAGCCAGAACAACCCTGGTGTCCACTGGTCCTGGGTGGACAGCGCCTGGTCCAGCGGCAGGTTGCGGAACTACGGCACGGGTCGGTGCCTGGACACCCATGGTGACACGCGCTACCTGTCGGGCTGCGTCGGTGAGGGACACGGGCAACAGCGGATGGCCGTCGGCTACCACCTCATCAACCGGGACGGCGCCCGGCCAGGGAAGTGACTGGCCGGGCAGCGCTGCCGTTCCGCCGAGGATCAGGACTGTATTCCACGCTTCTCCAGAGCGGCCTTGAGGGCCCGTACGGCGTAATAGGTACGGGACTTCACGGTGCCCTGCGCGATGCCGAGCGCGGCGGCGGCCTCCGCGACGCTGTGTCCCAGGAAGTGCATGTGATGCAGGATCTGCCGCTGCTGCGGGGTCAGGTCGGTCAAAGCGTCGTGCACGATGTGCCGGGTCAGGGTCCGCTCGATCTCGTCGGCCACGGGGAGTGTCACACGGTCCAGGGGACAGGCGGTGGCGGGCCGGATCAGGCGCGCCCGGTGATCGTCTATCACCAGGTTGCGCACGACGGTGAACAGCCAGGGGCGCAGGTTCTCCTCCTGCTCGCCGAGCATGCCGATGTGCCGCCAGGCCCGGACCGCGGCTTCCTGGAGGATGTCCTCGGCGCGGTCCCAGTCGCCGCCGAGCAGCCGGGCCGCGAAGCGCATCAGCACCGTGCCGTACTGCTCGTAGATCATGCGCACGAAGCTCTCGCCGTCCCGGTCGACAGGCCGCCCGGGGCCGGACGGGCCGACGGGACGGGACGGCTCGCGCGCCGCGGTGGCGGATCTGTCCACCTGGGCACTTGTGGTTTGCCCCATGACGTTCGAGACCCCCATGTGTTGTCCGCCGCCGACTCGGGTGGTCTGCTCTTGACGGATCATCGTCAGTGTGTGGCAGCGGACTTGGCCGGTACTTGTCGTCGTCTTGCCGGGAATTGGCGCTCTTTTGTGAACCACTCCGCACAGGAGCACGTTCGTCGTCGAGTGACCGGCGTGACCGGCGTGGGCGCCGTCATGACGCCGACCCCGTACCTCCGACACACAAGGACACGTGATGGCGAACCCCTGGGCCGGACTGACCCTCGATGACTGGACCGATCTCGCCGAGATCGAAGGCCGCCTGGAGAGCGGAGCCGATCCCCGTCACCCGTCGCTGCTGCACGACGCGGCCGAATACGGATCCCCGGAAGTCGTCGCCCTGCTCGCCGAGCTGGTGGACGACCTGGATGTCACGGCCGACGCGCACACCGCACTGTTCCGGGCCGTGCACGCCCGGCGGCACGACAACGCCCGCGCCCTGGCGGCCGCGGGGGCCGACCCATGGAAGCGGATGCTCGGAAACTGGTCACCCGCGCGCCTCAGCCTCGCCGGGCCGTGTCCCGGGCTCTTCGGCCGTCGCGGGGGCGCCCCCGGCCTGACCCCGGGCGAGGAGGCGGCGGTGGCGGAGAGCCGGCTCCTGTGCGAGGCACTCGGTGAGTACATTCCGTACGAGAACACAGCCCTGGCCTTCGTGGCCGGAATCGACGCCGCCGAGACCGCCCGGCGACTGGAGGCGGAGCCGCTCGGCCGTGCGGTGGCCGGAAACTACGAGGACTGGTACGAACAGGACTTCGGCGACGAGGACATGGCGATCGTCGGCGTGACGGCGGTCCCCGGGGGCTGTGTCGTCGTTCAGCCCTGGGGGCTGGGTGTATTCACCGACTCCGCTCAGCGACGGCTGTCGCCGGGCACCGTCAGCTGTGGCTACTACTCCAATCCCTCCGGAAGCGGGCACGGCTGGCTGTTCAGGGACGGCGACAGCGTGAGCTACGGCCCGCCGCCGACCCTGTTCGAGATCACCTGCGGTGTGGGCGACGACCACTGGGAGCGAGCCGACAGCCCGCACGCGGGTGAGGAGGGCCCGGGGGCGGGGCTCCGCCCGGCGGCGGACGCCGTCCTCGCCTCGTACCTCTACCAGGGTTCCGTCGGGTACTACTGCGCCGTCACGGGTCTGCGCCCCGCCGACAGCCGTGCGTTCACCGACGGGCCCGACGGATGGTTCCGCCTGCCGGAGCACCTGGCCCTGTAGCGCACCCGCCGACGGTCCGGACATTCCATGCCCCGGACGCGGAACTCGATGAACCGGTTCGCGTACTTGCTCGTCGTGTACTGACGGCTGCCGCTTTCCAGGCCCGACCGGGCCGGGCGCAGCCGGAGGAAGGACGAACGTGCGCAGACTGAGCCCTGCTCTGACGGGAATTGCCGCGCTGACGGCCGTGTTCGCGGCCGTGCCCACCGCATACGCCATCGACTTCCCTGCCCAGCCGCACACCATCCGCAACGCGGCTACCGGTGCGTGCCTGGGCGAGGAGGGCCGTCAGGTCCGTATGGACGACTGCTCCGGATCGAAGCCCACCACCTGGCAGATCCGGCAGACCGAGAGCGGCGACATGCTCCGGAACATCACCAGCACCTCGTGTCTGGACACGGATGGAGTCGACGTCTACCTCTCCGACTGCAACGCCTCCGACCTCGGCCAGCGCTGGTATGTGCGGGACTGCGGCGTGAGCATCTTCAGCCGCCTCGCGTACGAGCGCGGTATCGGGGACTACCTGACCGGCTGGAACGCGGGCACGGCCTCCGTGACCGGCTTCACCGCCGGAAAGTCCGAGTGGCGCGTCAGCGACTGGTCCTGCGAGGACTGAAGCGTTTTGAAAGCCCCGGTGGCGGTGGCCATGCCCATGGAGGTTGAGCGGAAGTGAGCAGTGATCGGCCTGTCGAGTGAGCAGTCGTTCGCGTGATCGTGGCACTTACGTCATAGAGAGGTGCCTGATGGAGTTTCGTTTGCTCGGCCCGCTGGAAGTGCAGCGCGGGACGGAGATTCTCGACCTGGGGCCGCCCAAGCGGCGCGCCCTGCTGCTGCGCCTCCTCCTGGAGAACGGCCTCACGGTCGGCGTGGACCGGCTCTGTGACGACCTGTGGAACGGCCGCCCGCCGCCCAGCGCGGTCTCCTCGGTGCACGCCCACATCAGCAGGCTGCGCATGGTGCTCGAACCAGGACGCGCCCGTCAGGAGCAGGCGAAGGTGCTGCGCAGCGTCCCCACCGGGTACGCCCTGCGGCTGCCGCCCGAGATGCTGGACTCCGTGCAGTTCGAGCGGGCCCTGCAACAGGCGCACGCGCTCGCCGCGGGCGGCCGGGTCGGCGAGGCGCGGCAGGAGACCGAGCGGGCCCTCGGCCTGTGGCGAGGCACCCCGCTGATGGACGCCTCGCACCAACGGTTCGTCGAGGGCGAGGTCAGCCGGCTCGAAGAACTGAAGCTCTCCGCCGAGGAACTGCTCACCACCCTGCTGCTCCAGGAGGGCCAGATCGCCCAGGCGATCATCGGGGCCGAACGGCTTGTCGAGCGTGATCCCCTGCGCGAGGCGTCCTGGGCCATGCTGATGCGCGCCCTGTACTTCGCGGGCCGTCACGCCGAGGCGCTCCAGCGCTACGAGACGGTACGCACCCTGCTCGCCCGCGACCTCGGCCTCGACCCGGGACCGGCGCTGCGCGAGACGCAGATGGCCATCCTCCGGCACGACACCGTGGTGCTGCGCCCGCCTGTCAGGTCCCAGGCGCTCGGCACCCAGCGGTTCGCGGCCGAGCTGCCGCCCGTCGGGTGGACCCTACCCGGTCGCGAGGACGAGCTGGGGCGGCTCTCGGCAATGCTGCGGGAAGCCGCCGGCGGGCACACCGGATGGGCCGTCCTTTCGGGAGAGCCCGGCATCGGCAAGACCCGGGTCGCCGAGGAACTCGCCCAGCGGGCCGCCGCGTCCGGTGCCATCGTGCTGCGTACCCGGTGCGCCGTGGACGGACTGCCCGGGTCCGGCATAGCGGAGCGTCAACTGCGACTGCTCACCGAGACACTGGAGCGGCTGGCGGAGGGCGGCGAGTCACCGCGGCCCACCTTGTGCGTGGTGGAGGACATCGACCTGGCCTCCGCCGACGTACGCGGACTGCTGTCCGTACACGCCCGCACGCTGCGCGACGCGCCGCTGGCGATGCTGTGCACGGTGACCGACGACCCCGGTCCCGTCACCGAGCGGTTCCTCGCGGAGCTGGCGGCCTGCGGCGCCGAGCAGTTGCGGCTCGACCCGCTCACCGAGGACGACGTCCGGCGGGTCGTGCTCGCGGCGGACGGCGACGCCGACAGTGGCGACGTAACGCACCGGTTCCACGAGCTGAGCGGCGGCAACCCCTTCCTGCTCACCCAGCTGCTCAAGCAGCCCGTGGGCCCGCGCGCCGGAGCCGTGCCCCTGGCCGTGCGCAGCGTGGTCCGTACCCGGCTCGCCGACCTGTCACCCGCTGCCCGCCAGGTCATCGACGCGGCGGCCGTGCTCGGCGGCCGGCCGGACATGACGTTGGTCTCCCAGCTGACCGGACTCCCCGTGGACCAGGTGCTCGAACTCGCCGACCAGGCAGTCACGGCCCGGCTGCTGACCTGGCGCGGGGAGACCTCGCACGAGGAGCCGGGCGGCTACCGCTTCCCCGCCGGGCTGCTGCTGCAGGGCGTACTCGCCGAACTCAGCCCGGCGCGCAGCCAGTCACTGCACGCCGCCGCCGCGAAGCTGCTCGCGGCGCGGACCGGCTGGCACGGCGCGGAAGCCGCGGCGCATGCCCTGATGGCGGGGCCCGCGCTGCGCCCGGAAGAGACCGAGGCGCGTTCCCGGTGATTCTCCACGGGAGTTGGCGCGGCGAAGCCGTCGGCCCGGGTTCGGGGGCCGACGGCTTCGGTGCTACAAGATAAATGCCCAGGTGACGAAGTGACCCAACGTCAGCAGCCGGACGACACTCCTGGTGAGACCCGCCACTTCTGCTTGTCCAGCGTGTCCACGTCGTTCCAGACGCGCATCGATACCCCGTTGGTGTTCCAGCCGGTCGTGTAACGCCCGCCGATGCTCACCAGATAGACCGTGCACGAGCCCGCCGACGGTGTCCGCCAGCGCTGCCCGGAGTCCTTGTCCGTGCAGGGCGAGACGTACAGGGTGTCCTCGTTGGTGTCCAGGCACATGCCCGAGGCCGTGTTCTTGAACAGCGAGTAGCCGGTGCCCAGGACGAGCCGCTGCCACTTGTCGGTGCCGCACGCCGCGTCGGCGATGAAGCGCCCCGGCCGGTCCTGGCCCAGGCATGTGCTGGTGTACGCGTTGGTGAACACGCGGGTGGCGGACTCCCACTGCGGGGCGGTGTCCCTGCTCGTCGAGGAGGACGACGAGGACGAGGGTGCCGAGGCGGTGTCGGCCGCCGCCTTCTTCTCCCCGTCGGTGGCCGCCTGGTCCTTGGACAGCGCGCTCCCCTCCTCCCCGGCCGCCGGCGCGAGGACCGAACCCGCGACGGCCTTCCGGCCGGTCTCCTCGGGCGCGTCGTCCCCGGCCGCGCTCTTCTCCCCTGCCTTCTCTTTGCCCTTCTCCGCGGCCTCCGGCGACGGCGTGCCCG
This sequence comes from Streptomyces sp. NBC_00102, assembly GCF_026343115.1. Classification (GTDB taxonomy): domain Bacteria; phylum Actinomycetota; class Actinomycetes; order Streptomycetales; family Streptomycetaceae; genus Streptomyces. Next base: position 5,974,925 of record NZ_JAPEMC010000001.1, read on the forward strand.
ACGCGGAGGTCTTCCGGGATTTGTCCGGCACATAGACACCCGGCTCGGCCGTGGGCCCGGTGTCCTCGCCCGGGATCGAGTCGTAGTCATGGACCTGCTCGGCCGTGGTCGCCTTGTCGTCCCGGTCGCCTCCCGTGGCCAGCAGCAGCGGTACGGCCAAGAGCACGAGACCGGTCAGCGCGGCGGCGGCCAGCATCGGCTTTTTCGGCCGGTGCGGCGAGTCGGGGCCGGACCCCTCCTCCTGGCCGGGCGGGGTGGACGTGCCGGAGGAAGCGGCCGCGCGCAGGCCTTCCCGTTGCGCCTCGCCCTCACCCTCGCTCTCGGCCACGTCGGCGGACTCACCCGCGGAACCCTCGGAGCCTTCGGTCCCGCTCAGGTCCCGATCCCGGCCCGAGGACCGCGCCGCCCGCCTGCCGAACAGCGCCCTGGCCCCCGACAGCGCCCCGGCGCCGGACGATGTCCGGGACTCGGAGGCCCCCTCACCTTCAGCCCGGGAGCCGGACCGTGCGCCGGACCCGGCCTCCGCCGACTCGGCCTCCGACCCGGACGCCGCTTCCGCCCGTGAGTCCGGCTCCGCCCGGGCCGCGGAAGCAGCGGCGGACGTGGACGCGGTGGCGGATACGGATGTGGTCTCGCGGGCCGGGGACGTCCTGCCGAGTGCCGCCGCCGCCGTGCCCCGCAGCACCGCGATTCCGGCGCGTCGCGCCTCGGAGGCCGTCGCGCCGCTCGCGCCGCCCGCCGGCTCACCCGTCGTGCCGCGGGCGGCCCGCCCACGGCGTCCGGTCGGCAGGTCGCCGGGCCCGCCCGCGGCGGCGGGCAGCTCGACGGCGCCTCGGATGGAGGACGCCGCGGAGGACGTCGTGGAAGAGGCCGCGGTGGCCGTCGTATCGGACCGCCCTGGCGGTGTACCGGTGGGACGGGCTGCTCTGGACATGTCTCCTCCTGGGAAAGATTCCTGTTGGGCGCCGACCGGACCGGTCAGCGCCGACCGGACCGGTCAGCGCCGACCGGACCGGTCAGCGCGGACCGGTCACGGGCCCGCAGGACCGCCCGGTCGTAGCACCGGTGCTGCGGTCACTCGGCCACCGGCCGGCCCACGGCGAGGGCCCGCCCCCCGCACGGTTCCGCGAAGGGCGGCGGCCGGACGCACGGTCCGTACGCCGTCCGTGCAGAGCCCGCTCGCGCTGTGGGCCGTACGGGCTCCCCTCGCGGTGCCGTCCGGCTGGGCTTCGCTCACCGCGACGTCCCTACGGCTCCCGCTCACAGTGCCGTCCGGCTCGGCTCCGGCTCCGGCAGGTCCTGGGGCAGCAGCAGGCGCAGGTCGTCCACGCTGCGTGCGGCGGTGGTGCTGAGCCGTCTGGCCTGCCGGGTCATCATCGTCTCCAGTAGCTGCCGGGCGGTGCGGGCGTTGCCGAAGGAACGGTCGCGCGGCAGGGCGTCGATCAGGTCGCGCAGGGCGTACCGGGTCTGGTCCGGGCATTCGTAGCCCAGGGTGGCGGCCATCTGCTCGGCGATGGTGAGCAGTTCGTCCGTCGAGTAGTCCTCGAACTCCACGAAGCGCGTGAACCGCGACGACAGACCGGGGTTGGAGTCCAGGAACCGCCGCATCTCCCGGGTGTAGCCGGCCGCGATGACGACCACGTCCTTGCGGTGGTCCTCCATCAGCTTGAGCAGGGTGTCCACGGCCTCCTGGCCGAAGTCGGAGGAGGCGCCCTGTGGGGTGAGGGTGTACGCCTCGTCAATGAACAGCACGCCCCCCATGGCCCGTTCGAATACTTCGCGAGTCAACTGCGCCGTGTGCCCCACGTACCGGCCGACCAGATCGGCCCGGGAAACCTCGACCAGCTGGCCGCGCGGCAACACCCCGAGCGAGTGAAGAAGTTGGGCATACAGCCGGGCCACCGTGGTCTTGCCGGTGCCGGGTGAGCCGGAGAAGATCAGATGCTGGCCGATCTGCGGCACGGGCAGTCCAGCGGCCTCCCGCTCCTGGGCGGTGGCCAGCAGACTGACCAGGTCGGTGACCTCCCGCTTGACCGCCGCCAGGCCCACCATGCCGGCCAAGTGGTCCAGCAGCGCCTGCCGTTCATCGGCGGTCGGGCGGTCGTCGCCGGTGTCGTCCGAGACGTCCTCGGGCAGCAGCAGCCGCAGGTCACGCTCGGTGGGCTCGGTCATCTCCGAGAGCCGGGTGGCCTGCCGGTCCAGCATGTCCTCGAACACCCCCCGGGCGGCACGAGCGTTGCCGAATGCCGCGTCCTTCGGGATCCGTTCGTACAGCTCGGCGAGCGCCTGCGGGGTGACCGGCGCCAGTTCGTACTGCAACTTCTCGCACATGCTCTCGGTGATGGTCACCAGCTCGGGAACGGAGTAGTTGGCGAACTCGATGGTGCGCGTGAACCGCGAGGCCAGACCGGCGTTGGCGGACAGGAAGTTCTTCATCTCGGCGGTGTAGCCCGCGGCGACCACCACCACCTCGTCGCGGTGGTCCTCCATGAGCTTCACCAGCGTGTCGATGGCCTCCTTGCCGAAGTCGGCACCGGAGCCCTTGCTGTCGGAGAGCAGGGTGTACGCCTCGTCGACGAACAGCACACCGCCCAGCGCCTTGTTGAACGCTTCGGTGGTCTTGATCGCCGTACCGCCGATGACCTGCGCCACCAGGTCGGCGCGCGAGACCTCGACGATATGGCCCGAGCGGAGGAAGCCGAGCTGGGCCAGGATCGCGCCGTAGAGCCGGGCCACCGTGGTCTTGCCGGTGCCGGGCGGCCCCGCGAAGATCAGGTGGCGGCTGGTGGAGGGGACCGGCATACCGAGCTGGATGCGCCGCTGGGTGAGCTGGTTGAGGTTCACCAGGGCGCGCACCTGCTGCTTCACCCCCGCCAGGCCGATCAGCTGCTCCAGCTCGGCCAGCGGGCCCTCCTCCTGCTTCTTCTTCGCGGCCCGCTCCCGGCGAGGCGTCGCCTCCTCCGGCGCTTCTTCCGCTGGGCCCCACTGGTCGGGCTCGCCGTTGTCCGACCCGGTCGTGCCCTCGACCCGCATCCGGTCACCGCGCGGTGTCTGTCGTATCCCCGCGCCCTTGTTCCCGGACACGGAGCCGCCCGTCACGGTGACGTCCGAGGTGCCGCCCGCGCGGATGCCGTCGCCGGAGCATCCGGTGACCTCCGTCTGGCCGATCTCGGCCCGCCCGCCGTCGGCGATCCGGATGCCGTGCGCCCGCGCCCCGGCCACATGGCCGCGAGCCAGATGGAGTTCGGCGCCCCGCTCGACCATCACACCGCAGCCCGAGAAGTCCTCGATCCGGCAGTCCCGCACGGTCGCGGAGGCGTCCTCCGCCAGCGCCACACCGGCCTGCCCGCCGGAGCGCAGCGCGCTGTCGCTGAGCGTGGGCCGCCCCCCGTCGGTGACCGACAGGGCGTGCCCGCCGGGTTCGAGCACCACGCAGTGCTCGAACCGTCCGGTGCCGTCCCCGGTGACCTCGATCCCGTGCCCGGCCGGCCGGGTGATCTCCGCGTGGCGGACATACGGGTTGGCGCCGGAGTCCACCCCGATGCCCGCGCCCGGCGCGTCCAGCACCTGAAGCCGCTCGATCTCCGGCGCGCAGTGGTCGGTCAGCGACACGGCCGCCTGCGCCCCGTCGCCGCCGCGCACCACGACCCGGCTGAGCGTGGGCGTGCTGTGCTGGGTGATCCTGACCGCCGGGGTGACCGACGAGACGAACTCGCAATCCTCGAACGTCCCCCGGGACTGGTCCGAGATCAGCAGCGAGCCGCCTTTGGTCCGCTCGGTACGGCAGCCGCGCACCAGCGGGTCACCGCCCTCGGCCAGTACGAAGGCCGGTCCGGTGGTGGCGGCGATCGTGACCTTCTCCAGCGACGGGCGGGCGTCACTGGTCACATAAACGCCCACCGCGACATCGTGCACGGTGAGGTGCGCGAGGCTGGTGGAGCTGTTCCCCTCCAGCGCGACCGCCGGTTTGTCGGTGCCGGAGATGTCGCAGCGCTCGATCGTCCCCCGCGCGTCCCCGTTGGCCAGGATGCCGTTGCCGCGCGCGCCGCGCAGCACACAGTCCCGTACGACCGGACGCGCCTCCTCCGACAGCACCAGCGCCGAGGTGCCGAGGTTCTCGATGACGCAGTGCTCGATCACGCTCCCGGTCGGCGCCGTGTCCACGAAACCCGCGCCCTGTGCGTTGGTGACCCGGCAGTGCCGCATCGCCACCGAGCCGCTCTGCCGGGCCAGTACGGCGGTCCAGCCGGAGCCGATGACCGTGCAGTTGTCCATGGCGACCTGCCCCCGGGGCGCGTCCACCACCGGCAGGTCCTCACCGCCGCCGCGCAGCGTCAGATCGGTGAGCAGGACCGCGTCCGCGACCAGGGTGAGGGCCGTGCCCCGGCGCGGGCAGATCTCGACGCTGCCGCGTTCCCCTTCGGCGACGATGGTCACGCGGGTCCGCACGGTGAGGTTCTCCGGGTAGCGCCCCGGGCTCACCCGGATCACCGCCCCCGTACGCGCCTGCCCCAGAGCGTCAGCGATCGTCCGGAACCCCTCCGCCCTCTCCGGATTGACCGTGAGCAACTGGCGAGCCACGCGGGATCTCCTCGTCTGTCGTACGGAAAGACCCGCGTGCCGTGCGGCGGGCGGGCCGGGCACCTGCGCGCCCGTCCGCGCGTCGGCCCGCTGGGGGCGTCACCCCGGAGACGGGGCAAACGTCCCCCGGGTGCGTTCCCGGGGCGACGCGCGTCTCCGATCAAACAGGGTGAGGCCTTGCGTACGCGTGCTTCCCGCTTGTCGAATCCTTGTCGGCGGCTCCGGGGGACCGGCACGTCTCACTACGATGCCGAACCATGCGACGTGCCACTTCCCGCACCGTACGGAGGTGCCTGAGCGTCACCGCGGTCGTGGCCCTGACCGTGGGCCCGCTCCTGGCCACACCCTCCGCCATGGCCGCCGACGGCGTGGAACTGCCGGTCCTGGCAGGCCCGTTGGCCGACGGCGACACCTGCGCCAAGGCCTCCGGACAGCGGGCCGAGACCACACCTTGGACACTGACGACCCTGCAACTACCCAGAACCTGGCGACTGACCGAGGGCGAGGGCGTGACGGTGGCCGTGGTGGACACCGGGGTCGGCGGGAACATCCCGGCGCTGCGCGGCCGGGTCACCGCCCTCGGGGCGGCGGGATACGACTGCGTCGGGCACGGCAGCTTTGCCGCCGGGGTGATCGCCGCCGCGCCCGTCGACGGCAGCGGCTTCGTCGGCGTCGCCCCCAAGGCGCGCGTCCTGGCGATCCGCGGCACGGACGAACGCGGCACACCCGACGCGGACCTTGTCGCCTCCGGCATACGTACCGCCGTGGACCAGGGATCCGAGGTCGTCTACGTCGCCAACGCCTTGCTCGCCGGGCGTGCGCAGCTCACCTCGGCCGTCGAGTACGCCGCCTCCCATGACGTGGTGGTGGTCGCGCCCGCGGCACCCGACACCGCGCCCGAGGACCCGGACAGCGGCGCCGCCGACACCACCGCCCGCCCCTACTTCCCAGCCTTCGTCGCCCAGGCGCTGTCGGTCAGCGACTACGGTCCTGACGGCACGCGGCCCGAGAAGGCGCCGGAGCCCTTCGCCGCCGACATGGCCGCGCCCGGGGACACCGTGGTCGGCACCGGGCCGAGCGGCGGCGGCCACTACATCGGCACCGGCTCCTCGCTGGCCGCGGCCCACGCGGCCGGGGCGGCGGTGCTGGTCAGGGCGCGCTACCCGGAGCTGACCGCCGCCGAGGTGGTGGACCGCCTCCAGTCCACCGCCTATCCGGCCGTGCCGCCCCGGCTCGATCCGTACGCGGCGGTGTCGGTGCTGCTGCCAGGGACCCGGGTGCGCGCCGCCACCCCGCCCGCCGCCCATGTCGTGCCGTCGGCCTCGGCCGACTCGGGCCGGCGCGCCGTGGTGATCGCGGTGATCGGCGGGGTGCTGGTGGTCCTGCTGGCCGCCGCCGCGGTGGTGGTGCCGCGGGGGCGGGCACGGGGGTGGCGGCCGGCGGGCGGATGAGACGGCGGGTGAGGCCCCCGCGAGGTGAGGGTGCCCGCGTGATGAGGCCGCCTGCTGGGTGCGAGCACCCGTGGGTGGGGTGAGGAGGCCGGACCGGGCCGGGCGGTGGCCGGGTCCGGGTGGGCCGATTCGCCGCTTCGCCATGCGCGAGTGAATCAGTTCCGTGGCGCGTGAACCGCTTACCTTTCGCGCCCGTTGACCTGTCGGATGAGATACGAGACACACCGGCCGAGTGCTCAGAGGTCGCCGAGCTCTCCGGGTTCCCCGAGTTCCGGAGGTTCCCCGGGTTCCGGCCGTCTGTGGATACGCCGGGCCCTTTTCTGCGGCCCGGGCCGCTCGCTGGTTTGTGGGGGAGTTGTCGATGCTGCCGCGTGATTACCTGGAGTTCTCCGAGCTCGAGCTGGCGATGTTCTGGGGCCTGCTCGGCAGCGTCCCGCCCGAGGCGAACGCCCGGGCGGCGAACGAGCTGGCCGGGGTGTACTACCGGTACTCGCTCAGAATCGAGGCACTCGCGACCGAGCTGGACGACTCGGTGGACAAGGTCAAGGGCGCACTGCCCGGCACCACGGGCGACAGCTACAAGGGCGCGGTCGAGAAGGTCTCCGGCGGGCCCACCGGCCGGGGCATGCTGCGTATGGTCGGCGAATTCTCCGTGCAGGTCGGCGACGGTCAGCGCACCTACGCGCAGATCATCCTCAAGGCCAAGATCAACATGGAGTACGAGCTCGCGTTCTGCCTCATGATCCTGGCCGCGCTGTCCGCGATGGCCTACTTCACCGGCGGCCTCTCCTTCCTCCAGGCCGCCACCGTCAAGGCCCGCACCCGCCTCCAGCTTCTGACCATCATGCACTTCCTCTCCAGCCACTCCCGGATGGTTCCCGGCCTCGACGAAGCCATCGAAGAGGGACTCATCGAGTTCCTCTCCCAGCTCACCATGATGACCGCCGCCCCCACCGAGCTGCGGCAGAAGAAGTTCGACTGGCGCGACATCGCCGAGAGCGCCACCGTGGGCTACTTCGCCAGCATCTCCACCGAGGTCACCCGCAAACTCCTCGACCCCCTCACCCACCTGCCCAAGGACACCCCCGGCGGCAAGTTCACCAACGAAGTCGTCAAGAGCCTCGCCGACGGCGTCGCCGAAGGCGTCGGCGAACCCACCGGCGTCATGTTCAGCGACCTCCTGTGGCACGGAACACTCAGATTCGACACCGGCAGCATGCTCGGCGCCGGCGTCAGCGCCGTGACCACCGGCCTCCTCGGCAGCGGCCTCATCGAAGGCGCCACCGCCCTGGCCCGATGGAAGTACCAGAACCTCAACACCCCCCTCAACACCCAGACCTGGACCGGCCCCGACGGCACCGGCCCCAACCTCTCCGGCCTCACCACCACCGGAACACCCACCCCCACACCCCCCAACCTCACCACCAACCCCACCCACAACCCCACCACTTCCAACCCCAGCCCCCACCCCACCCACCTCCTCAGCCCCAGCCCCACCCCCATCCTCACCACCACCAACCTCACGGGCCCCGACCTCACGGGGCCCGACCTCAGCCTCACCGGACCCCACTCCACCACCACACCTCCCACCACCACACCCCTCACCCCGACGCCCCTCACCCCGACGCCCCTCACGAGGACACCCGACCCCCTCGACCCCGACGCCATCACCACGATCGGCACCCTCGACCCCGCCTACATCCGCCCCGACCTCACGCAGACCACCACCACCCCGGCCACCACCACACCCACCCCCACCCACACGCCCACGCCGACTCCCACGCCCACGCCCACGCCGACTCCCACGCCCACGCCCACGCCGACTCCCACGCCCCCCAGCACCCGACCCGAGCCGACCACCCAGCCCAACCCGGTAAGCCCAGACGACAAGTCGAACCCCACACTGCCCAACGCGGGGACCTCCCAAGGGCAGCCGAACTCCACGCCGCCCAACTCGATCAACCCCGAAGGGAAATCCACCTCCACACTCCTCAACCCGGCTGCTTCCGAAGGCCATCAAACCTCCAAGCGCCCCGACTCCGTTACGACCGAAAACAACACCAGCACCACACCCGAAGACGACGCGCCCACGGGCACGAACACGGGAACCAGCACCGGCACGAGCACGAGCAACAGCACCGCCCCCACCAGCGAGACCCTCACCGCCCCCAAGACCCCGGTGACCCCGGAGAGCACCGGCACCACCTCCGGAACCCCCAAGACCCCGGTGACCCCGGAGAGCACCGGCACCACCTCCGGAACCCCCAAGCCGATCGGCACAACCGCCGCCACCCCCGACGACACCGGCACCACCTCCGGAACCCCCAAGCCGATCGGCACAACCGCCGCCACCCCCGACGACACCGGCACCTCCGCCGCACCCGACAACTCCGAGACCTCCGCCTCCCCGACCGCCCAGCGCACGCCCGGCACCACCACACCCGGCACCACCACACCCGGGACCGACGCGTCCGGGACCGATGCGCCTACGAACGCCCCGGACGCCACGCCCACGCACACCCCCGCACCACAGTCGGGCGACCGCACCCTCGCCCCGCGGTCTGCCGACCACGCCCCGCTCCCCGCCGAGGTGGCAGAGGCGGTCAGGTCGCTGTTGCCCGAGGTGCGGGCCGAGGCGGAGGCGTACGGCCTTACCCCGGCCGATTTCGTCAGCCTTCACCACGCGCCCCGGGCCGCTGGAGAGACGTTCGAGCAGCTGGTCACGGCCGATGTCGCCGCGCGCACCGGCCGGCTGGCCGCCCTCGACTTCCGGCTGCCCGGGCTTCTGGAAGACGCCTGGTCCGCCGCGACCACGTGGCGCACGATGGCCGCGTCGCTCGACCGCGACCTGGCCCGCGAACTCCGTCACGCCGCAGTTCTCCGTGCCGAGGTGGACGACCGGGTCGGGCCGGCCCTGGACCGGCTGCGCCGCATGGACAAGATCCGTACCGTGTCCGCGGACGCGGACGCGGACGCGACCGGGACCGCGACCGGGACCACCGCTCCCGGCGAGCCAAGGTCCGGCGTGAGCCAACCGGGCCCGCCCGCGCCCGGGGCGACCGAATCGGACGTATTGAGCGGGCGCATCGCGCTGCTGGAGTCCGAGCGCGCCCGGCTCGAAAGCGACCTGAGCGCCAGTCACCGGGCAGCGCGTGTCCACGCCGCCGAGCTGGCCGAGGCGAGTTCACGGCGGGACACCATGACCGCGGCCGTGGGCGAGATCCGCGAGCTGGGCCGCCGCGGTACGGCCGATCCCGGTCCCGCCGCTGTCGCGCGGACGATCGCCCGGGTCACGGGCCGGCCGCTGTCCGCCACGGACCAGCCGCTCGCGCCCACCGGCGCGGCCCGTAAGCCGTGGCCGTGGAAGACGGTGTCCGCCTTCGCGCCCCCGGCGGATCGCGCCTCCCTGCGGTCCGCGTGGGCCCCGTACCTCAACAGCGCGACCGCCGCAGGGGACCGCACTGCCACCCTCGCCGTGGAACAGCCCCCGGCCGACCGCGCGGCGCCCGACTGGATGCTGGCACGCATCACCTACCTGCGTGAGTCCGAGCGGTTCGAGCAACGTCTGGCTCGCTACCTGGGCCGGCACGAGGAGGCCAACGAAAACATTGGCGTGCTGCTGCGGGCCGTATGGGAGCGTGCCGTGGAGCTGGGCCGCTGGCAGGAGCTGGGAACCGACGACGCCACCGTGGACGGCGCCGTGGGCCGTGACCGCGCGCGGCTCGAAGCGGTCGTCGAGTCGGGCAACCTCCGTGAACGTGTCGGCATGTTGTTCGTGGGGGGATTCCTCATGAGCGATCTGCTGGAAGGGGCCTTTCCCGACCCGCCGGCCATCGCCGCGGAACGCGCGTACCGGCTCGCGTCGGCCGAGATACTCGCCTACCGCCGTGCGGTGGAACAGCTCGCCGGGCTGCCCGATGCCGAACGCGAGGCGGCCCTGGCGGCCCTTCGCGCGCCTCTTGCCACCCCCGTGGACCTCTCCGAGCTCCAGCCGCCGCTCAGCGAGGCCGAACTGGCCCTGATACCCGGCGGATCACCGCAGTGGCTCAGCGGGCGGGTGTACTTCGATGTCCGGCTGAACAACCGCGTGGCGGAACGCGCCGAGGAGACCGGCGGACTGCTCGTCGCCGGAATCTCCGGGATGGCCTACCGAGTGCTGGACCACGCGCTGACCGCGCGGGAGATGTGGGGGGTGGACATTGACCTGCGGATGGTGCGACTGGCGCTGATCGGAGCGATGGTCCCGGCGCAGCACCATTCCCTGCACGAGATCATGGCGGCGAGCAGACTCTTCGAGGAAAACCACCCCGGAGTCGAGATGCTCGACTACGCGGACAACTACGGCCGTTACTGGAACATCGCACCCCTCACCGAGGAGGAACTGCGCCGTCACGTCGCCGTCGACGGCAGGTTCCCCGAGGAGCACGCGCTGCATACGGCCGGCCGCCTCGGCCTCGACCCCCGCCCGGCCATCGGCCCCGTGCCCGCCCCGGTGACGTTTCTCCCGATCCACGACGCGGGCGGCTCCCCGATCGGGATGGCCTCCTTCAAACCTGCCGACTGGGCTGTTCGGCAGCCCGTCTACTCGGGGCTCAACAGGACGGGCCACTTCACGTCCTGGCAGCTGGGAGCCGACGGACGGCCCGTGGGTTCCCGGGTGCCCCTGCCCGGCCCCGGCCCCCGGTTCTTCTGGGCGTCGCACGGCAGTGCCGACGGGCTGGAGCTCGCGCTCGACGACGGCGGGACCCGTACGGACCGCGGATATGCCGCTGTCCGGGCCATGGCCGTGGAGGTGGCGCGGGGCGGGTTCCGTTCGGTGGTCGTCCTGGCCTGCGGACCGGACGGTCTGCCGAGGGCTCGAGCCCGGGCCCGGGCCCGGGAACTCGCCGAGCTCGTCGCGCCCGTGCTCGGTGTCCCGACATCCGTCGCCTGGGCGGAGGTCGCCGTCACACCGTCCGACGACGACGCAGCCGCGGACATCCATCTGCTGCCCGACATGGACGGGCTGGCCGCCGGATTCGAGACGGCCATGCCCGGCGACCGGGCGAACCGCGTGGAGGACCTGGGTGATGTCACCGAGGACAGCGCGGACGACGGCGTGACCGGTACCGAGGACCGCGCGGACGACGGCGGCGTGGAGAACCACACGGACCGGGACGCCGGAAAGCTCACCGTGACCCGCGGTCAGCCGCACTACCCGGACCGCACCTACGTCAATGCCGGACCGACGGAGGACAACGCGAGCGGCACCGGGACGACCGCGGGCCCGTCGGGTACCCGCGGCCCGAGCCGCGCCGTCCCCGCGCGCGGCACCCGGGACACCAGCGACGGGCGCGGGGCTGCGGCCTCGTCGCCCTCGCCCTGGGAGCGGCATCTCGCGCAGTCGCTCTCCTCACGCGGCACGGTGGTCGCGGTGGCCTCCCTCACTGAGTACATGCTCAAGGAAGCGCTGGAAACGGCCTCGCTGCGCTCCCGGCTCGCCCGGGAGCGGACGGCCTGGACCCAGGCCAACGCCGCCGCCGTCGCCGCGCTGCCCGACGAATGGACCGCGGCCGCGCGGGGGACGACCACGGCCAGAGTGCTCTCGCTCCTCTCGCCCGAGGCGAGGAAGGCCGGATTCGACGTGTCGATGGATCTGGTCTGGGAGGTCGCCCGCAACGACGAACTGCTGGACCGGCTGGCGGGGGAGTCGGTCACCTCGGCCAGGTTCTCCCGCCTGATGAGGAGTGTGATCAAGACGGGACGGCCGTCCGGACAGGGCCCCCGGCCCGCGTACCGGATGCTGAGGCTCGGCAGACACGTACTCGCCCCCTGGTCGGACTGGGGGGTGCGCTACCTCGGCGCCGTCACCGCTTGGGCCTTGGCCACCGGCCAGGACACGCTGGCCGGTGTCGTCGAGGCGTGGAACGAGATCGGGCCGCCCGCCGACACGACGGCCGACGTCGATGTCCGCGACCCCGAGGCGCTCCACACGTGGGCCTCGCGGACCTTCGAGGTGCCCCTCGGGGAGCAGGCACCGCCCCACGACGCCGGCCAGCGGTTCATCAGCGGGCCCGCCAACCCCTGGACGGTGTCGTCCGCGGTGACACCCGGCGGCTCGGCGGCCGTCAGATTCGCCGCCTACTACCGTGACCCGCGCTGGCGGGAGCTGAGCACCCGCTTCGAGCGCGAGGCCGCCGACCGCTACCACGCGTGGCCGTCCACCCGGGAGGCCGCCCGTGCCGCGGTCCGGCTGCTGCGGGACCACCTCCAGACCCTTGAGGGCCTGCGGCGCAGCCCTGCGGAGGCGTTCTTCAGCAGGCGGGACCTTCCGCCGGCCGCCCGTGAGCAGACCCCGGAACAACGGGCCGAGCAGGCCCGCCGCCGCCTCGACGTCCTCCTGGCCGAAGGCGACCTGGCGGCGCTGATGAAGGCGTTCCAGCGGGCCGCGCGTACTCACCTTCCGGCGCCGTCGCTCGCGGACACCGGCCTCCCGGACTCCGGAGTCCCGGACGGCTCGCCGGCCGGGGGCGCCACTCCCCTTACCGGTGAGCGCTACGACGCCCGCGGCTTCCGTCACCTGGCCGGGCCCGACGGCCCGGCCCGCCACCTGCTGCGCGCGTACCACGTGCTCGACCCCCGCCGGGACGGCGTGCGGTCCTTCATGCGGGCCGTCGCGGCCTGGACGGTGCGCACCGGAGGCAACTCGATGTACGAGGTCTACCAGGCGTGGAACGGCGTCGGCGGCGAGGCGCCCATCGGCATCGACGCCTCCCGCATGTACCGCTGGGCCGCGGAGAAGGAGAGCGTCCAGTTCCAGACGTGGGGACTGCCAGACCCGGCGATCAAGCCGCTGGTGGCGCCGCAGCAGACGCTCTACGTAGACATGACACGCCCGATGGTCGAGGCGAACAAGGACTTCGCCACCGAACTGGTCCAGGATCTGCCCGCCTTCGCCGCCGAGTACGCGAGGGCCTATCCCCGCCGCCCGGATCTCCGCCGCTGGTCGGACATGATGCCGCTCACCGGGAGTGGCGGGCGCAGGCAGCGGCTGGAACAGTGGCTCGACCGGCACGGCGTCGCCGACCTGATGCTGCTGGCACGTACACCCTGGGCCCACATGCTGTCGCTGCATCTCTACACCAGGGCGGACTTCGCGGCCATCAACGGGTTCGTCCGCACCGCCTCCCTGGGCCGCGCGGTCGGTCTCCACATCCAGCAGGAGCGGGTGTTCAAGGAGGTCTGGGACGCCTACACGAAGGACCCGGATTACACGTATCTGCCGGACACCCTGCAGCAGAACGCGCTGTTCCGTGAGGCGGTCGCGGAACTGCCGAAGGACCGTACGCGGGCGGACGACGAGGTGCGGCGGGCGTTCCGGCGGAGGCTGGACCGCGTTGTCGACGCGTACCGCGACGAGCTGGCACTGCATGTCGACATGGCCGCCGAGGCCCTCGAATCGCTTCCCACGGAGAAGCCGCGCACCCTCTGGTGGGGTGCCTTCGCCCCCGGCCGGTTCGCCGAACGGGTCACGGACGGGGCCGTCTACCGGCGCGACACGGTCCACGGCAACAGGTTCCGCAGTACCACGGCGAAGCCCGTCTCGTCCCTTCAGTTCGCGCAGCCGCCGCTCCCCAGCGACGTGGGGCTCCCCGCCAGGGAGCTGGCGAGCGCCCCCGAGCACAGCACCGTGGTGCGGATCCGCACCGCGAGGGCCGCGCGAGACGTGTCGATCTTCGCGAGGTATCCCGACGAGGCGGAGTTCCTCTACCCGCCCGGCGCGGTGTTCCGGGTGCTCCGCAGGACCGACGAGGCTCCCTACCGCCTAGAGGTCATCGAGGTCGAGGAGGTACCGGACACGCCCGGCCCGAGCGCGAGCCGCGCCCCCGCCGCCGTGTCTGAGGCCGATCTCTTCTTGGCCGACCCCCAGTGGTTCGTGCTCGGTCTGGAGTATGAACGCGCCCTGGGCAGGCGCTTCGAGGACGACCCGGACGTCCTGGCCGCGGTGCGCCGCGCCGTCCGCGCCGTCCACCGCCACCTGGTGACACACCTGTCCGAGGCCGACGTGCTGCTCAGCTTCGGGTTCGCCGAGCGGCCCACCGGGGCGGATACCGACGCGGCCACCAGGGACCTCCTCGACCACGACTCGCCCTTGGGCGTGCGTGAACTCACCCACCGCCTGATGTACGCCACCATCGACAAGGACAACTCCAAGTCACTGGCGGCCCTGTGGAAGACAAGGCCCCAACTGAACCGGGTGCGCGGGGACTACTCGTCCGTGTCGCCGCTCGGCCCGCGCGCCTACTCCACCCGGATGCACGCCAGCATGGTCCAGGCGGGACGGCGTCCCGGCCTGGGGGAGGCCCCGCACATCTCCTGGCTGTTCGAGGCCGTCGCCGAACTGCCCGGCGTCAGTTACACCATGCTGTACGGCCTGCGGAAGGGCGTGCTGGCGTACGAGGCGGCCAGAGGCGGCCACTCCTTCACCGAGGTGCTGGCTGCCACCCAGTTCGCCGGCGTGCAGTCCCCCGGTGAGCCGCCCGCGCGTACCGTCTCGGGCATCGACCTCCACCGCTGGGCCTGGACCGGCCTGGCTACCGGCTCCACCGCCGAGCTGCTCCTTCCCCATCAGCGTCTCCACCTGCGGGCGGTGTCCTGGATGAGGGCTCCCTGGATCACCGGCGGGACTGCTCACCTTGCCGCCCTGGAGTATGCGACCGGCCTCCCGGGCGCCGTCACGACGGCCGGGGACCAGGAGATCCTGCCGGTCCCCGGTGCCGCCGACCAGCTGCGGCGGCAGGCTCTGGTGCGGGACGCGCTGGTCCGGCAGAACCTCTGGTCCGGCCTCAATGCCGCGCATCTGCCCACTCTTCACCTGCTCGGCGGGCCGGACAACGCTCTGATCGCCGGCCGGATGACGGGTGCGGAGCTGGCCGCGCGGGTCACCGCTCTGTTCGCCGCGCCCGACCGGGTCGCGCGTCTGCCCTTGCTGGTGGCGCGTGACCACCGGATGCGGGCCCTGATGCGGGGGGCCGACCGGCTGGCCCCTGACGACCACCGGCGCGAGACTCTGCTCGCCCGCCTCGCCGAGCGGGCGGGCGCCCGTGCGGCGGAGCTGTTCGCCGGTGAGCTGGGCCCGGAGCTCGCCCGGCACCGGTTCATGGCTCGCGAGGCTCTCTCCCTGCTGCCCGCTCTCGACCAGCCCGTGTACTGGACGGCCGACAGCGCCGAGGAACCCGTCGCCCCCGGTGCCCTCGTTCCGGTCGCCACCTCGCGTGCCGGGGCTCTCGCCGAGCGGGCCGCCGTCCGGCGGCCCGGCGCCCGGCCGGTGCTCTACGAGTTGTCCCGTTCTTCTGCCCGGAGCATCGCCGCGTTCGCGCCCCTGGACGGGGCGGGCGCGGTCTTCCCCGAGCAGCCGGAACTCACCGTCGTGTCCCGGCGTGTCGTCCACGACACGGTGTCCGGGCTGGTCCACGAGCATGTCGTCCTGGAGGAGCGGTCTGCGACCGCGACCGCGTCCGGGACCGGTGGCCGGTCCCGGACGTCCGGCACCCCATCGCCCGGGTCACCGGTGGACGCCGCGCACCCCGCGATGCTGGACGACCGGTGGACCGCGGCGAGTGCCCGATTCGAACGCGAGGCCGGGCAGGCCCTGGTCCGGTACGTGGAGGGCCGCGGGGGTGTGCGGGGCCTGCTCGCCGCGGTCGCCGACCGGTACTCCAATGACCGGGCCCGGGACCGCGCGGCGGCGCGTGGTGGCCTGGCCGCGCAGATGCGCCGGATCGCCGAGCTGGTCCAGGATCTGCCGGGTGTTCCCGACTCCCGGCAGCAGATGTTCGAGGTCCGCGCCCCGCGCGAGCGGGGCATCCTGGTCCGGGGCGGCACGGCACATGTCGCCGCGCAGGTGCGGCAGGCCTTCCTGGACATCAGCGACGGGGAAGCCTCGCCCAACCAGATCGTCGAGGTGATCCGGGCCGTGGTCGGCTGGCTGCTGTCCGAGGGACAGCACTCGCTGCACGAGATCGTGCGCGCCGTGATCGGCACCGCATCGGGCGGTGGCGAGGCCCGGAGCGTCCTGCTGGGCAGCGGAGCCGAACTCTACGACTGGACCCACCGCAAGGTGTTCCCGCAGCAGAGCTACCCCTTCCCCGAACCCCCGCAGCGTGAGCTGTTCACCCGCGCCGCCCAAGGCGTGGACTCCCTGGACAGCGCGCTGTCCTTCGCCCGGCGGCTGTCCGAGATCCGTCCGGACGCCCCGGTGTCCGATGTGGACGGTACGCCCGGCGCCGACGTCGCCAGGGTCAACGCCGTGCGCGTGTGGGTGGCCCGCTACGGCGGCCCGCCGGGCCTGCGCCATGACGCCCACGAGATGGCGGAACTGTCCAGGCTGACCGGACGGTACGCGAACCTGCTGGGCGCACCCACGGTCCCGGCCCTGCGCGACCGCATCCGGGCCTTGCTCACCGAGGAGTCGGCCGGCGGACGGCTGGACCTGCCCGGCGTCCTGCTGACCGATCCGGCCGTCGCCGACATCGTGCGCCGCACCGACGCGCGCGGCACCCGGGTGGTCCAGGCCGTCCACCTGCTGCGCGCGCACTTCGACGACGGGCGCGTCGCCACCGAGCTGCACGGCACGCTGGCCCCGTACGCGTCCGCCGCCGCCGACTTGGTGCGGCAGTTGCCGCAGATCCACGACCGCGTGTGGTGGACCGGCTGGCTGCTGGACACCTCGGCGGCGGACGGCGGCGAGCCCGGCCGCCTGATCGTCCCGGCGTTCCACCGGGCGTGGCGGCGGGCGGAGCGCATGGAGCGCATCTCCGCGCCGCCCCGCACGGCGGAGCCGACGCGGCCCGCGGACCGGTCGGCGCCCGGGACGGCACGCACGGCGGAGCGCGGGGACACCACCCGAGCGGTGGCGGCCCCGGCGCGGCGCGCCGTCTTCACCGTGGCACGGTCCTCGGCGCACGACCTCTCGGTCTTCGCACCGGACCCCGCCTCCGGCGCCGCGATCTACTCGGCGGAGACCGAGTTCGACGTGATCGGCCTCAGCATCCGCGAGGACGCCACCGGCCCCTACGCGTATGTGACGCTGCGGGAGCACGACCGCAGAAACACCCGTCCGCTCCCGTATCCGCCGCAGCGGCAGGTCAACGCGGCCACCGCCGTGTCGCAGCGGTCCTCCGCCGCTCCGGACGGCTCGGCCGCCCGGGAGGCGGGGGCCACTTCCTGGGCATCCGATCCCGCCGCCCGGGTCGTCGCCCGGCAGATCAACGACGAGCAGGGCAACGAGACCGGCCGCGCGTACTTCACCGACGAGGACTGGGCGCTGCGTGAGGAGCCCTACCGCAGCCTGGGAACGCTGGAGGACCATGTCCGCTGGCGGCGCGAGCCCGGTGCCGCCCCGGAGTACGAGCGCCTGCCGCTGCCGGCCACCACGGCCACGGGCACGTACTTCTACGCCGCCCACGGCGTCCCGGGCGGCGGCCTGCGCGACGACCGAGGGGCGGACGACGGCACCCGCGCCGGGCTGTGGCTGCGGGAGCGCAAGGCGCGGCTGGGCTTCTCCAGCGTCACGGTGATGCGCTGTTACGAACCCGGTCAGGAGACCCAGCCGGACACCAAGCCGGAGGAGGAACTGATCCGCTTCGCCACCCTCGTCGCCGAGACGGCCGAGGTGGACGTGTTCATCTGGCGGGGCCGCGGCGCGGTGACCCCGGCGGAGGCAGGGTGGCCGGTGCTGATGCACGTACTGGAGGACAGCCGGGGCGATGCCACGGGCTGGGTACACGCCCCGTACGGACCGAGGACACCGAACAGGGCGCCAGTGGGCCGGGACGCGCTCCCGGCGCGCGGCCGGGACGTGTCCGCCGACGGCGCGAGCGGCTCCACCCGCCCGGCGCCGGTCACCCCCCGGCAGCGCGGCCGACTCCACGATCCGGCTGGTCCGCGGGTGGCCGGTGCCGTGGGCGGCCCTGCTCCGCGATCCGCGGACCGTGCCCCGCTCCCCGCCGAGGTGGCGGAGGCGGTCAGGTCGCTGTCGCCCGAGGTACGGGCCGAGGCGGACGCGTACGGCCTTACCCCGGCCGATTTCGTCAGCCTCCACCACGCGCCCCGGGCGCCCGGGGCGTCGTTCGAGCGAGTGGTACAGGCCGAAGTCGCCGCGCGCACCGACCGGCTGGTCGCGCTCGACCTCCGGCTGCCCGGCCTCCTGGAAAACGCCTGGTCCGCCGCGTCCGCCTGGCGGTCGAACGCCGCGTTCCTCGAAGCGGGCCTGAATCAGGAACTCCGCCGGGCCGCCGCGCTCCAGAACGAGATCGACGGCCGGGTGGCGCCCGCGCTGGAGCGTCTGTACGACGCGGACAGGGCTCGTACGGTCTCCACGCAGGGCGTCGCATCCCAGCCCGCCGCACCCGAGCCGGATTCGCCCGGGTTCCTGACCCCGATGCCCGAGGATGCACAGCCCGACGTACTGAGTGGGCGTATCGCCCTGCTGGCGTCGGAACGGGAAGGCATCGAAGCCGACTTGCTCGCCGCGCGGGGGGCGACCCAGGCGTACACCGCGCAGCTCGCCGAAGCGAGTACACGGCACCGAGAGCTGACCGAGGCCGTGGACGCGATCCGCGATCTCGCGCGACAGCGCCCCACTCCCGCCGATCCTGCTCCCGGTTCCGCTTCCGACCCCGCCCCCAATCCGGCCGTCGTCGACCGGGCGGTCGCCTTGGCCACCGCGCTGCCGCTCACGTCCACCGCGCCCGTTCGTCCGGCCTGGCCATGGAAGAGCGAGGTCGCCGTCACCCCGGCCGGCGACGGCACCTCCGCCCCGCAGATCCACCCGCTGCCCGACATGGACGGGCTGGCCACCGGGTTCGAGACGGACCGCCCTTCGCCGTACGGAACCGACCGCCCCGAAGCCCCCGGCGACACCGATCCCACCCCCGGCATGGACGACATCCTTGGGGGCGGCGCCGAGTCCGACGCGCACGTCGGCTACCCGGACCGGCGGTACGTCAACAGCGGTACGGCGAACACCGCGCCGCCGACCGCGGGTCCCGGCACGGCCAGTCCTGACACGACCGGTCCTGACACCCAGGCCCCCTCCTGGGAGGGGCAGCTGGTGGAGACACTCAGCAGCCGCGCCGACGTCGTCGCGACCGGCGCCTACGCCGAGCGGCGGTTGAAGAAGGCTCTGGCGGAACTCCGGCTCGGTTCCCGGCTCGCAGGGCAGCGCGACGCGTGGCTGGCTGCCACCACGTCCTCGCTGAACGCGCTGCCCGCCGAATGGCGCGCGGCGGGCGAGGAGACGGCCTCGGGCCGGGTGCAGTTGCTCCTGTCGCCCGGGGCGCGGCGGGCCGGTTTCGATGTGCTGATGGAGTCGGTCTGGGCGATCGCCGGCGACGACGAATTCGTCAGGCTGCTGACCACGGACCTGGCCGGAGAGCCGCTGTTCACCCGCCTGTTCGGCATCGCGACCGGCACGGGCCCGGCGGGCGGCGCGCCCACGAGCCCGGCGGCGCGCATGCTGATGCTCGGTTCCCGGGTGCTCACTCCCTGGAAGGAGTGGGCGCCGAGTTACCTCCAGGCCGTCACCGCGTGGGCCGTCGGCACCGGCCGGGACACCCTGGCAGAGGTCGTGCGGGCCTGGCAGGAGGTCAAGCCCGCCTCGGCCGCGCTCGACCACTACTACTTCGACCTCGCCGACCTCGTCGACGCCAACTCCGCCGACCTCGACTCCGCTGCCGTCGACCCGGCCGACGTCGACAGGGTCGACCTCCAGGACCCCGAGGCGGTGCAAGCATGGGCCTCGGCGGTCTTCGAGCTGCCGGACGAGGCCGACACCGATCCCGAACCTCAGAGCCCCTTGCCCGGCAACCCCTGGGCGGTCTCCTCCTGGCAGGTCCCCGGCTCCGCCACGGCCGTCAGATTCCGCGGCTTCTACCGCAACCCCCGGTGGGCGCTGCTCACCGCCCGGTTCGAGCGGGCCGCAGCCGATCGCCATCTCGGCTGGCCCTCCACCCGGCAAGCCGCCCAGCACGCGGTCCGTGCGCTGCTGAAACGCATCGAGGCCGTCGCGGAAAACCCGCAGGACGCGGCGCTCGCGTTCCTCCCGCCGGAGAAACCGCCGCTCTCGGCGGAGGAGGCCCGGAGCCGGCTCGACCGGCTCCTGGACCCTGGAGACGTGGAACCGCTGATGGAAGTGTTCCTTCGCGCCGCGCGCGAGCACCTTCCGGCGGCCTCGCTTCGCCGCCCCGAGGACGACCTCGCCGAAGTGCTCCGGGAGCGCCCCGCGTCTGCCGTCCGTCACGACGACCGGGGCTTCCGGCACCTGGCCGGACCGGACGGCGTCGCCCGGTACCTGCTGCGGGCCTACGCCGAGCTGGGCCCGACGCCGGAGGAGCTGCGCTCCTTCACCCGGGCCGTGCTGGGCTGGTCGGTCCGCACCGGCCGCGGCTCGATGTATGAGGTCTACCAGGCTTGGAACGAGGTCGGCGGGGACGCCCCGCTCGCCATCGACGCCTCCCGCATGTACCTGTGGGTCGCCGAGAAGGAGAGCACTCAGTTCCAGGTGTGGGGCCTTCCCCACCCCGCGATCGAGCCGCTGGAACCGCCACAGCACACGCTGTACACCGACATGACCCGCTTTATCGAACGAGTGGACGATGCCGCCATGCCCCGCGAGGTCATGGCGGAAATAAGGGAGTTCGCCACGCGGATGGCCAACGGCACCCGGACGGAGGAAGCACCGCTGTCGGCGGGCGAGCTGGATCCCTTTTCGCCGACCTACGATTCCTCCAGGCTGACCAGGGCGCGGCGGAAACGGATGACGGATTGGCTCGCCCGCCATGGCGTCGCGGACGCGCTGCGGCTCTCGCGTGTGCCTCTGGTCCATGTGATCGCGCTGAACGTGTACACCAGGTCGGACTACAAGTCCCTCAACGGCTTCACCCGTACCTCCGCCCTGGGCCACACGGTCGGACTCCGTGTGCAGCGCGCGAAACTGTTCTCCAGGGTCTGGCAGGCGTACACCCTGGACGGTGACTTCGACAGCGTGCCGATGACTCTGCGGGGCAGCGAGGCGTTCCGCGAGGCGGTCGCGGTGCTTCCGCGGAGGCCGGCCGACCTGGACCCCGGGGCGCAGCTCCGGTTCCAGCGTTCGATGAACCGGATCCTTGAGCGCTACCGCGACGAGGTGGCACTGCACGTCGACATGGCCGCCGAGGCCCTCGAATCGCTTCCCTTGGAGAAGGCACACCCTCTCTGGTGGGGAACCACAGCCCCGGGCCGCTTCGGGGTCAGGCCGCAGAGCGACCCGGTCTTCGGCCCCGGCACGGTCCACGCCAACGCGTTCCGCAGCACGTCCATCGCGCCCGGTGTGACCCTGCACTTCTCTGACCTGGACGAGACCGAGGTGGGCCTGAGACACAGCGCCACGGTGCGGGTCGACCGCGCGTCGACCGCGCGCGACATATCGGTCTTCTCCGTCCTTCCGGCGGAGGCCGAGTTCCTGTACACCCCCGGCTCCCAGTTCCGGATGGTCAGCAGGACCAACGACGAGCTCAATCAGATGGAGGTCATCGAGGCTACCGAGGTGCCCCCCGGCGACCCGGGCCCGGCCGCGGACAGCGGCCCGGTCGCCGCGACCGCCGAGGAATCCTTCTTCACCGACCCTCAGTGGTTCGTGCTCGGTCTGGAGTATGAACGCGCCCTGGGCAGGAGCTTCGAGGACGACCCGGACGTCCTGGCCGCGGTGCGCCACGCGATCCGTGCTGTCCTGGACCACGTGAGCGAACACTGGTCCGAGCCCGACGCGCTGATGACCTTCGGACTCGTCGAGCGGCCCAGTGCGCAGGAGGCCGCCCAGGCGAGGAGGGATCTCACCGGCGACGACTCGCCCCTGGGCGTTCGCGAACTGTTCGATCTCCTGCTGTACGCCACGGCCGACGAGGAGAACACGAGGTCCCTCGCGGCGCTGTGGAACGCCAGGCCCGAACTGAACCGGGTGCGCGGGGACTACTCGTCCGTGTCGCCGCTCGGCCCGCGCGCCTACTCCACCCGGATGCACGCCAGCATGGTCCAGGCGGGACGGCGTCCCGGCCTGGGGGAGGCCCCGCACATCTCCTGGCTGTTCGAGGCCGTCGCCGAACTGCCCGGCGTCACCTATCCCGTGCTGTACGGCCTGCGCAAGGCCGTGCTGGCGTTCGACGCGGCCAGAGGCGGCCACTCCCTCGCCGAGGTGCTCGCCGCCACCCAGGACGTGGGCATCCGCACCGACGGCGAGCCGCCGGCACGGACCACCCCTGGCACCGGCCTGTACCAATGGGCCTGGACCGGCCTGGCTACCGGCTCCACCGCCGAGCTGCTCCTTCCCCATCAGCGTCTCCACCTGCGGGCGGTGTCCTGGATGAGGGCTCCCTGGATCACCGGCGGGACTGCTCACCTTGCCGCCCTGGAGTATGCGACCGGCCTCCCGGGCGCCGTCACGACGGCCGGGGACCAGGAGATCCTGCCGGTCCCCGGTGCCGCCGACCAGCTGCGGCGGCAGGCTCTGGTGCGGGACGCGCTGGTCCGGCAGAACCTCTGGTCCGGCCTCAATGCCGCGCATCTGCCCACTCTTCACCTGCTCGGCGGGCCGGACAACGCTCTGATCGCCGGCCGGATGACGGGTGCGGAGCTGGCCGCGCGGGTCACCGCTCTGTTCGCCGCGCCCGACCGGGTCGCGCGTCTGCCCTTGCTGGTGGCGCGTGACCACCGGATGCGGGCCCTGATGCGGGGGGCCGACCGGCTGGCCCCTGACGACCACCGGCGCGAGACTCTGCTCGCCCGCCTCGCCGAGCGGGCGGGCGCCCGTGCGGCGGAGCTGTTCGCCGGTGAGCTGGGCCCGGAGCTCGCCCGGCACCGGTTCATGGCTCGCGAGGCTCTCTCCCTGCTGCCCGCTCTCGACCAGCCCGTGTACTGGACGGCCGACAGCGCCGAGGAACCCGTCGCCCCCGGTGCCCTCGTTCCGGTCGCCACCTCGCGTGCCGGGGCTCTCGCCGAGCGGGCCGCCGTCCGGCGGCCCGGCGCCCGGCCGGTGCTCTACGAGTTGTCCCGTTCTTCTGCCCGGAGCATCGCCGCGTTCGCGCCCCTGGACGGGGCGGGCGCGGTCTTCCCCGAGCAGCCGGAACTCACCGTCGTGTCCCGGCGTGTCGTCCACGACACGGTGTCCGGGCTGGTCCACGAGCATGTCGTCCTGGAGGAGCGGTCTGCGACCGCGACCGCGTCCGGGACCGGTGGCCGGTCCCGGACGTCCGGCACCCCATCGCCCGGGTCACCGGTGGACGCCGCGCACCCCGCGATGCTGGACGACCGGTGGACCGCGGCGAGTGCCCGATTCGAACGCGAGGCCGGGCAGGCCCTGGTCCGGTACGTGGAGGGCCGCGGGGGTGTGCGGGGCCTGCTCGCCGCGGTCGCCGACCGGTACTCCAATGACCGGGCCCGGGACCGCGCGGCGGCGCGTGGTGGCCTGGCCGCGCAGATGCGCCGGATCGCCGAGCTGGTCCAGGATCTGCCGGGTGTTCCCGACTCCCGGCAGCAGATGTTCGAGGTCCGCGCCCCGCGCGAGCGGGGCATCCTGGTCCGGGGCGGCACGGCACATGTCGCCGCGCAGGTGCGGCAGGCCTTCCTGGACATCAGCGACGGGGAAGCCTCCGGCGACGAGGTCATCGAGCTGGTCCGGGCCGTGGTCGGCTGGCTGCTGTCCGAGGGACAGCACTCGCTGCACGAGATCGTGCGCGCCGTGATCGGCACCGCATCGGGCGGTGGCGAGGCCCGGAGCGTCCTGCTGGGCAGCGGAGCCGAACTCTACGACTGGACCCACCGCAAGGTGTTCCCGCAGCAGAGCTACCCCTTCCCCGAACCCCCGCAGAAGCTCCTGTTCGCTCGTGCTGCCCGTGAGGTGGACGCCCGCGACGACGCGCTGTCCCTGGCCCTGGGGCTGGCCGAGATCACCTTGAGCCCCGAGTCGCCCGCCACACCCACCGCGCCCGACGCGGCCCCGGACGGCGCGCCCGCGACGGCCGACACCGACGCGGCCAGGGCCACAGCGGTACGCGCGTGGCAGCTCCGTCACGGCGGCACGTCCTTGATGCGCCATGACGCCCACGAGATGGCGGAACTGTCCAGGCTGACCGGACGGTACGCGGACCTGCTGGGCGCGCCCACGGTCGCGGCCTTGCGCGAACGCATCCACGATCTGGTCACCGACGCGATGGCCGACGGACGGCGGGACCTGCCCGGCGTCCTGCTGACCGATCCGGCCGTCGCCGACACCGTGGGCCGCGCCGACGAGAGCGGCACGGTCCCCGGCCCGGCCGGGACCCGGGTCCCGGCCGCCGGCCTGCTGCACCGGCATTTCGACGACGAGCGGGTCGCGGCGCTGCACGGCACGCTGGCCCCGTACGCGTCTGCCGCCACCCGACTGCTGCGTCAGCAGCCGCAGATCCACGACCGGGTGTGGTGGACCGGATGGCTGCCGGACACCTCGGCGGGGGACGGGCGGGAGCCCGACCGGCTGACCGTCCCACCGTTTCACCGGGCATGGCGGCGGCTGGAGGGCGTCCAGCGGCGGCCCGAGCCGTCCCGGCCGGGGGAGCCGATGCTGCCCGTGGACCCGGCGGTGCCCGTGCATCCGGCGGCGGACGTGGACCCGTCAGCGGCCGAGGCGGGGAGTGGCGACACCATCCGCCCGGCGGCGGCCCTGCCGCGCCGCGCCGTCTTCACCGTGGCGCGGTCCTCTGCGCACGACCTGTCGGTCTACGCGCCCGACCCCACCACCGGGGCGGCGGGCTATCCGGCGGAGACCGAGTTCGAGGTGATCGGCACCAGGGCGCACGCGGATGCCCTCGGCCCGTACACCTATGTGACGCTCCGGGAGGTCAACCCCCGGGGAACCCGCACGCTCCCCCAGCCGCAGCCGCAGCCGCAGCCTGCCGCCGCGACTCCGCAGCCTGGCGCCGCGACCGCGCTGCCTGTCCCCGCTCCGCAGGGCTTCGTCTTCACTGCCCGGGTCGTCGCCCGGGAGATCCGCGACGAGGAGGGCAACGAGACCGGCCACGCTTACTTCACCGACGAGGAATGGGCGCTGCGCGAGGAGCCCTACCGCGAGCTCGGAACGCTGGAGACCTACGCCCGGTGGCGGCGCGGGCCTGGCGATTCCGCGACGTACGAGCGGTGGCTGCTGCCCGCCACCACGGCCACCGGCACTTACTTCTACGCCGCCCACGGCACCCCGGGCGGCGGCCTACTCGACGACCAGGGCGTGGATGACGGCACCCGTGCCGGACAGCGGCTGAGGGAGCGGAAGGCGCTGCTGGGCTTCTCCAGCGTCATGGTGATGCGCTGTTACGTACCCGGCGAACAGCCCCGCCCGGACACCATGTCCGAGGAGGAACTGGTCCGCTTCGGGGCCCGCGTCGCCACCCAGGTGGAGGCGGACGTGTTCATCTGGCGGGGCCATGGCGCGGTGACCCCGAGGACGCCCCAGTACCCGGTCACGATGCACATCCTGGAGGACGGCCTCGGAAGGCCCACCGGGTGGTTGCGCGTCCGGCACGGCACGGCGGGCGGAGGAGACCCCCGGGGCGGGCGCCCGCGCGTCTCCGAGCTCACCGACGAGGTGCCGCTCCCGTACCCCGACAGGTCCCTGCACAACGCCGCCGGCGCCGGGCGGACCACCCTCGCCGGCGGCGCGGTGCAGCCGGGCGGGGACGCGGAGAGCCGGATCACGGTGAGTGACATCGTGGGCCCGGACGGCGCGCTGGTGGGCCGGGACGTGTTCTCGGCGCGCGGCAGGGCCTGGCGGGCGGGGAGCCACGAGGGGCTGCCGCTGGTGACCCACTACGTCGAGTGGCGGACCGGCCCCAGCGGCGAGCGGATCGCGCGGTGGGTGGCGATGCCGGAGACCAGCGCCACGGGGACGTTCTACCTCGCCGCGCTCGGAGTCCCGGGCGGCGGCGTCCTGCTGGACGGCGGTGCCGACGACGGCACCCGGTTGGCGGAGGTGCTCGCGGACGTGGCGGGGCGCGGATTCCGCAGCATCACCCTGCTGACCGGCCAGGACGGAACCCCGCGGTCGGCGGCCGGGATGGCGGCGCTGGCGCGGCGTGTCGCCGACGCGACGGGCCTGCCAGTGCTGTATCCCCTCGGGGACAGCGCGGTGCTCGGCGACCCCGCCACCGAGATCCATCTCCTGGAGAACGACGCGGGCTGGCCCACCATGTGGGTGAAGGCGACACCGGGTTCGGACGGCGGCGGGTGGACCTACCCGCCGAGGACGGAGCAGGTGTCCCCGGACGCGGCAGACGGCAACCCGTGGGCGGTGCCGGGCTGGCAGCCGCCCGGCTCGGCCCGGGCGGTCCGGTTCGCCTCGTTCTACCGCGACGCGCGGTGGCGGGAGGACTCCCTGAGCTTTGAACTGACCCTCGGCGAACGGCTGAACGCCGACCCCGAGGCACGGAGTGCCGCGCGAGCCGCCCTGAACAC
Organism: Streptomyces sp. NBC_00102; assembly: GCF_026343115.1. Classification (GTDB taxonomy): domain Bacteria; phylum Actinomycetota; class Actinomycetes; order Streptomycetales; family Streptomycetaceae; genus Streptomyces. The sequence continues at coordinate 6,001,453 of NZ_JAPEMC010000001.1, forward strand.
CCTGCACCGCTTCCACGTCCGCCTGCTCGGCCAGGAACGCGCCGGAGACCTCCTGCGCCGGGCCACCAGCCGGTCGCTGGTGCCGGGCGCCGCCTCCGCCGTCACCACCCAGCTGGTCGACGTATTCGCCGATCTCGCGATGGGCCGTGCCACCGTACCGCTGTGGCGGCTGTACCCCGCCGCCTTCTCCGCCGACGCGCACACCTACGCGCGGCCGGCGCCGCCCCTCCAGGAGCGGCGCGGGCACCTGCACGATACGGCCGGTCTGCGGGTGGCCGGTCCCGTCGACGGTCCGGCGATGTGGGTGCTGCAGGCGTACCGGGCCCTGGGCGCGAGCGACGAGCAACTGCTCGCCCTGCGGCCGGCGGTGCTGGCGTGGAGCATCCATCACGACGTCAACTCGCTTCCGGAGGTGCTGCGCGCCTCCCATCTGCTGGGCCTGGGCGACCCGGAGGAACGTGCCTCCCTGCGGGACGGCTCCCGGCTCCACCGGTGGACATCCCTCACGGTGATGCCTGACGTCGTGCCCCCGCACCAGACGCTGTACGAGACCCGCACCGAGTCCCTCACCGAGGGCCCCTGGCTGGACGCCGACTACTCCTGCGCCTTCACCACGCCCGCCGCGATCCACGCCTCCCTGGTCGGGATCAGGGACAACATCCGCGTGGGCGGCGGCGTCCGGCAGCGGGCCATCGCGCAGTGGCTCGCCGACTACGACGAAGCCCCGGCAGCCGCCCGGCAGTTGCGTATCGGTCACCTGACGGCGATCTTCCTCTACACCGTGGAGGGCGATTCCGCTCTCTACCGGCAATACGTGAACAACAGCCGGTTCGGCGCTCGCTTCAGGGACTTCATGATGCGCCAGATGATCTGGCGCCAGCTGGCCCCGCTGAGGACCGCCGACGAGGACGAGATCGGAATCGATGTCGCGGTACAGATCATCAACGCGGGCAACAGCCTGTACTGGAGCTTCGACCGCGTGACGGAGCTGCTGAGGGGAGAGGCCGACGGAGACCTCCGGGAAGTCGTCCCGGCCCTCGCCCGACGCGTCACGGACGATCTGGAGCTGCACGTCAGCATGCTGGCCGAGGCGCTGGACATCCTTCCGCCGATGGGGCACTCGGTGGCGTGGGGCAACTGGATGCCCGGCTCGGTGGACGCGCCCGCCCGGGGAGTCCTGCTGACCGAGGACAGCATGTCCCAGCCGCGCTTCCGGAGCACCAGCGAGGACGAGATGACGGCGGTGAGCTTCATCCCCGGAGTCCCCCGGGCGGAGAGCGCCGAGCGGCACCCGATGATCGCGCGTGTCCGGGAATCGTCCGGCCGTGAGATCTCCCCGTTCTCCAACCTGATCGAGGAGCAGGAAATCCTCTACGAGCCTCGGGTGTTCCGCCTGGTGTCGCACCGGCCGCACGTCGTCGATGGCCGGGCACGCGTCGACTACACCCTTGAGGAACTGCCGGACTACCCCGACGAACGCCTGCGCAACGCGGGTGGTCCGCCGTACGCGGGTCCCGCCGCGGACGGGGCCGCGGGTGCTGCGGACGAGGGGGGACGCCGGACCGGCCCGGTCGCGGTCCCATCGGCTCCGGACGCATCGGCTCCGGACGCATCGGCTCCGGTCCCACCCGTTCCGGCCGTACCGGAACCGGCTGTACCGGAACCGGCCGCCGTGCCGCTCCGGGCTCTGCCGGTGTTCGCTCGTACGGCGGACTCCGCCGGACTGTTCGACGGCGAGCCGGTTCTCCTGGGGCGGGCCGGGGAGGGCGGTGCCGGGTTTGTCGCGAGCCTGGCCGAGGCTGTGCGGAGCTCCGTGCCCGCCGCGCTCGACCACGTCGGCGGCACCGGCCCGGACGCCTTCGAGCGGTGGCTCACCGACCGTCTGACGGACGAGGACCTCCCCGTCGGTGCCCTGGTCCGCCCCGGGGGCGACACACGGTTCAGGCTCGGTGACCTGGAGGACGCCGGAGTCGTCCTCGCTCCGGGCCAGTGGGCCCAAGCACAGCTCATGGGCGGTGAACTCCCGCTCGGTGGCCTGGGATTGAGCCAAGCTGCGCTGTTCCGTCTGGCGCTGCGGAACCCGTCCGTGCTGTGGACCGGCACCCCGGAGCAGATCGAGTGGGCCCTTGCCGCCGTCGCCGCGCGGGAGCTGGGCGTGGCCATCGCCCTTGCCCGGTACGGCGCCGAGGGCCTGCGGCTCGGTGACGGGACGGCGGGCATCGTCCGTATCGTCAGCCGTCCCGGAGAAGGGGACACCCACGTCTACCGACCGGTGATCCCGGCCCCGCGCCCCCGCCACTGAACCGATGCCGCCGGGCGGACGTTGGCACCGATGAACGTGTCCGTGACGGCCACGGACCGGTGACGACCGATGAGGAGCCATGGCTGAGGACGAAGACAGCCGACGCGAGGAGCGGCCCGGCGACGCGGCCGAAGGTGCGGCGGACAGCGTCGCCGGAGGCGATGGAGAGGGCGGTGACGGCGGCGTGGACAGCGCCGCCGGGGGTGATGGAGCGGGCGGTGGCGTGGAGGGGATGCCGCCGGTGCCGCCCGAGATCCGGGAGGCGGCCCGGCTCGCCCCGGGCAACCTGATCGGTGTCATGGACCCCGCCTGGTCGGCCGAGGGTGACCCGCCGGACTGGGCGCTGGTGGGCCAGTGGCGCTCCGGCTCGGGCGGCGAGATCGAGGACTGGTACCCGAACCCCGCCTACCGCCCCTCGCCCGAGGCCATGGGCTGGCCCGACCCCACGGACGAGATCGACCGGGCCGTACAGCTCGCCGCGACCGGCTACGGCCCCGCCGAGGACATCCCGCGCACCCTGGTCGCGGCGGCGGAAGTGGCCGTACTGATCCGGTACGACGGCACCCTGTGCTCCGCGACCGCACCGGACGGACAGGCCGTTGTCCCGCTCTACACCTCGCCGCCGCAACTGGAGATGGGCGGACGCTTCGGCTACGAGCTGATGACGGTACGGGACATCATGGACCTCCTGCCCGAACGGCACGCGCTCTACCTGAACCCGGCGGGCGCGGTCGGCATGACGGTCGAGCCCGAGGCGGTGCGTGCGGAACTCTCCGCCGTGCGGTCCGGGGACGAGTCGGTGACCGTCCCTGGCTGGGAGGACGCCGGTGCGGAGGGGGTCGGCGTGAGCGAAACCCACGCGGACGCCGACGCCGACGCGCACACCGGAGGCGGGACCCCGCCGTTCGAGGACGTCCACCTTCCGTCCCGGCCCCTCACCATGAGTGGCCCCGTCATGCCACGGGTACGGCCCGAGCCGCTGGAGGGCCTGGCGCCCTCCGCGTCCGGCACGGCGGCCGAGCGCCCGGCCGGGGAGACGGCACCGGCCTCGGTCGAACCGGCGCCCGCCGAATCCGCGAGCGGGACGTGAGCTGGTCGATCGGGGCCGCGTCGAGGCTCGTACGGAACCCGAGGCGCCGCGCGAACCGATCGGGCGGCCCGGAGGGCGAACCCTCAGTGGCGCCGCTGACCGTGCGGGCGGCCGGAGACGTCCTGGTCATCCACGAGGACACCGGGACCCCCGGCCGGGCCGGCACTCCCGGCCGGGAGGACGTCCCCAGCTGGGACGGCGCGTCCCCCGGGGACGGCACGGCACCGCCGCACAGCGCGCTGAGCGCCGACCCCGACACCGTGACGCTGATGGTGACGGCCCCCGGCCACCCCGACCTCTGGCCCTCCCTCGCCGAGGTGCTGGACGCCGTGTGCGAGGCGGAGTACACCGCCGTACGGCTGGTCCTGTCCGAGGCGGGCGCCGCGGTGGGCCGCCGTCCGCCGCGGGCCCAGCACATCGCCGACACCTGGGGCATCGATGTGATCGCTCCCGTCGGGACCGTACTCGTCCACTCCGACGGCTCGCTGTTCGCCAGGGGCGCCGGCCCGGACCATCCGCACGGAGGCCGGGGCGGGCAGCAGCCGGCCGCGGGCTGGTGGCGGTTCACCCCGGACGGCGAGCCGACCCCGGGCGGCTTCCGTGCGCCGGCGCCCGCTTGGGAGGCGGAGATCTCGGCGCTGCCCGCGACGACCGGTCGCGGATGCGTGATCGAGCAGGTCCCGGCCGGTGTGATGCTCGCTCCCGGCCCGGACATCGCGCCCACCGCCGCCGAGATCGGCCACGCGGTGCCCGCCGATCCGCACCGCCCGGCCGTGCTGATCGCTGCCGGACGGACCGGTTCGCACCCGCCGTCCCGGGAGGTCGCGAGCCTGCTGACCACCCTGTCCGCGCCGCTCCGCACGGTGATACGGCTCGCCCCGCTCGGTTCGGCCGACCTGCTGCCCCTCGCCCAGGACGTGGCCGACCTGATGGGCGCGGAGGTGGAGGTGATGACGGCGGCGCCGCTGTACACCCGGCACGACGGGCCGGGCTCCGTCGCCCGGCCCGTACTTTTGGGCCCCGGCCACACTCCGACCTGGCGCCCCTTCGTCGAGTCCCTGATCTGCCGCCCCGCCGCCGACCCCGAGGCACTGACCTGGCCCGCTCCTCGGCTGGGTGCCTGGCATGCCCCCGTGCCCGAGCTGGAATCCGGGCCGCGGCCCGGCTCGGTCCGGATGCCGGGCGGCTGGCAGGCGGCGGTGACCCGTTCGGGTCTGACGCTGACGGCGCGGGGTGGCGCGGTACCCCTCGGTACGCCGCCGCCCGATCCGCTGCGCATGGTGATCGACTTCGGCGAGCCGGGCGAGGAACTGGGCGACGCGGCGCTGTCGGCGCTCTACCGCCTGGTCATGGAGATGGACGAGGACGTCCGCGTGCACACGGTCCTGCGGGTACGGGGCCGGTGCGCCGACGGAGGGGTACGGCTGCGGCGCTTCGCGGTCCGGCACGGAGTGGCGTTCCTGCCCGCGGGGCGGGAGAGCCTGCCCGCGGAGCGGCAGTCCGGGGCGGGCGGTCCGTACGCCGGGCTGGGCAGTCCGGCCGCTGCTGCCGCCTCGTCCCCGGCGGAGCTCGGGGAGGTCCTTGAACATGAAACGGCGCCGTCGGCGCCGTCGGCGCCGTCAGCTCCGTCAGTGTCACCCCTGTCACCCCTGCCGTCCCGGGTATCAGTGCCGTCAGTGCCGTCAGTGCCGTCAGTGCCGTCAGTGCCGTCAGTGCCGTCAGTGCCGTCCGCGCTGGTTCAGCCGCTGTGGCAGGCGCCCTCACTGCACCTGACGCAACCGGACCGGCCGGAGCGCCCGGCCTTCGGCGACGGCGACATCGAGGGCCGCCACGGTGCCGGCCCGTCGGAGCTCGACGAGGTTCCGCCGGGATTTCGGCCCTTGCCGACGGCGGCGGGACCGACGGCCGGACCGGCCATGCGGCCGACGTCACGTCAGGAGGCCGCGCCCGCCCCCGGTCAGGAGGGCGAAGCGCTCGGCACCTCGCCGATGTGGGACGGCCCCTACGCGGAACCGGAACCGGCCGTACCCGTGCCTCCGGCGGGCCCCACGACACCCGTGCCCGAGCAGCGCACGTCGTGGCCCGCGCCCCCGGAACCCCTGGGCCGGCCGGATTCCGGCCCCGACACGGACGCCCCCGCGCCCCGCCGGGAACCGGGCCCGCTCCCGCCCCTCCCGGCCCCCGGCCCGCCGGCGCCCCGGCCCGCCCCGGAGCCCGCCTCCGGCGCGGCCGAGCGGCCCGATGCCCGTACGACCCGTACCGCGCCCGACCCGGCCGAGCGGCCCAACGCCCGCACGAACAGCCCCGCGTCCGACGTGACCGCCCTCAGCGCCGCGCCGCTGCCCTTCACCACGACGCACCGCAGCACGGACGCCGAGCGGCAGGCGTTCCGTGTCCTCGCGGGCGAACACTGGCAGGGGCAGTACCAGGCCGTCGTACGTGCCCTCTCCCGCCTCCCGGCGCTGCGGAACACCGACCAGGAGGCCATGCGCGCCGACCTCGCGGCCACCCGCCTCTGTCTCACCGCCGAGGAGGGCAGCATGTTCCATCACACGGCACTGAGGCGTTCCCTGCGCTTGGGCGACGGCGAACTCCTGCCCTACGCGCTCTGCCTGGTCTCGGGGCTGCGCCATCTCCCCGCGTACCGGGGCGTGGTGGTGCGCGGCGGCCCGCCGACGGTTCCGCTGCCGGAGCCCGGCCAGGTCCTGCGTGCCGGCGGGCCGGTGAGTGCGCTGCCCCAGGGCAGCGGCGTGCCGGGAGTGCGGTACGCGATCTGGTCGTCGACAGCCCGCCGCGTACGTTCACTCCTGGACTCCGCCCCCGGCCCCGCATCGGCAAAGGCCGCCCGCGACGAGCTGGTCTTCGCTCCGGGCACCGAGTTCGGGGTGCTGGAGATACGCGGCAAGGGGGCGAGTCCGCTCGTACTTATACGTGAACTGGGCTCCGGAGAGCGGGCGTTGACGGAGGAGCGGAGAAAGGAGCAGGACCGCACGGCACTCGACCGGCTGACGAGCGCGCTGGACCAGGACACCCCGAAGCCGGACCGGCCGGGCTCCTGGCCGGACCGGTGTGCGGGACCGCTTCCGTAGCACCGGCGGCGCGGGGCGCGCCCGCCGCCCGCGACCGCGAGGGGCGCCGGGTCCGCCCCGACCTTGGCGCCCTCACGGGACCGCCCTTGCCCGGTTGCCGTGTGGCCGTCCCGCAGCCTGAAGGCAGGCGCACAGTGCCGCCTTCAGGGACGCGGGGAACTGCGCGACCAGCCACGGCGCCCCCGGCCGCGAAGCCCGCACCCGGCAGCGAAGCCCGCCCCCGGGCCCATGCCCCGGCGCGGGCCAACCGGTTCACCCACCGACCACGCGTACCCGGATCAGCACCCCGCCACAGGCGAAGGCGACGTGCTCCACGTGTACTTGGCCGCCTCGTCGACATCCCCGGCCGCGACCAGCGCAACCGACCCGGTGTTCCAGCCGGTGACGTACTTCCCGAATGTCTTGCTCGTGAGGGTCACGGCGCATCCGCCGGCATCCGGTACCCGCCAGAGCTGGCCCGGATCCTCGGTGGTGCAGGGCGAGACGTACATGGACTCGCCGTCGGTGTCCAGGCACATCGAGGCCGACGTGGACCGCAGCAGGAACACCCCGTCCCCGGCCGGCTGCCTCTGCCAGCCGCCCGTACCGCAGGTGTCCTGGACGACCACGCGCTCGGCGCCCACCGCCAGGCACTTGCCCGAATGGGCATTGCGCACGCGGCGCGTCGTCGTCTCCCCGGACGCGGCATCGCCGCTGTCCTCGGCCGGTGCGGGGTCGTGCGCCGCCGCGGCGGCGGCCTTCTCCTCGGCTGCGGTCCGGCCCGTACCGCCGTCCTCGCTCGTCCCGTCCGCGGCACCCGCGTCGCCCGCCTGCGTATCCGTGCCGGGCGCGGCCTTCTTGGCGCCGCCCCGCTCGTCCGCGTCCGGCGACTCGTCGGCCGCCGGGCCGGCGGTGGCATCCGGCTCGTCGCCGGCGGGCTGCCCGCCGTCGAAGTAGTCGTCGTCGCCCACAGGGGAGACCTCGGACGCGGCCGTGGCGGTGGCGCGGTCCTCGTCGCCGCCCGTGTTCATCAGCAGCAGCGGCACACCCAGCAGCACGACGCCGGTCAGCGCCACCGCGGCCATCACCCGCTTGCGCCGCCGTCTCCCGCCGCCTTCCTCGCCGTCGCCTTCCTCGCCGTCGCTGTCGTGGCCGTCCCGCCCGGAGCCCCCGGTGCCGTCCGGACGCCCGAAGAGGGAGAACTCCGGCCCGGAACCCGGCGCGGAGCCCCCTCGGTCGGGGCCGCCGGATCCCACCGCATCGGACGACCCGCCCGCGCCCGACCCGCCCGCGCGGGCCGCCCGGGCCGCGCGCTGCCACCGCCCCCGCGTGCCGGTCTCCTCGTCGACGGCCCACGGCGCTCTGGTCCAGGGGATCTCCGCCGCCAGGGACGCGATGGCCGCGTCCGGCTCGGCGGTCCCGGCCGCCGTCCCGGCGCCCGGCGCGGACTCCTCGGCCGACGTCCCGGAACCGGACTCCCCGCCGTCCCGCGACCGCCCCGAGGCCCCGTCCAGCGCGGCTTCGGCGATCGAACCGCCGGTGGCGCCGCGGCGGCGGGGGAGAGAGGGGAGGCGAGAAGCGGGCCGTTCCTCGGTATCGGGCTGGGGGCGGCCGTCGTCGCGGGCCTCGGCTTCAGGGAACACGGGTACTCCAGATTTGATGGACAGGGCGGGCGGGACGGCAAAGGCGCCGGTTCGCCCGCTTCCGGTACCGCCGGTACAGCGGCAGCGGGCGGGGAGGCAGGCGCCACACGGCGGTTCCGCGGACCAGTGCGGTGGGCGCGCCACACGGCGGTCGCACGGACCACTACGGCGATCCGGCCGTTCCGGTTCGATCGGAGTCCGGGATGTAACACACGCGCCCTAGGATGCGCCTGTGAAAACGCACTCCAGGAACCTGGCGAACCGTCTCCAAGCGGTAAGAAAAGCGACGTTCGTAGGACGATCGGCGGAAATCGATCTGTTCCAGCGTGCTCTGCGGGGCGATCAGGAGGCCGGGCCGGTCCTCTTCGTGCATGGCCCCGGCGGCGTGGGCAAATCCGCGCTGCTGCGCCGCTTCGAGGACGAGGCGCGGCGCGCGGGCCGCCGTATCGTCAGGGTCGACGGCCGCCAGGTCAACCCGTCACCCGCCGGATTCGAGGCGGAGGCGGGCAAGGCGGCCACGGAGGCGGACGTGGCCCTCTTCGTGGACGGCTTCGAACACTGCCAGGGGCTTGAGGGCTGGCTGCGGGAACGATTCCTCCCCACCCTGCGGGAGGACGCGGTCGTCGTCGTCGCGGGTCGCCGTCCGCCGTCCGCGGACTGGCTGTGCGACCTGTCCTGGAGCGGACTGCTCACCGTGCTCCCGCTCGATCTGCTGGACCGGTCCACCGCCGCCGAACTGCTGGAGCGACGCGGTGTCGCCGCGGACCGCCGCGCGGCCGTCCTCGCCTTCGCGGGCGGCAACGCCCTCGCGCTCAGCCTGGCCGCGTCCGTCTCGTCCGACGACTCCGCCGACACCGGCGGCTGGACGCCGGGCCCGGACGTGATCGCCACCCTGCTCTCCACCCTGGTCGGCGAACTGCCCTCGCGCGGCCACCGGCTGGCCCTGGAAGCCGCCGCGCATGCCCAGACGACCACCGAGACCCTGCTGGCCTCGGTGGCCGGCGAGAGCGAGGCCGCCGAACTCTTCACCTGGCTGCGCGAACTGCCCTTCAGCGAGTTCGGACGGCAGGGCCTGTTCCTGCACGACCTGGTGGGTGACGTACTCGACTACGACTTCCGCTGGCGAGACCCGGAGAACTACGAGCGGATGCACGTCCGCACCGGCCACTACCTGCTCGACCGGGTCAGATCCGCGCCCGAGGCGGAGGCGATGAACGCGGTCCGCGCGCTCACCTACCTCAAGCGGTACGGGCAGATGGGACCTTACTTCCGGAAGATCGACCGCGAAGGGGACGTGTACGAGGACGTCCTGCGCCCCGAGGACTACGAGCGCGCCGTCGAGATGACTCTGGAGACCGAGGGGCCCCGGTCCGCGGAGATCGTGCGGTTCTGGCTCCAGGAGCAGCCCAGCGCGTTCCACGCCTACCGCAGCGCCCGGACCGGGGAGTTCGTCGCCTTCATGCTGTGGCTGCGGCTGACCGACCCGGAGGTGGGCGTCACCCTCGACCCGGTGGTCGCCGACGCCTGGGCGAGCGTGGCGGAGACCAGCCCGCTGCTGGACGGGCAGCACATCCTGATGAGCCGCTTCATGATCTACCCGGCGGCGTACGGCACGATATCCAACGTCGGGCACCTCATGCAGCTGCGCATCTGCTGCGACTGGATCCGCTCCCGGGGTCTGGCCTGGTCGTTCATCACCTCGCCGGACGCCGAGCTGTGGCGGGCCCTGATGGACCACCTGGCACACGAGGAGATGTTCAACACCCCCTGGGAACGGGGCCGCACCTTCACCACCTTCGGCTGCGACTGGCGCGTGACGCCCCTGGAGATCTGGTTCGACCGCACCCAGCCCGGCGGGCTCGTCGAAAAGCCCGCCCCGCGCGCCGCGGACGACGGACTGCGCAAGGTGCTGACGCGTACGGAGTTCGAGGCCGCGGTGCGTCAGGCGCTGCGCGACCTGGACCGGCCCGAGACACTGCGCACCAGCGCGCTCTTCTCCAGCAGGCTGGCCGCCCGCTTCGACTGGCGGGCCCGCGAGAAGCCCGCCGAGGGGCTGCGGGAGATCGTCGTGAGCGCCTTGCAGGAGCTGAGGCGGGACGCCAGGGCGGAGAAGCTCCACCGCGCCCTCGCCATGACCTACCTGGGGCACACTTCCACCCAGGAGGCTGCGGCGGCCCGCCTGGGCCTCCCGTACAGCACCTACCGGCGTCATCTCGCCGAGGGCCACAAGCGGCTGAGCGAGCTGCTGTGGCACTGGGAACTCGGGGGTACGCCCGCGGAGTGACCGTCCCCGACTCCGGCCGCCCGGCACGAGGACGGGCGAAGAAAAGGGGACATTCTCGTGAACTCCTTCCGCGAGGTCAGCGTAGAAGTCCGTGGGAGCCACCGCGGATCCCGGTGACCCCCGCGACTCCGGTGAGACGCCCGCGACTTGGGCGAGGCCGAATCGGAAGGAGAGGACGAGATGAGCACCGCGTACAGCGAGAGGCGTACGTCCCACAGCTGGATGGAAAGCGCCGTGTGTCGCCATGTCACCGACCCCGGCATCTTCCACGACTCGGTGACGGAGGAGTCGGCGCTGGCGGTCTGTGCCATCTGCCCGGTGATCGCCAGCTGTTTCGCGTACATCCACGACCTGGTGGAGTTCTCCGGGATCGCGGCGGGCACCGTCTGGCGCGACGGCAACCATCCCAGGGTCCCGTGCGCGTCCTGTCCCGGCACCAGGTGCGGCACGACGGGATAGCGCCAACCGTGCCGCGTTGTGGGAGTTCGCGCCCACGCGCGGATATGCCGAGGCCCTCCGCGCGACGTACCGCGCGGAGGGCCTCGGTGCCCCGGCCGGGGCCGGGGCGGACGGGATCAGAAGAAGTACCAGTAGGCGGTGGACTTGTAGCCGGCGGTGGCGATGTTGGCCTGGTACCAGGCGCGGCCGAGGAGCACCTGGCCGCCGTCGTCGTACTCCAGGTAGATGTCGACCGCGTGCTGGCCGTCCATCTTGATCGGTATGCACTGACCGGGGAGGACGATCACCGTGGACAGACCGGAGAGGCCGGAGGCCGCCTCCGCCGCCGTCGGGACGTACTGGGCGAACGACTTGTACGTGCCGTAGGAGCAGAACTTGTACGTGCCGTTGGTGCCGTTGGCGCTGGCGGTCGTGGCGGTCAGGCCGAGGGTGAGGCCCGCCATGGCCAGCGCGGTGCCGCCCCACTGGAGCAGCTTGCGCCGCGTGGTTCTCATCATGAACGTGAACTACCTTCCGGTGGCAGGACTTTCGCGTGCGGGTGCGGACCCGGTCAGGGTCAGAAGAAGTACCAGTTGGCGGTGGACTTGTAGCCGGCGGTGGCGATGTTGGCCTGGTACCAGGCGCGGCCGAGCAGCTTCTCGCCGCCGTCGTCGTAGCGCAGGAAGATGTCGACCGGACTGGCGTCCCGGTAGATGGAGACGCACTGGCCGGGCATGGCCAGGACCTTCCTGCCGATGAACCCCTGAGCGGCCTCTGCGTCGGTGACGACGGTCTGGACGACCGAGACGTAGGTGCCGCGGGCGCAGAACTGGTACCAGCCGTCAGTGCCGTTGGCGCTGGCGGTCGTGGTGGTCAGGCCGAGGGTGAGGCCCGCCATGGCGAGCGTGGTGGCGCTCCACTGGAGCAGCTTGCGCCGCGAGGTCTTCGTCATGAACGTGAACTACTTTCGTTGGTGGGCTGTTGGCGTGCGGGTGCGGACCCGGTCAGGGTCAGAAGAAGTACCAGTAGGCGGTGGACTTGTAGCCGGCGGTGGCGATGTTGGCCTGGTACCAGGCGCGGCCGAGCAGCTTCACGCCGCCGTCGTCGTACTCCAGGTAGATGTCGACCGCGTGCTGGCCGTCCATCCTGATCGATGCGCAATGGCCGGGGAGGACGAGCGCCGTGGACATGCCGCCGACGCCGGAGGCCGCCTCCGCCGCCGTGGGGACGTACCGGGCGAACGACGTGTACGTGCCGCGGGCGCAGAACTTGTACGTGCCGTTGGTGCCGTTGGCGCTGGCGGTCGTGGTGGTCAGGCCGAGGGTGAGGCCCGCCATGGCCAGCGCGGTGCCGCCCCACTGGAGCAGCTTGCGCCGAGTGGTCTTCGTCATGAACGTGAACTACCTTCCGGTGGTGAGATTATTTGCGTGTGCGGACCCGGTCAGGTCAGAAGAAGTACCAGGAGGGACTGGACTTGTAGCCGGCGGTGGCGATGTTGGCCTGGTACCAGGCGCGGCCGAGGTTGACCTGGCCGCCGTCGTCGTACTGGAGGTAGACGTCGACCGGGTTGCCGTCCATGTAGATCGGGACGCACTTGCCGGGATAGGCGATGAAGGTCCGCATGGGGGAGGCCGGGGAAGTGAGCGAACCGGCGACACTGGAGGTTGAGGTGCTGGAGCCCCCTCCGGTCACGCGCGCCCCGACGAAGCCGGTGAGGTACGACGCGTTGGTGTTGCCTTCGACGACGTATTCGGCGAACGCCTTGTAGGTGCCGCGCGAGCAGAGCTGGTACCAGCCGTTGGTGCCGTTGGCGCTGGCGGTCGTGGTGGTCAGGCCGAGGGTGAGGCCGGCCATGGCGAGCGCTGTGGCTCCCCACCGCAGGAGCTTGTGCCGCTTCGACTTCATTTCGCGAACTCATTTCTGTTCAAGGTCTGTTGAAGCCCGTGCATCCGCTGTCAACGGGCGTTCGCACCAGTTGGTTCACCCGGCGCCCGCAGTGCTTTACCTGGCCGTCGCGGCGACGAGGTCACGGAAGCCCGTCGAGAGTTCTCGTTTACTCAACGGAGCCTCAAATGCCGCTACTCGTAGCTCAGAAGAAACTCAAGCTTTGATAACGGACACGTCACTGCGACGCCCCCTTGGGGCACTCCGGTCACCTATGTCCGTTTTCCTGTGAGCCGCCCTGACGTACATAACCGGATATGCCGCTGATGCGAGTTGAGGAATCCGCCTGATACAAGTGCTGCCGCATCCGGCGGGCCTCACCCCGCTCTGTCGAATCGCGCCGAGCCGGCCGGTCGCCGGTGCGGCAGCTCCCTTGCTTCCGGGGGATCGGAAACCGGTCCGTGGCCGACGAGCGGCCCGGACCCGCCTTGGCGAAAGGCTCAGGAAATGACCTCAACACAGATCAACAGTGACAACGACGGCCAGGAGGCCGTCCGGGACGGTGACGGCGGTGCCCCGGAGGAGGGGTACGAGCGCGGGCTCAACAGCCGCCAGGTCCAGATGATCGCGATCGGCGGCGCCATCGGCGTCGGCCTGTTCCTGGGAGCCGGGGCGAACATCGCCAAGGCCGGACCCAGCCTGATCATGATGTACGCCCTCGCCGGGGCCGTCGTCTTCTTCATCATGCGGGGCCTGGGCGAGCTGCTGCTCTACCGCCCGGTCTCCGGCTCCTTCGCGGAGTACGCGCGGGAGTTCTGCGGTCCGTTCTTCGGGTTCTTCACCGGGTGGACGTACTGGTTGCTGTGGGTGGTCACGGGGATGGCCGAGTTGACGGCGGCGGCGATCTACGTCAACTTCTGGTTCCCGTCCATCCCACGCTGGGCGACGGCCCTGGTCTTCTTGATCGTCCTGTACGTGGCGAACCTGATCTCGGTGAAGGTGTTCGGCGAGATCGAGTTCTGGTTCTCGATGGTGAAGGTCACCGCCCTGATCGGCATGATCGTCATCGGTCTGGGCGTGCTGACCTTCGGGTTCAGCGCGGCGGGCGACACGGCGGCGGTCTCCAACCTGTGGGCGTTCGACGGCTTCTTCCCCAAGGGCATCGGCTCCTCGCTGATGACCTTGCAGGGCGTGATGTTCGCGTATCTGGCCGTCGAGCTGGTCGGCGTGACGGCGGGGGAGTCGGAGAACCCGGAGGAGACCCTTCCGAAGGCCATCAACACGCTGCCGTGGCGCATCGCGCTCTTCTACGTGGGCGCGCTGTCGGTGATCCTGTGCGTGGTGAAGTGGACCGAGTTCGGCGCGGGCGTCAGCCCGTTCGTGGCGGCGTTCGCGAAGATCGGCATCCCGGCGGGCGCGGGCATCGTCAACTTCGTGGTCCTGACCGCGGCCCTCTCCTCCTGCAACTCCGGCATGTACTCCACCGGCCGCATGCTGCGCACCCTCGCCGAACAGGGCGAGGCACCGAAGGTGTTCGGGCGGCTGTCCAGTTCGAAGACCCCGGCGCTGGGCGTGACCGTCTCGATGCTGTTCATGGGTATCGGTGTGGTCCTGAACTACGTCGTCCCGGAGAAGGCGTTCGGCTATGTCACCTCGGTGGCCACGGCCTGCGGCATCTGGACCTGGCTGATGATCAGCATCAGCCACGTCCGCTACCGCCGCGCGGTCGAGGCGGGCCGCCTGCCCGCCTCCAAGTTCCCGGCGCCGGGCGGCTCGGTCCTGAGCTGGATTGCCATCGTGTTCCTGCTCTTCGTGACCTGTCTGATCGCCATCGACACGGACGCCCGCGTCTGCCTGTACGTGATGGCCGGCTGGACCGCGCTCTGCGGGATCGGCTGGTACGCCCTGAAGAGCCGCCGGGGCGAGGCCGCAGCCGGCAGCGGCCCGGGTCAGCAGGGTCAGTCGGCCTGACGAGCGCTCACCGGATGCGGTAGGGAAGTACCACGGAAGGGCACCGGTCCGCCGCACGCCAGACGCGGCGGACCGGCCAGGTGCGGCGGTCCGCCTCGGGGCGGCCGGGCGCCGCCTCAGGTCACGCCTCCGCCAGCACCTCGACCAGCGCCCGCATGCGCGGCGGCAATTCCTCGCACAGCGAGATCACCGTATTCGTACGCACCACACCGGGTGCCGCGAGAATGCGCCCGGTGATCCGGTGCAGATCAGCCGTGTCCTCCGCGACGACCTTCACCAGGAGATCCGCGTCACCGCTGGTCGCGTGCATCTCGACCACCTCCGGGATGTCATGCAGTTCTCCCGGCGGACGCGGCATGTTCGGCTGACTCAGCGAGACCGAGACAAAGGCCACCAGCCGCTTCCCCAGATACGCGGGATCCAGGCGACGGGAGAACTCCTTTATCGCACCTTCCCGCTCCATGCGTTGCAGGCGTGCTGCGAAAGTGTTACGCGCTATGCCGAGCTTTCCGGCCAGCGCCAGCACGCTCGCGTCGGGATTGTCGTCAATGGCGAGAAGAATACGGGCGTCAAGGCTGTCCATTTGAGCATGGTGGCACGAAATGCGGGAACAGCTAAGCGAAGTGCCCAGCGGAAAGGGCGTCTCTTGCGCAACGTCGGTATTCATCCGCACAGTTGTGGGCATGCACCAGCAGAGCTCATTGATCCGCGCGTCGGATGGGGCCCCGCCCTCCGCACCGGCGGCCCCGCCCTCCGTACTGGCGGCCCCGCCCTCCGCACCGGCGGTGGCGCACACGATGGCCGAGGATGTCATCGCCATGGTCATCGGCACGTTCATCACCTCGTTCGGCCTCTATCTGATCCACTCGGTGGGAGCGGTGACCGGAGGGACCGCGGGACTCGTCCTGCTGCTCATCCAGGCCGTGCCCTGGTCGTTCGCCGCCGTATTCGCAGCGGTCAACCTGCCCTTCGCGGTCCTGGCTTGGCGGCGGAGGGGCGCCCGCTTCGTACTGCACTCGGCGGCCTCCGTCGCTCTGCTCTCGGCCTTCTCCGCCGTCCAGCCGAAGCTGATCGAGACCTCGCACCTGGACCCGCTGTACGCGGTGCTGCTGGGCAACCTCAGCGCGGGGATCGGGCTGCTGATCCTCTTCCGGCACCGTGCGAGCGTCGGAGGCTTCAACGTCGTCGCGCTCATCTGTCAGGACCGGCTCGGCTGGCGGGCGGGCTATGTCCTGATGGCGCTGGACGCCCTCGTCGTCACGATCTCCGGGTTCACCGGGCCGGCCCGGACCACGCTGCTGTCCGCACTCGGAGTCGTCGTACTCAACCTCGTGGTCGTCATGAACCACCGGCCGGGGCGGTATCCGGCCGCGCTGTGACGATGACGGCGACGGTGGGGGCGATGCCAAGGGCGATGCCAAGTGGGATGCCAAGGGGGTCGCCAACGGCCGCTGGGCGCACCCTCTCCTCTTGTCGGGAGCGGTGCGCCCAGCGGCCGTACTGTCCGGTGGCCCCACGGGGCGGCCGACGCGTCAGACGAGCGGGACCGCGTCCTGCGCGTTGGTGTGCCAGTTGGTGACGATGGGCTCGTTGACCAGTGCGTTGCCGATGCTGAGCGAGACGGGGTTGGGGTCCTCGTCGCTGACGGAGGCGATCACGGTGGTGTACTCGGTGCCGAGGTCGTCGTTGGTGGTCTTCGGATTGACGCCCGCGTACACCGTCTTGCTGCCGGAGAGCGTGATCTCGTCACCCGCGACCTGCTCTGCGGGACCGGCCTCGGTGCCGCCCGAGCCGAAGGCGATGGAGGGCAGGCCGCCCGGGAGCGCGCAAGTGATGCCCGACTTGGCCTTGACGCTGATCTGGTAGTAGCCGCCGCCCTGGGTCATCTCCGTGGCTTTCCAGACCAGGTCGTTGGTGCCGCAGGACTGGCCGTAGCCGGTCTTGTCGGCGGCCTCGTCCCCGGAGGTGTCCGCAGCGGAGTCGGCGGCCGTGCCGGTGCCGGAACCCGAGCCCGAAGAGCCTGAGCCCGAAGTCCCCGAGCCCGAACCCGACTTGGCGGTCGGACGCGAACTGCCGCTGCTGGCAGCCGACTTGTCCTTTGCCGCACTGGGCGAGGGGGAGGCGTCGGCGGCCTGGACAATGCTCGGGTCGGACTCTGCGGCGGACGAGTCGTCGGTCTCGCCTCCCCCGCAGGCGGTCATCAGGAAGCCGGACGTGATGGCGGCGGTGACCACGAGGGCGTTGCGCAGACGGCGGTTCATCAGTGTGTTTCCTTCTCAAGGGATGGTTGCGGTCGTTCGGGCGGCACGCGGCCGAGGTGTCCCTCTCCGCGGGAAGCGGGTGGTACGGAGGTGCTACGGGGCTTCGGTCCGGACGGTCCGGGGTCCTGCCTCGGGTGGTCCGGGTCCTGCCCGGGTTGTCCGGCCAGTGCTATCGGCTTCTACGTGCGTATGGCGGAAGTGGTTCGGCCGGGGACGGGCGGCAGTCGGGGACGGCTGACGGTCAGGGAAGGGTGACGGGAGGGACGATCGGTGCGGGCCGGAACTTCCTCGGGGGGCGCGGCCGCCGCCCGGTCTCTGTCGGCGCGCAGCGCCGCGGAGCCGGGCAGCGCGGCCGTCACCAGGGAGCCGCGCAGCGCCGGGGAGCGCAGGGCGAGGGGCAGCAGTACGAAGCCGATGTATCCGCCGAGCGTGCTGGCGAGGATGTCGTTGATGTCCACGGAACGCCCGTTGTTCAGGGCGATGTACGACAGCAGCTGGGCGGCCTCCACGGCCAGGCCGGCCACCGCGGTCATCAGGGCCGTGTGTTTCGGTGAGGCGGCCCGCCCGGACACCAGGGGCAGCAGGAAACCGGCGGGCATCATCATGATGACGTTGGCGACGATGGTGATGTCCGCGGTCAGCAGCGGGACGAAGCCGATTTGGCCGATCCAGGAGGCCTGGTTGGCGCACATGCCCCAGGTCACATCGGGCGGAAAGATCGTCATGGACAGGACACCGGCGGCGTACACGGCGGTGGCCAGGCGCAGCAGGGCCTGACGCTCGGTCCACGCGGCCCGCCACACCTTGTAGGCGGCGCCCGCCGCGCACACGACGAGCAGTGGGCCGAGAAGCGCGGCGTCCACCTGGAAGCGGATGTCCATGAGGGTGATCTTTCGTGGGTCGGGGTGAGCTGCGCTGACATCACTCAGCTTCCGTTCGGGACCGGGCCCGGCGGATCTGCCGAAAGATCCATTTCTCTGATGACGGCTACGACTTCTGGCAGAGGGGCCCGTGAGCGGTGCGGTTGGGGGCCTGACCATGTCCGGATCACCGCGTGCCGAACCCCGGTTCACCGCGTGCCGAGCCCAAGGCGCAGCGCGCCGCCGCCCCCAGTGCGAGGCTGCCTGCGGTCTTCGAGGCTCCTGCGGCGACCGCCATGCCGGCAACGCCGGTGCGGTGCCTGTCGTCGTGGCCGCCGCCGTCGCTGGCCCAGTGCACGAACTTGTACGTTGCACAGGGGCAGAGCAACACCAAGACCATCAAGAGGCCCGTCGGAGAGCGCGTCGACCACGGTGATGGCGACGGTCGTGAAGGCGATGGAGGAGAAGCTGAACAGAACCCTGGTCATGGTGCCGAACGCCGCCTTGGCGAGTGCGCGTTCGTCTCGGCGCCAAGCCGCGGTCATGAGCTGGACGCAGAGGATGCCGACGGTCAGAGCGAGGCCGATGGGCAGCAGCAGCTCGTAGTTGTCGCGGAACCATCCCGCGTTGAGGTCGATCGCCGTCGTCTTGTTCACGGCCTTGGCGGCCAGGTCGGCCGCGCTGGACGCCAGCTCGCCCGCCGACTTCGCGATCCACGCGCCGAGGCCGTCGGTGACGGTGCCGGCGGGGTTGGTGGCGAAGTCGACGACGCCGCACACCTTGTCCATCAGCGGGAAGTCGCAGACTCCCATGGATCGTGCCTCCGTTCTGGGGCGCGGTTCAGGGCGCGACGGACGGCAGGACGCCGACCAGGGCGCAGGGGTGGTTGGGCCGGCACTGGACCGCGAGGGTGGTGGAACGGCTCTCCGCGCCGCTGGCAGCCGAGCCCTTCCAGCGAATCGACTGCTTGCCGGAGACCGTGACGGCGCAGACGTACGCCTGAGTGATCGCCCCGGGGGCGTCCTGGAGGCCTGGGTGAAGGCGTGCGGGAAGTGCCCCTCGTTGATCTTGGCGGTGGCGACCTGCTTGTTGGCCGCCATCTCTTTCCACAGCACGGCCGAGGGGACCACTTGGTCGACGGAGGCCGGGTCGGCGTACTTCGACTCCGTGGTCAGCCAGCTTCCCGTTCGCCTCGGCCTGGTGACCACCGAAGTGGTGACCCCAGGCCCACACGCCCGCACTGACTGCGAGGGCGCCGACCACGGCGACGAGCCCGAAGAGGTTGATCGAGCCCAATACCTGCTTGAGGACGTTGAGGCCAGGGAGCCCGCCCTCGTTGGGCTTGATTCAGGGGTCGTAGGCGAGCTGTATGACCTGGTCAGCGAGATAGATGGGGACTCGACTGGCGACAGGAGCCGACCACCTCCGACGCACTGCAGATGGCGGGATGGACCTGGAGCGGCACAATTCCGTGGATCAAGCCGTCCAGTCGGCCCCGCAAGGGCGGGCCGAAGCAGGACTCGGAGTTCATCATCTGGGGGGGCAAGGGCTCCCTCGACAACACCCGCGACCTCTACCTGCCGGGGCACTACATCGCCTCCCAGCCCCGCAAGGGCCGGGTTCACATCACCCAGAAGCCGGTCGAGGTCATGCAGCAGCTCGTCCAGGTCTGCCCCGAGGGCGGCACCGTCCTCGACCCGTTCACCGGCAGCGGCTCCACCGGAGTCGCGGCCCTGCGCGAGGGACGCCGCCTCGTGGGCGTCGAGCTGTCCGCGCACTACGCGGACGTCGCCGAGGAGCGGCTGCGGGCCGAACTGACGAAGGACGACTTCGAGCCAGCCGGACCGGAGGCATGAGCGTGAGAGCGGAGAGGCCGGGGCCGGCGGCCCGCAGACGCCAGAGGGCGGCTGGTGCATCGACTAACCGATGCACCAGCCGCCCTTCCTATTGCGTCAGGCTGCCCCGAACGCCCGGCGGATCAGCGGCGTCGCCCTTTCCAGATCAGCGGCCGAGACGATGCGGACCTCCAGGTCGCCGGTGCCCAGGTGTCCGATGCCGCGCATGTCCCGGGTGAAGCCCTCCTCGAGCTCGACCGTGTCCGGGTCGAGTCTGAGGTACACCAGGATCGCCTCGTACTTCGGACGGAAGATCACCGACGCCACGTTCACCAACCGCCGGTAGGCGATGTAGTGCCGCAGCGGCGCCACCTCCACCTCGCCCCACGCCGTGAGCGCCTCGTCCAGCTCCGCGTACAGGTGCCGCAGGCACTCCGGCACCGCTCCGCCACCCGCAGGCGGAAAGATCGCCGAAGCCGTCGGCACCCTGTCCGCCACGGGTGCCCGCTCCCGACCCCGGCGAGACGAGGCAGCGCTCGGGAAGCCGGTCGCGGAGTCCACGAGCAGCAGCCCCAGCAGGCCACCGTCGAAGACCCGGTAGCGGACCAGGTCGATCCGCTCGGGCAACCTCTGCACCGCCACCCGGTCGTGGTGCGAGAAGCCCGCTGCGATGCAGATCATCCGCGGACGACGCCAGTCGACGGACTCGGCGGCCTCCGCCCCCAGCACCTTCCGCACGAGCGCCTCGAACTCGTGGTGCGCCGATTCCAGCCAGGACAGGTAGGAGACGGCCTGGGACATCACCCCGTTGTCCGAGCCCTTCTTGAACTCGATCACCACCGGGCTGCCGTTCTCGTCCAACCCCAGGGTGTCGATCGCCCCCGGTGCCAGGGGCCGGTCGGGTACTCCGATGCCAGGAACCGAATGCCCAGCATCTGCTCCAGACCGGCCTCGACTCGCCGCTGGAGCTCCACCTCCAGCGCCACCTTCGAACTGGACAGCTCTGCGCTTGCGGCCCACGATCTTCTTGCCGGCATCCGTGCCCTGGGTGTCGGTGGGGACACTGGCTGCGGTCTTCGCGCTCTGCGTGTCGATCACGCAGGCGGTGGGCTCGGCGGGGCGTCCTGGAAGTAGCCGAACACGGTGGTGTGCGGCGGCCGTCGGTGGGGACATCGCGAGGGCGCCCTTTGGTGAGCACTGTCCGTGATGGCTGACTGTCGTCCGACGTTCCTGATGTGGCGTCACCTATTCAAGATCATCTTGCGCGCATGTTGCACAAGGTGGCGAGAGACAGTGATGCTCAATGGAAGGTCGCGCAAGGGTGTAACCGCAGTTCAGAGGGTATTTGGAGTGGCGTGCCCCTTGCCCCCAAGGGGCACGCCACCCCGCCGGTCAGATGTCCCGGAAGATCTCGATCTGCGCGCCCACCGAGTTGAGCCGCTCCGCCAGCTCCTCGTAACCGCGGTTGATCACGTAGACGTTGCGGAGTACGGAAGTCCCCTCGGCGGCCATCATCGCGAGCAGCACGACGACGGCCGGGCGGAGGGCCGGCGGGCACATCATCTCGGCGGCGCGCCAGCGGGTCGGGCCCTCGACGAGGACGCGGTGCGGGTCGAGCAACTGGAGGCGGCCGCCGAGGCGGTTGAGGTCGGTGAGGTAGATGGCGCGGTTGTCGTAGACCCAGTCGTGGATCAGCGTCTGGCCGTGCGCGGAGGCGGCGATGGCCGCGAAGAACGGCACGTTGTCGATGTTCAGGCCGGGGAACGGCATCGGGTGGATCTTGTCGATCGGCGCCTCCAGCTTGGAGGGGCGCACGGTCAGGTCCACCAGCCGGGTACGGCCGTTGTCCGCCGCGTACTCGGTGGTACGGGCGCAGTCCACGCCCATCTCCTCCAGTACGGCCAGCTCGATCTCCAGGAACTCGATGGGCACCCGGCGGATCGTGAGCTCCGACTCCGTCACCACGGCCGCGGCCAGCAGGCTCATCGCCTCGACCGGGTCCTCGGAGGGGGAGTAGTCCACGTCGACGTCGATCTGCGGCACGCCGTGCACGGTCAGCGTCGTCGTCCCGACGCCGTCCACCCGTACGCCCAGGGCCTCCAGGAAGAAGCAGAGGTCCTGGACCATGTAGTTGGAGGAGGCGTTGCGGATGACGGTGGTGCCGTCGTGCCGGGCGGCGGCGAGCAGCGCGTTCTCGGTCACGGTGTCCCCGCGCTCGGTCAGCACGATGGGGCGGCCGGGGGTGACGGAGTGGTCGATCTGGGCGTGGTAGAGACCGTCCGTCGCGGCGATCTCCAGGCCGAAGCGGCGCAGCGCGATCATGTGCGGTTCGATCGTGCGGGTGCCGAGGTCGCAGCCGCCGGCGTACGGCAGCTTGAACTGGTCCATGCGGTGCAGCAGCGGGCCCAGGAACATGATGATCGAGCGGGTGCGGCGCGCGGCGTCGGCGTCGATCGCCTCCATGTCCAGCTGTGCGGGCGGCACGATCTCCAGGTCCACGCCGTCGTTGATCCAGCGGGTGCGGACACCGATGGAGTTGAGGACCTCCAGGAGCCGGAAGACCTCTTCGATGCGGGCGACGCGGCGCAGCACGGTGCGGCCCTTGTTGAGGAGGGAGCCGCAGAGCAGGGCGACGCAGGCGTTCTTGCTCGTCTTGACGTCGATGGCGCCCGAGAGGCGTCGGCCGCCGACGACCCGCAGATGCATGGGGCCGGCGTAACCGAGCGACACGATCTCGCTGTCGAGAGCCTCGCCGATGCGGGCGATCATCTCAAGGCTGATGTTCTGGTTGCCGCGCTCGATGCGGTTGACGGCGCTCTGGCTGGTGGCGAGAGCCTCGGCCAACTGTGTCTGTGTCCAGCCCCGGTGCTGACGGGCGTCACGGATGAGCTTGCCGATGCGTACGAGGTAGTCGTCTGACATATCGGCAGGCTATCTCACATATGAGATGTGCGTGCATTCGGGCGGGGCATTCGAGTGAAAAGACGACCGGGGCGCCGGGCGGCCGTTCGTGGCACCGGGGCGGGCGCGCCAGGGTTTCCGGGCCCCTGTCGTGCCAGGGCCTGCGCCAGGAGTGTGAGAGTGACCCGGCGTCAGGGTTGCACGGTCGCTCCATGAACGCATGGCCACGCGTCCCGAGCGGGTATGTCGCCGGTCCGGCGGCTCGTGTCCCGGTCCGCCGGGCCTGGCGGCCACGCGCACGTTGCGGCGGCGCTCCCCCTGGGCGGAGCCCGTGCGTAGAGCACGAGGTGGTGGACGGGGACGGGCTGCCCATCGCGTTCCTGGACCGCTGGCCCACCCTCCCGGCGAAGGTGCTGGTGGCGCCCAAGGCGCGCCTGGAACACGTGGTCGCGGACCTGGATGCGGAGGGGTTCCACCGGCTGATGGAGGTCGTCCGGCTGGTGGCGAGGGCCGTCGAGGCCGTCGCCGCGCCCGAGCGGACCTACCTGTACTCGCTGGGCAGCCAGGAGGGCAACGCCCACATCCACTGGCACATCGCTGCGCTGCCGCCCGGCGTCCCGTACGCCGAGCGGCAGTTCCACGCGCTGATGGCCGAGAACGGTGTGCTGCGCGGCACGCCCGCCGACGAGCGGCGGCTCGGCCGGCGGATCAGGGTCGGTGCCTGGCACCTGTTGCGGCCGGGTCCGCGGGAAGTCCTCCGGCGGACTCTGGCGTGCGGCGACCTGGAGTGGGAGCGCGGCAAGGCATGGGCGTTCGAACAGGCGATGGGTCTTGTCTGGTACTACGCCAGGAGCAACCCGACGATGAGCGCCGCGGCCCGCCGGACCCTCGACCGCATTCTGGAGGCTGAACAGTGACACCACCCGTGCCCGCCACCACCGAGTGGGGCCCCGCCCCCTGGCCGCCCGCCCCGATACGGACCGAGCGGCTCGTCCTCCGCGAGTCCGAGGC